>JAAWAC010000063.1 GCA_022791975.1 Lachnospiraceae bacterium | reverse complement strand
TTTGTCGTATAGATTGGTATGTCGATATACAACACATCTGTGTACGCTGTATGTATCTGCTTCAAGTGGTAATCTTCAATTCCCGAACAGGCTACCTGAATTCTTTCCATGAATTCCATTTCTGTATAGATTTCTATTACCTCTGGCATTTTTACATTCCTTGAGTGCCAATACCTTTTCTTGCCTGATGTCACTGCACACAAATCTTTAGTCACATATTTGCAAAGATAAGAAGCAGCACGACAGGTATCATCTACTCGGGTGGCCGTCGTAAATCCCCATCGGTAATTACCGATATTGTATATGCATCGGCCTTTCTTATCCAGCTTTCCGGAATACGTAAAAGTTAATTGGTCCACGTTGGAAAACAATCCGTGAAAATGAAAGGCTCCATCATTATGTTGCTCCGGTACAGCCAGGTAAACCATATCTGGGCAAACACGACGAATATTATTTAACCATTTTGAAAATTTACTGGAACAATCCGCATAATCATATCGATTCACCTTTTCGGGACTAAAGGTAAAAGTAAAGAACCACTCCCAGGCATTGGAACGGGCTATGTCATAGATAGAACTAACCGTCCTGCACTTAGATTGATACGCGCTTGCCTCCTTTGCTTTTTGTTCTTCCAAGACAGCATCCATGTAATAAAAATAATCGATTCCATCTTCATACTCTGTAAAGGGTGTATCCATCCACTCCCCAGAGATTTCCGGTTTTTTCAAGCGTTTTCGTGAAATTATCTCCCCTGTTTCTTCATCCACCTGGCGACGACATACTTCACCTTTGGAATGCATTACATGAGAAAATAACTGCACCTGTTCAGCGTCAAGAAACTTTTTAATTCTGACATTGAACATGATAGACCCCACAAAAAATTTAATGAGTGTTAAGTGTATCTATTGTCAAGTAGAGGACCCCGGCTCCTAACGGCCCGCATAGCCAGACAGGCAAAGCCTACCTGCCTATACAGGACCTGGCAGTGCACTAAGCAAGCCATGGCCCAGGATATCTGTGTGGTAGGCCCAAACGGCCCGCTCCTACTAATGCACCTTTTTTAGAAGGAGGGACATCTACTAGACGATAACCGCGGGCCGGGCCTTAGCTTCCTTGTGACATCCAGTCTCGACGTCGAGACTCTCATAACCCTTCTTATAGCTTCCTTATGACATCCAGTCCCGACGTCGGGACTAAAGAAACCAACCAGGACAGTCTCGCCGGCGAGACTGAAATAACAACCGGTTTCGACGTCGAAACTCAGAAACACCTAAACCATTGGATACCGGGGAACTGACAAGGATACCGAACGTTCACATAAACGGTTACAAATTTCTTGCTCTAAATACGATTCATAAAAATCTAAATATCCTAATAACCACGAATCTGAAAATCCTATGGTATCCGTTACTTCATCAAATGCCGCATATAAAGATTGTATTATTATATATTCATAGCATAATTCATTATCAGGTAATGCTGCAAATGAGGATACACACTGTGCGCCGTCCTTTAGATAATCTGGATAAATAAACATAACCTACTCCTCTATGATTACTAAGAATAAAATCCTCCTTTTCCTGGACCGGAAAAGTATATAATTAAAAACATGATAGAAAAAATCATAATATACAATATATTTTTAAACGATAAAGAACTTATTACAGAATAAAAGAAATTTGTGAAAGAATATAGAAAATCCTTCGAAAAAGGCAAATATATCAATAGCTTTATCACTCCTCTCCTTTTGTTCTATCAGCTTCCCGCCCTCTCCCCCCAACCCCCTCCCTCCCCCAGAGGGGGCTTTTATTTCCCGGGCCAGTCAAAAAGACTTTCTTAACATAAAGCAGCCCCGGGCCCTCCGGGACCCCGGGGCCGCTTTACTTCTTGCCACACGAGAATGCACTAGAAAAAAAGAACTTATGAGAATTTAAGAAGAATTCAGAATGCCGGGAGACTGCGTTGGGTAGACAAGGGCAAGGGTAGAAAATGCATCTCCCCTTGCCCGGGCTATATGATACGGGCATTCGTCCTGCCGTAAAGGGCTCCGCTAGCCAGTCCTTCGGCCTGGCCCTTGACTGCCTGACAAATGCCTGCAAGCTCTATTTTGTAGGCTGCACTTCCATTACCTGGAGCCGGTTGTACTTGTCATCAAAAACCGAAACAAAGTCACACTTTGAAAAGTCTTGAAGAGAACCAGACTGGTACTGGTCATAGATTGCCTTAGAACAAGGAATCGTCCCTACCTCCGGGCCCTGCTTTACAGAAACGTTATAGAAGGCGGACGCCTGACCGTCGGACTTCCTTATGTAATCGGTTTTGGTTGCTCCAAGAAATACGCCTGCGGAATAAAGTGTCATTCTCATAAAAATATCCTCTCTTTCATATGATAATTTATTGTGGGGTCCCAGGGGCCGAAGCCCCCGGACATTGACAACAATTCAAGCGATTGAACTTTATAGGGAAAGGGGCCGGTGCCCCTTCTCCGCTTCTCTTCTACTTAATTAAGGGAAAGGGGCCGGAGCCCCTTATCTCCTATTCGATAACAATTTTAATGGACTTTGCTCCAAACTTCTTATGAGCATTGATAACGGCTGTCTGAATATCGGCAAAAAATGCTTCATAGGCTCTGCCAGGACCGGTGAAAAGTTCATCGGTGATATTGAAAACAAAGGATTGAATTTTAGCATCCTTTGCAGGAGCTATATAATCAGATTTTTTGTCAGTCTCGACGTCGAGACTGGACAAACGAAAATTTTCCTTAACAAACTGACGTATTTGCCTAACACTCATATCCGGAGTAATTGCAGAAATATCCCAACCTTTACGGACATACGGGAGCAACTCTATCATTTGAGAAGCAGAAAATTTACTTTCCAAACCGAAGAATTCCCTAAGACCGATATATTTGTAACAAGTAGATTTAGAAATACCAAACTTATCAGAAGCAAATGAATAAATGTCCTTATAACCATCAATGGCAAAAAGACCTTTGCTCTGGATACAATAAAGAGAATCTGCAATTTTTAAAATATTATTGGCAATGTTGGTCATACAACGATTAACAGTAGAACAGTAAAAATTCAAACTTTTTCTGTCAGCGACAACCATTTCAACATTCATGTTATTTTCCTCTGCTCTCTTCTGCTCTTTTACTCATAATTTCCCCTTTCCCTTTTTGTAATGTTGTGATATGATAACCACGAAACTTTTAAATTTTTCTTGTTGAGTATTTATTTAACTTACAGGAACATTATATCATGTTTTAGCGTGAAAATCAACATAAAATCATGTTTTAGCATGATTTTATGTTTTGCACAAAAATAAGGGAAATTATTATGTATATTACACAAAATATTGCTAAAAGAATTAAATCACAATTAAAATACAAAAAAATAAATACAAAAACTATGCTAGCGGATTTAAATATGGGAATTAATGCGATATCTGAATTTGCAAAAGGAAAAGAAATGTCTTGTATAAGTCTAGCTAAAATAGCAGATTACTTAGATTGCTCTACCGACTATTTACTAGGAAGAACAGATAACCCAGAAATAAATAGAAATGAAAAGGGGATTGACATTTTAAAATAAAATAAGTATTATAATTATAGAAGGTACTACCGATAGACGGTTGGCCTTAGTTCTAAGTTAAAATAACCGCGAACCTTTAGCCAGGGGCGGTTATTTTTTTGTCAGCTTGTAAACAAGACTGATGATAGATACAATTAATAAGCAGAATTGAAACAATTCTTCATATGTAATCATACTCTACCACCCCCTTTCTTAGGGGGCCAACCGCCTACCGTTTATGAT
>JAAWAC010000003.1 GCA_022791975.1 Lachnospiraceae bacterium | reverse complement strand
TTGTTCGCAGGAGTGGCGGAATGGCAGACGCGCAGGCTTCAGGTGCCTGTAGTCGCAAGGCTGTGTGGGTTCAAGTCCCATCTCCTGCATGGATTTTAGAAAAGAAGCCAGTAATATTACGGCTTCTTTTTTGTATTCTGAAGTTTAATTTCAACGGTTTTTCTCAACAATTCCATAAAATTTTTCTTATTTTCCTAATAAAAAATAATATTTTCTTTTTATTTTCTAAACTTTTAAAAACATCGGAATTTTCGTAGACATATAACCTTTCTTTGTGTATAATAGAATTAAATAAGTCAAATCAGAACTCTTTCATAGAATTGGTAGTAGCTTATAATGCCCTGATGTTGGTCTTAGGGCTTTTTCTGCCTGTCACAATCGCCTCATACGGCCTGATTTACCATCACCTGTCAATCCCAGATTCAGAAAGGATCAGCACATCTATATGAAATTTGAAGAATTGAACATTAGCTCTGCTCTGTTGCAGGGTATTCAGGAAATGGGCTATGAGGAAGCAACTCCGATTCAGGCACAGACCATTCCCGCTCTTCTCACCGGCCGGGACGTTATCGGCCAGGCCCAAACAGGCACCGGCAAGACAGCAGCCTTTGCAATCCCTGTTCTGGAAAAAATGATTCCCTCTGCCTACTATCCCCAGGCTCTGATCCTGTGTCCCACCCGGGAACTAGCCATACAGGTGGCCGGGGAGATTCGACAGCTCTCAGCCTATACCCACAGCATTCGTCTCCTGCCCGTCTACGGCGGACAGGATATTGGTCAGCAGATCCGGGCGTTAAAAGAAGGGGTCCAGATTATTGTGGGAACTCCCGGCCGCATTATGGATCATATGCGTCGCCGCACCATACGGGTAGACCGAGTCCATACGGTGATATTAGACGAGGCGGATGAGATGCTGAACATGGGATTTCGGGAAGATATTGAAACCATCTTGAAGGACACGCCCCAGGAAAGACAGACGGCTCTGTTTTCTGCTACCATGCCCCAGCCCATTCTGGAGATTACCCGACAATATCAAAGAGATGCCCTGCTAATTAAGGTGGTAAAAAAGGAGCTCACAGTCCGAAATATTGAGCAATATTATTTTGATGTGCGCCCCAACCACAAGACGGAGCTTCTCTCCCGCCTGCTGGATATGTATGTTCCTCACCTTTCCATGGTCTTTTGCAATACCAAGCGGACTGTAGATGAGCTGACCACCCTTTTGCAGAATCAGGGCTATCCCGCCGAGGGACTACACGGGGATTTAAAGCAACAGCAGCGGGATCGAGTCATGGAGGCCTTTCGAAAGGGAAAGGTAAAAATTCTGGTGGCTACGGATGTGGCGGCCCGAGGGATTGACGTGGAAGATGTGGATATTGTCTTCAACTATGATCTGCCCCAGGATGACGAATACTATGTCCACCGCATAGGTCGTACTGGTAGGGCTGGCAAAAGCGGCCTGGCTTTTACCTTTATCTCCGGTCGGGAAATCTACCGTCTCCGGGAACTGCAAAGGTACTGTCAGACCAAAATCATTCACAGACCTATTCCCTCTCTGGAGGATGTCAACCAAACCCGTATGAATCATTTATTTCAGGAAGTGGGAAATATTATTGCGAATGACGATCTCACCTCCTATGTGGAGGTGCTGCAGGGACAGATGCAGGAATCCTCCTATTCTGCCCTGGATATGGCTGCCGCCTTGCTAAAGCTGCATCCAGTCTCCCGGGATCTGGAAAGGGACGATCCGTTACCGGAATCTCCCCGTGATCCCTCAGGGGCCGAGCCAGGGATGGTGCGGCTTTTCCTGAATATTGGAAAAAATCAGGGCGTGGGCCCTGGAAATATTGTGGGTGCCATTGCCGGGGAATCCGGTCTGCCCGGCAAGCTTATTGGCTCCATTGATATGCACGACAAATACACCTTTGTGGACGTGCCCAAGGATCACGCCCGGGAAGTTATGTATTCCATGCGCAATGTAAAAATCCGTGGCAAATCTGTCCGCATGGAGCGGGCCTCCCAGAAGTCCTCTGCGGACCGGAAATGGAAAGTCCGCAACCGGTAATCTATATTGGTCAGACCTGTATCACCCGATGTCCGGCCGCCTTTAAAAGCCGGTTCATTATGGCGGCCCCGATGCGGGCATCTGCAAAGGATTCCGAATAAATGCGGGTAACCTCCGTCTCATCAAACTCCCGGAGCACCTGATAAAGATGGGTGGCTATCTCCTCCTCCTGCTTACGGGAGCCCACACTCTTGACCAACCCTTGGGAGTATTGCCCTTTACTTTCCTCGGCCGCAAGGACTCCGGCTCTTTTTCCCTCTTGCTCCCACTGATTCACCAATCTGTTGATCTCCCGGGCCACTGCCTCAGAATTTCCCTCCACTATAATCAGCTCTGCCTTGGGTGCATAGTGACGATATTTCATTCCTGGGGCTTTGGGCTTTATATCTGAACCCGGCTGAATCAGGGCCTGATCCACCAAGATCTCTCCCACCACAGCCTCCAGCATCTCCCTGGTAATCACACCCGGTCGCAGGATCACCGGCTTTTCCTCACTCACATCCACAATGGTGGATTCCAGACCAATCACAGCCTGCCCCCCATCCAGAATCATCTCAATCCGCCCCCGGAGGTCCTCCTCTACATGGGCCGCCGTGGTGGTGCTGGGCCGCCCGGATACATTGGCGCTGGGAGCCGCCACAAAGCCTCCGGAGGCCTGAATAAAGGCAGAGGCAATCATATCCCGGGGCATCCGCACTGCCACTGTGGAAAGGCCTCCTGTGGTCTGGGCCGGAACCTGCTCCGTTTTTTGGAAAATCAGTGTTAAGGGGCCTGGCCAAAAGCTCTCCATAAGCTTTTCCGCCTCAGGGGAAATATTCCGGGCAATCCTGTGAAGGTCCTCTCTTCTTGCAATATGTACAATCAGCGGATTATCCGAGGGGCGCCCCTTGGCCTTATAAATCTTTCTGGCTGCCTCCGGATTCAGGGCATCTCCCCCCAATCCGTAAACGGTTTCCGTGGGAAAGGCCACCAGTCCTCCCTGGCGCAATACAGCGCCTGCCTCCTGAAGCAGCACCTGGTCCAGGCTGGCATAGTCCAATTTTATCACCTTTGTCTCCATAACTTTCTCTCCTGCCTTTAGGGAAAAATACAAAAGGAAATCCAAGCCTCTCTCTTAAGGCTTGGATGCCGGAAATTAATATTCACTCCGATACAAAATCACTGTACCACAATCCCTTGTTTTTTTCAAGTCTATGACCCGCTGATTGGCGCTTCCCCGGTAGAGAAGCGTTAAATCCCGCTCCTCCTCCCGGTAGGGACCATCGACCAGAATGTCTGCCAAGTCCAAAAGCTCTCCTACCGCCGGCCGGCTCATTTCCTGTTTCCTAAGCTCCTCATAGGTATACCCCGAATACGTCATCAGATGCTTTCCCATAGCCTTGATTTCCCGGGCCAGCTGTGCCAAAGGCTCTGCCTGTACAAAGGGCTCCCCCCCGGAAAAGGTCACGCCTCCCAGAAGGGGATTTTCCTCTAAAGGCTGCAAAAGCTCTTCCCAACCTGCTACTCTTCCCCCATCAAAAGCATGCGTCTGAGGATTTTGACACCCCCGACAGTGATGGGGACAGCCCTGCGTAAAAATCACATACCTAAGGCCCGGCCCATCCACAATGGAGTCCATTACGGTTCCGCTGATCCTAAGCTCCCATGCCATGCTTTACCCGGTCCTTCTCCTCTGCCCGCTTTGCATTGTTAAAACGATCCGTGGTTCCCACCAGATACCCGGTAATCCGGCGAATCCGATCAAACTTCACATTTTCTCCTACGCTTCCCTCTACAGCAGTCACCTTACTGGTCATACTCTTTTCCCTCTTTTCTTTTATTGTTCAAGTTCTAGATTTAATACCGGGGCATATCCGGATAACGCTTCCGCAGCTGCCGCAGCTTTTCCACAGATACGGATTCCCCCTCCCGCCGGCCGCAGCGGGGACAAACCTCATCGATAACCCCAGTGTAGCCACAAACCGGGTCCCGATCCACCGGATGATTCACGGAACCATAGCCAATCCCTGCCTCCTTCATGCAGCGAATCACAGCCTCAAATGCCTCCGGATTCTTGGCTGTATCTCCGTCCAGCTCTACATAGCTAATGTGTCCCGCATTGGTCAACGCATGATAGGGCGCCTCCAGCTGAATCTTCTGGTATGCCTGAATGGGATAATATACTGGCACATGAAAAGAATTGGTATAATAATCCCGATCTGTAATCCCAGGCACAATGCCGAAACGTTTTTTGTCAAAGCGCACAAACCGCCCGGAAAGTCCTTCCGCCGGCGTGGCCAGCAGCGTAAAATTAAGACCTGTTTTCTCAGACTCTTCGTCCATGCGTCTGCGCATATATCCAATGATTTCCTGCCCAAGCTTCTGACTCTCGGCGCTCTCCCCGTGATGCTTTCCCGTCAGGGCTACCAAGGTCTCCGCCAGGCCGATAAATCCAACACTCAGAGTTCCATGCTTTAAAACTTCTGCTATGGAATCATCCAGATCCAACTCATCCGAATCTATCCAGATTCCCTGCCCCATCAGGAAGGGATAGTTTCTACACTTCTTGCTGCACTGAATTTTAAACCGGTGCAACAGCTGGCGGCAACAAAGCTCCATTCGCCTGTCCAGTATATGATAAAACTCCTCCAGATTTCCCTTGGCTGCAAGGCCAATGCGGGGAAGATTGATGGACACAAAGCTAAGATTTCCCCTGCCACAGGTGATCTCCCTGCTGGGATCATAGTGATTGCCCATCACCCGGGTTCTACAGCCCATATAGGCAATCTCTGTGTTGTAATCCCCTTCCTTATAATATTGCAGGTTAAAAGGCGCATCCAAAAAGCTAAAATTGGGGAAAAGCCGCTTTGCCGAGGTTCGGATTGCCTGCCGGAACAAATCATAGTTGGGTTCCCCAGGATTATAGTTGATGCCTTCTTTGACCTTGAAAATCTGCACAGGGAAAATGGCAGTCTCCCCATTTCCCAGGCCAGTCTCTGTCACGGACAGAAGGTTACGGATTACCATCCGTCCCTCCGGAGAATGGTCTGTCCCGTAATTGATGGAGCTAAAGGGCACCTGCGCCCCTGCCCGGGAATTCATGGTATTTAAGTTGTGAATCAGGGCCTCCATAGCCTGATAAGTGGCGGAATCTGTCTCCTGATAGGCCATATCCACCGCACATTCATGGGCCTGCAAAATATCCTCCCGGGAAATCTCCCGATCCAATCCCCATGGGCCCTGCCCTGACCACCAGTCTGCCAGCTTCTCCCCATATTTCTCAGCCTGTCCCATGGAAATTTCTGTCCCTATGGACGTTTGCACCTCCCTAATACGGGCTGCTGCCTGATCCGCCGGCAACCCAAACCGAATAAGAAGGTATTTTTCCATGGCTTTAAAATATTCCTTGCAAAAGGTAATGGCCACTCCCTGGGCCATGGCATAATCAAAATTCGGCACAGACTGGCCACCGTGCATCTCATTCTGGTTTGCCTGGATAGCGATGCAAGCCAGGGAAGCATAGCTCTGAATAGACTTGGGCTCCCGGATATATCCATGTCCCGTACAAAATCCGTCCCGGAACAGCTTGATCAGATCAATTTGACAGCAGGTTTCTGTGAGCATATAAAAATCTTTGTCATGAATATGGATATCTCCGTGAATATGGGCCGCTGCAATATCCTTGGGCAGAATGTAATTATCTACAAAATAATTGGCCCCCTCAGAGCCGTACTTTAACATAGTACCCATAGAGGTATCCGCATCAATATTGGCATTTTCCCGCTTAATGTCCGCATCTGCCGCGCTGGTAAAAGTGAGTTCCTGGTAAATCTTTACCAGATCCGCCTCAGACTTGCGCACCTTGGTATGTTCCGCCCGGTAGAGTATATAAGCCTTGGCCGTCTTGGCGAAGCCGCCCTGAATAAGCTTCTCCTCCACAATATCCTGCACCTGCTCCACATTCGGTGTTTCCCCCTGGGGAATAGCCTCCACAATAGACAAAATCAGCTGGTCAAACTGCAAAGGAGAGATTGCCTCCACCTGGGCAGCCACATTAGCCTTCTGCACCGCATCCCTGATTTTCTGAGCGTCAAAGGGCACGGGCCTACCGTCTCTCTTTTTAATTATTTCCGGGCATAGACCCGATTCCTGCTTGCTCATAAGATACCCCTTCTATAATACTTGTATCGCTTAATGCCGGCTATTCCAAAGATACACTAGATATTGTATATCTTCCTCTCGCCGCTACACCATATACAGTATCACAGAAGGGGTATAAATGCAAGACCTTTTTTGGTTGTCTATTTCTCCTGCTGCTCCCTCTTTTTTCTATCCGTATTTTACCTGGCCATCCGGTAAATCTTCGCCATATCCTCCCGGTCAAGCTTACGGAAACCGCCTATGGTTCTGGTATCCATAAAGCTACACTTATAGGCCAGCTCTCCAATCTGCTCCTCCGTCAGGTTCTCTCCCATCTCAGATATACTCACGGGCATGTGAATAGACCGGAAAAATTCCTCCAACGCCTCAATGCCTGCCAGAGCAGTCTCCTCCGGCTTTTCCGGATTCTCCTTCACGCCCATCACATGCACGGCAAACTGCACAAAACGGGACACATCCTCCTGGTATACATATCGGGCCCAGCTCCCCCACACGGCTGCCAGCCCCGCTCCATGAGCAACGTCAAACATGCCCCCCAGCTCATGCTCCAGCTGATGACAAGCCCAGTCTCCTGTGCGGCCACATCCCGTAAGACCATTGTGGGATAAACTGCCAGCCCACATAACCTCAGACCTGGCTTCATAATTGCAGGGATCTGTAAGCAATATTTTTGCATTGTGTATCATGGTCCGCAAAAGACCTTCTGCAATGGCATCCACCAGCTCTGTATCCTTCTCATGGGAGAAATAGCGCTCCATCGTGTGCATCATAATGTCCACACAGCCGCACATGGTCTGATATTCTGGCAGCGTATAGGTCAGCTCCGGGTTCAAAATGGCAAACTTTGGCCGCCCCAGATCGCTTTTGGTGCTGCGCTTTAACCAGCCCTCCTCATTGGTAATCACAGAAGAATCGCTCATCTCACTCCCTGTAGCCGCCATGGTCAACACCACTCCCAGAGGCACACAGGCCTGAGGCAGGCATTTTTTCAGGTAAAAATCCCACACATCCCCTTCATAGCAAAGGCCATAACCGATTCCCTTGGCTGAGTCAATGGCGCTGCCACCACCCACAGCCAGAATAAAGTCCACGCCCTCCTTCTTTCCCAGCTCAATACCCTCATAAACCTTGGACAGCCGGGGATTGGGCACTGCACCGCCCAATGTAACATAAGAAATCCCCTCCGCTTTCAGGGATGCCTCTACCCGATCCAAAAGTCCGGAGCGCTTGGCGCTGCCACCACCATAGTGAATCAGGACCTTTTTGGCCTTCTGCTCTCGAACAAGCTTTCCAACCTGGCTCTCCGTGTCCTTGCCGAAAACTACCTTTGTGGGTGTAAAATACTGAAACTGCTGCATGATTTTCCTCCTTTTTATAGTCGCTGCGCGACGGCACGAAAGGGTAAAATCCCTTCGGCGCACACTTTATGAGAGGAACTTTCATTCGAAAGTACACTCATGAAAGTTCCTCTCGTGCGCCTTCATGACTTTACCGTCCAGCCAAAAATTTCAATAACTCGATGTTACTTAGCTGGTGCATTTTGGGTTCCACATTTTTTTATAATTCAAATACTTCCAGATCCTCTGGTATGTATAGGTTGCCAGTAAACCACTCCTTTCCCTCCCGGGTGTAGAGCTCCTTGCGGCGGGCCAGGTTTTCGTCCTCCGTGTGATAGAGTATCAGGTTCTTTACCTTGAGCTCCTGGGCCATTTGGCAGGCGTCCTGCACGGTAGTGTGATGTTTTTCGTAGGGCTTAAAGCGGTCCCGCTCCTGATACAGGCAAAAGGCCTCGTGGAGCAGCCAGTCTGCCTGGGCCGCATAAGGGTACTCGTGTTCCCGGTAGGGCTCGTCCCCCACAAAGGTGAAAATTTTTCCATTTTTTAGCTTCATAGTAAACCCATACTGCTTGGCCTTGGTGGAGTGAATGTCAAAAAAGTGGAGCGTGTATCCCAAAAGCTGTCGCTCCTCCCCATCCTCCAGAGGATGTATGTGTATTCGATCCCCGATAAGCTTTACAAATTTTCCCTGCACAGTGAGACGGACAATGGTGAGAAACGGCTCCACCAGATCCCTGTGACAATAAAAATGCAGGTCCCCCTCATAAGATCCCTGCCGCATACGAGCCCCAATCATACGGAACATCCAGACCATTCCCAGTAAATGATCCGTGTGCTCATGGCTGAGAAAAATATGATGGATAGCTTCCATGTCAATCCCGGCCCTGTCCAGCTGGGCCAGAATGCCGTTTCCCCCGCCGGCGTCCACCAAAAAATACTCTCCTTCTGTCTCCATGGCAAAGCAGGTATTGTAACATTTGGTTGCATTGGCATTTCCTGTGCCCAAAATAATCAGTCTCTCCATAGTGCTTGTCTGGTTCCCTTCTTCCTAACTATTCTTATTCTTAAGGTATCACATTCAGACAGGCTTTGCAACCCAAAATATCCCTGTCAGAAAACCGAAAGAAAGGCAGAGTCTGCCAAAGCCCCACCTTTCTTTCCTGCCACTAGGCCTGTATTCCTAAGTGGTAATATACGTATTATAGCCCAGCTCCCGCACTTGGCGTTCCATATTGATGGCATTGGTAAGCTTGGAAAAGGCTCCCACCTGTACCTTGAAGAGACCGTCTGTGTAAAGTAAAAAGGCTGGCAGTCCGTCATCCAAAAGCTGTTGCAGGAGACGCTCTGCATTTTCTCTGTTGGAGAAAGCTCCCACCTGCACCCGGTAATATATTTTGTCATCCTCATCGCTGTCGTCTGGCAGCACCGGCATTGGACGTACATTGTCCGGTCCCGTCCACATGCCAGGTGGAGGCGGCGTGGGCCTGGTAAAGGGCGGCATCTCATCCTGCCCCATTTGCATCTGCTGGGGACTGGTCATATTTACCTCGCTTCCGCTCATCTGGTTTGTCTGCTCTAGAGTGTCCATAATTCCGTCCGCAATCCCCTGGGCAACAGCCTGAAAGCGGGAGTCCAAAAGTGCATTATCCTTTTCATTGTCAATAAAGCCCACCTCCAGCAAAAGGGCTGGCATCTCCGTGCTGTTCAGTACCACCAAATTGGGGCGAATGCTTATGCCTGCATTGCGAAAGCCTAACTTTGCCAGGTTTTCATTGATCCGCTCCCCCATTTCCCGCTTCATGCCGGAATCATCATACAACAGAGTCTGTACGCCCGAATACTGCCCCGGGTATTCCCCTGCATTCCGGTGGAAGGAAATAAACAGATCCGCCTGCTCCTCGTTGGCAATGGCCGCCTTCTGCCCTACAGACTGGGTGGTATCTGTGGTTCTGGTAAACACCACATCGTATCCATTTTCCTCCAATATCCGGCCCACCGCCATGGTAAGCTTCAGCGCATCGTCACTCTCCCTTCTTCCCTGGTAAAGGGCGCCAGGATTGGCTCCCCCATGGCCTGCGTCCAAGACAATCTTATACGCCATATGAAACAATCTCCTCTGGTAATTTATTCTCTACCATAGTATGCAGGTTCCTGGTTTTTGCCCCTGTTGAAACAGCAGGCTCTCCCTGAGGTTTCTTGACAATTTTCCACTGCCATGAGATAATTCCCATAATCTTATGGACCGGATTTTTGTCTCCTGGTTTGGAGAAAAAATTCCGAAATTTTATCGTTATTAGGGAGGCCAATCTAATGAAAGCAAACTGTATCTGGATCACAGGCGCTTCCCGAGGCATCGGCGCTGCCATCGCTCGTCTCTTCGCCTCAAAGGGCTGGAACCTGGCCCTGACCTGCATCCATTCCCAGGATAAGCTTCTGGCTCTGAAAAAAGAGTTGGAGGAGACCTGGCATATCACCTGCTATCCCTATATAGGAGACATGGGGAGCTATGAGCAGGTATCCCAGTGTATGGCTGGTATCCAAAAGACCTTTGGCCACGTGGATATCTTAGTCAACAACGCTGGCATTTCCCGGGTAGGTCTGTTTACCGATCTGACACCAGAAGACTGGCAACTGCTCCTTCAGACCAATCTGACCTCTGTTTTCAACTGCTGTCACCAGGTCCTGCCTGGCATGCTGCGGGAAAAATCCGGGCAAATCATCAATATCTCCTCCGTATGGGGCTGCGTGGGCGCCTCCTGTGAAGCGGCCTACTCTGCCACTAAGGGCGGGATAAATGCCCTGACGAAGGCCCTAGCCAAGGAGCTGGCCCCCAGCGGTATTTCCGTCAACGCTATTGCCTGCGGAGCCATTGCTACCGATATGAATGATTGTCTCTCCCAGGCGGACAAACTAGCGCTTGCCCAGGAAATTCCTGCCGGCCGTTTCGGAGAGCCCCAGGAGGTGGCCGATCTTATCTGGCGGCTGAGCCAGGCACCCTCCTATCTGACCGGCCAGATTATTCGCCTGGATGGCGGCTGGATTTGAGAAAAAGACATGGGAAGAGGTTGGACATTTTGAATAGAAGAGCTATCTTAAACGGACAAAACATCTTTCGCAGAGAAACCATTGGAAACAAGAAAAATATTTTGAGCAGGGAAGCCGTCTTAAACAAAAAGACTCCTAGAACCCCAGAAGCTTCCTGGAAAAGGCGGATTTTCCTGGACACAGAAATTATCCCCAAAAGGCGGATTTTCCTGGACATGGAAATTGCCCCCAAATGGAAAACGATACTTCCTGTGAGCTCCCCCAAAGGTCTACGGATTTTATTGCTTCTTGTTCTCTGTCTTTGCCTTCTGCCTCTAAATGGTTGTCAGGCAAAGGAGCCCATTACACGCACTTCCTTTCACCTGAATACAGCAGTCACCATCACCATCTATGACTCTCAGGATACCAATCTTTTGGATGAATGTATGAGGCTCTGTGAAGCCTATGAGGACATTTTTAGCCGTACCGGGGAGGAGTCCCAGCTGACTCAGCTAAATATCCAGGCAGCTCTCCCAGAAAATGTCGGACAGCCCCTCCCCCTCTCTCAAGATCTGGCCTCCCTGACAGAGACCGGGCTCTATTACAGCCAGCTCTCCCAGGGTGCCTTTGACCTGACCATAGCTCCCTTGTCCTCCCTCTGGGATTTTACGGCGGAGGAACCCTCGGTACCTGATGAAGCGGTTTTGAAGTCTGCTCTGCCTCTGGTAGACTACCAACAGATATCCCTGTCAAGCTCTGGCTCCCAGTCCTATATAACCTTTTCAAAGCCTGGCATGGGCCTGGATCTGGGCGCTATCGCCAAGGGCTATATTGCGGATCGCTTAAAGGACTATCTCCTGTCTCAGGGGGTAAAAAGCGCCCTGATCAATCTGGGCGGAAACATTTTGTGTGTGGGGGAAAAGCCCGATGGCTCCCCCTTCACCGTGGGCATCCAGCGTCCCTTTGCCAATCAAAATGAGACCATTGCCACCTTGGATATCCGGGATCTGTCTGTGGTCTCCTCCGGCGTCTATGAGCGCTGCTTTTGGCAGGAAGGAACCTTCTATCATCACCTCCTAGATCCAAAAACCGGCTATCCCTACCATAGCCGGCTTGTATCTGTGACCATTATTTCCGAAAATTCTGTGGACGGCGACGGCCTGAGCACCGCCTGCTTTGCACTGGGACTGGAGGAGGGACTGGCACTCTTAAACAACCTGGAGGGAGTCCACGGAATTTTTATTACAGAGGATTCTCAGATCTATTATACGGAAGGGTTCTCTGAAGCCTTTCCCATAAAAGAAACTCCTTAAGCCTTCTTACCCTTCCCGGATCTTGGAAGGCTGCTCCTGGAGATCCAAAGCCTGGGTCTTCACCTCCAAAGCCTTTTTGGAGCGCCTTCTTTGGGGTCTCCTCTTTTTAGGCGTTTGTCCCGCTGCCTCCTTCTTCTCTTCTCGGCTGTTCTCTTCTGCCCTCTTTTCCTCTGTCTTTTCCCCTACTTTTCTCTTTGATCGAAAGTCCTTCTTTTCCTTGCCTCCCTGTTCCCTCTCCGGCCTGTCAAAGCAGGCATCACAGACCCGGAAAGGATATCCCAGAGGAAGCGCCCGGCCGCAATACTTGCAGGTCTGAATATAGTCTCTCTTATTTCTTACCAGAAACCGCATAATGGTATCCTCGGTCCGTTCCCGCTCCCGTTCCAGCCTGGCCGTATCCATATCCTTCCCCAAACGCACAGAAAACTGATGGTACAGGTCCAGCATCTTATAATAGGTCTCGTACCGCATCAAACCCTGGTCACTGCACATGCCAAGAGCGGGAAAAGTCAAAGAAACATCTGCCGTGTAGGTCTCACAGTAGTATAGCCACAGTGCCACAATATCCTTATTCTTAATGTCAATGGAACAAGTCAGCATCCGATACAGGGTATGCTTGTCCTCAAAGCCGTCAATATCCTTTCGGCTGCGGTAAGCCCGCTCATAGAGAAACAGCACCTCTTCTATGCTGATTTTTTCAAAGGGTAGGGAAGGCTCCACCGATCTCCAGATTTTTAAAATCACATCCAGTGGCTCATCCATATCCAGAAGCACCGAGGGAAATCCCAAGCGTACCCGGGAAACCGGCTCTTCCTTCTCATGAAAAAGCCCCTGAATATAGGCAAGTCCTTCCTCTCCCATGGCATTTACATATCCGGTATCGTAGATGCCATAGCGCCCGGCTCGGCCAGAAATCTGCCGGATCTCCGGAATCGTCAGGGGGCGTCGGGTTCGACCGTCAAACTTATCTGTCTGGATAAACACAATTCTCCTTACAGGAAGATTCAACCCCATGCCAATGGCATCTGTGGACACCACCACCTTAGTCTCTTTCTGGACAAAGAGATGAATCTGCCTGCGCCGGATTTCCGGGGGCAGGTTCCCATAGACCACACTGGCTCGAATCCCCTCCCTTTCCAGGCGACCCGCCAGATCCAACACAGCCCGTTTCGTAAAGACGATAAGTGCATCCCCTTCCTGCACATCCTGGGGAAAGGAAAAAGGCTCCTCCTCACATACAAGACGAGTCTTTCGCTCATATCGGTGAATTTCATAATCCCCGCCACACAGCTCCATCAAGTGCAAAATTACCGGCTCTGCAGCCGAACTCATACAGACATGGATCTCCTTGGCTCTTACTCCCAGTATGGCCCTTGTCCAGGAATGTCCCCGATCCTCATCGGCGATCATCTGAGCCTCATCAATCACCGCCACATCATAGTCCATCTCCAGATCCAGCATCTCAATGGTGGAGGAGACAATGGGGCTATTCTCCTCCACGATACACTCCTCCCCCGTCAGCATGGTACAGGAAATTCCCTGCTCTTTCATACGCTCATAGACCTCTAGGGCCAGCAAGCGCAAAGGCCCCAGATATACCCCCTGCTTAGCCTCCCGCAGGCGCTCCAGGGCATGAAAGGTTTTGCCACAGTTGGTAGGACCTATATGAAGCACAAAATGACGCTTCATCTGAAGCGCCTCCTGAAACTCTAGCTCTGGTCGTGTGGGAACCAGATCCATAATCTCTCCCTTAATGCCCACCTCCGAATACTGCCTGCACAGACCCTTTAAGGTCCGGGTACAAATCTCCAGAGGCATTTCTCTTCTCAGAAAATCCAGGAATTTTGCAGTCAGAAGCTCCCGCTCCTCTTCCCGAAGAAGCATCAGATCCAGACGCACAAGCTGAGGAATTACCTGATCCCGCAACTGCATAATAGCCATTTTGTTCTCCTCCCGGAAAGCAAAATAGGCTATATTTCGGATACGTCTGTGATAATCCTCCAGCCGTGCTTGGTTAAGCTTCCCAACACGGCTGGCCTTTAACTCCTCCAGAAGAGGGGAAATCCGGTTCTGATAATTTCCCCTCCCCTCGGATTTCTTCTTCTTTTTTTTCGCACTTTCCTGATACTGAGAAACATAAAATCGATTTAATTTCTCTTTTTGTATCATGTTTCTATGCTAATGTCTCCTCATTCTTATTACTGTTTCTGTTTTTCACCACAAAGAGGAAGCCCATCATCAAAATCACGCCCACAGGCAGGGCAATCCATGCAGTCTGTACAAATCCCGCCACAAGATAGGTGATAAAGGAAATCACTGCCACACTGACTGCGTAGGGCAGCTGGGTGGACACATGATTCACATGGTTACACTGGGCACCTGCCGACGCCATAATAGTGGTATCGGAAATGGGAGAACAGTGGTCACCACAAACTGCTCCAGCCATGCAAGCAGAAATAGAGATGGTCAAAAGGGCCGGATTGGTAGCAGAGAAAGCCTCCACCACAATGGGAATCAGGATACCAAAGGTTCCCCAGGAGGTGCCTGTGGCAAAGGCCAGCAGACAACCAACCACAAAGATAATGGCAGGCAATACAGCCACAAAGCTGTCAGCACTACTTTTCACCAGAGCTTCCACATATTCCGCAGCACCCAGGCTGTCCGTCATAGCCTTTAAGGACCAGGCCAGCGTCAGAATCAAAATGGCAGGCACCATGGCCTGGAAGCCCTCAGGAATACAGTTCATGCACTCCTTAAAGGAGAGAACCCGGCGAACCAGATACAGGATCACCGTGATGAGAAGGCCAAAGAAGCTGCCAAGTGCCAGTCCCAAAGAGGCATCGCAGTTGGAGAAGGCATTTACAAAGCTCTCCCCTGAGAAGAAGTCACCTGTATAAATCATACCGATTACACAGCAGATAATCAATGTAATTATGGGAATCAACAGATCCTTTACGCTTCCGTTTCCTGCATGCTCCAAAGCCTGTCCATCCCCATAAGGACGGTCCGGTGTGGTAAACAGATCACCTTTTTTGGCATTGGCCTCGTGAACTGCCATGGGACCAAAATCCGCGTTCATCACTGCCAGAGCAATCATCATGATAATGGTCAGCAGCGCATAAAAGTTATAGGGAATGGCACGGATAAACAAAGCCAATCCATCTTCTCCCTCCACAAAGCCTGTGACAGCCGCTGCCCAGGAAGAAATGGGGGCAATAATACACACAGGCGCTGCTGTGGCATCAATAAGATAGGACAACTTTGCCCGGGAAATATTGTGCTTGTCCGTCACAGGGCGCATCACGCTTCCCACTGTCAGACAATTAAAATAATCATCAATAAAAATCAGGACTCCCAAAGCCACTGTAGCCAGCTGGGCACCTACCCGCCCTTTTATATGCTCACTGGCCCAACGCCCAAAGGCCGCAGAGCCTCCTGCTTTGTTCATCAGGGACACCATGGCTCCCAAAATCACCAGGAAAATCAAAATACCCACATTGTAGGAATCTGACAGTACAGAAATAATACCGTCCTGGAAAATATGCAGCACCGTTCCCTCAAAGCTAAACCCAGAATAAAAGAGTCCGCCTACCAGGATTCCCACAAACAGGGAAGAATATACCTCCTTCGTAATCAAAGCCAAGCCAATAGCCACCACCGGCGGTATCAGTGCCCAGAAAGTGGCATACATGGACGGCACATAGTCCCCGCCCTCCGAGGCCAGAGCCGGAAAGGCAAATCCTGCCAACAATACGGCCATCACAAAGGCTGCACCCAGCAGCTTGCGTGTTCTTGAAACATTCATAACATACCCTTCTTTCTCTCTCTTGTAGATAGATGTACATTTCTGTAAAAATGAAAAGCCATGAACAGGGTAAGACCGCATTCATGGCAAAAGACCGTATCGTCGTCCAAAACCAATGATAGCACTCCACAGCCTGTGTGACAGTCCGCCGCATTTTTTGCAGACGGCCCAGAGGACCTCTCCTGGGAAAATCCTGGTCCCCTTCGGCAACATTCCCTTTCCCCAGACGGCTTTCCCTGCCATGTATTTGTCTGTGGTACTGATGAAGGCTGCACCTCTATCATTTTTACATTCTGCTTTATGGTTGTTCCATTGCCCTATGGTATCACGAAATCTGGCGGATCGCAAGGGCTAATTGTCAAAATTAGGGGATTTTATCTGCTTTTCTATGCTAAAAGCCGCGGATTCTATCCTCCTCATCCCCCGGAGTTTTATCTATGGCCCGGATTTCCACAAAATACCCCTCCTGCCCATCTATTTTCACTTGTACCCGTTCCCCCAGCTTCCGGCCCAGGATAGCCTTTCCAAGTGGAGATTCTGTGCTTATCATTCCCTTCAGAGAATTCCCCCGGATAGAGGTGACTAACTTATAAATTTCTTCCTCCTCATCCTCCTCAAAATACAGAGTCACCCGGTTGTTAAGCCCCACCTCATCCTCCTCAGATTGGTCGGAAATTACCACTGCCGTGCGCAGCATCCGCTCCAGATAGCGGATACGGCTCTCATTTTGATTTTTATCCCGCTTGGCAGCGTAATACTCAAAATTTTCACTGAGATCTCCGTGGGCCCGGGCTTCCTTCACCGCCTCAATGGCCTCCTTGCGCACCACCAGCTTCCGGTGCTCGATCTCCTCCTCAATTTTTTTGATATCGCTTTTGGTCAGCTGCTCTCTCATCACGGTCTCCTTCCTCTCTATTCCTGCTTCATGGCAGTGCGCACAGGCATTCCATTGACCTCCACCTCATCATCCACTGGTACCACCAGACATAACCGGCCTTCCACCAGCTTTGTCTCCAGCAGCCCCATATATTCCGGCTCTACCTGAATCATCACATGGGGGGTCTTTACCTCAAATTTCCGGGTGCTGGTCACATTGGAGGCCAGAAGTGTTCCCTGGGAGCCCGCACAGCTCTCGTATGAGCGCTCAAACTGCTCCAGTTTTTCCTCATCCATAACGCCTGTCTCCGAAAACAGCCTTCGCACCTCCGCCCGGGTCAGCTCCAAGGGCTCCGGCTCTTCCTTTTTTTCCTCGATCCAGGTATTCAAGGTCTCGTGAATGGTTTTCACTGCCTGGTAGCTTAAGTCCTCCCCCAGGGTCTCTTCCATAAGCACATGGAAATTCTCCTTCTGCCCGCCAGCAGATACAGGAAGGGGACAGCCAAAAAATTCCTCTATCAGCTCCTCATGAAGCTCCTCCGGCTTTTTAGAATAGTAGAGCAGCCTGTGAATATCCGTGCTTCTCTCCTCAAAGGCCGGAAACAAAAAGCCGCTGGCCGGCATATCCACCAGCCAGTCCCTGAGGCGGGTCTGAAAGCAGTTTTCCTCCGTATTATAGTAAAGTCCTGGCTTGGACAACTTTACCGGGCAAATACAGCACAAAAGATACTCATAAACCTCCTCCGAGGCATCAAACATCTCCTGGTTATCCGCAGCCTTTCCCGGAATATCATAAGCACCATGAATGACCAGGATAAGATAATTTTCTCCATAGGCATAGGAGGCTATGATTTTGTCATAGAGCTCCTCCAAAACCTCCTCCTCTGTCAGCCGGCTCCCCCGCAATCGAAACAGGAATTCCTGCGCTCCTCCCTCCCGCTCCGCTTCCAGGGGAAATTCCAAATTCATCAGATTTTTCCCCAGAGTTCCCGATAATGCCTTTCGGAAAATCTCAAAATACTTAAAGGCCCCCTCCTCCGGCAAAGATAAGAATGCCTCCTTCATCTCCGTGCGCTTATTTTTTTCCCCATCCACATAGCAACCGCAAATCCGGGTAATGGCACAATTTTCCGGTGTAAACTGCTTTTTAATCTCCGCAATGTCCTTCTTGTTCATTTTAGTCTCCTATTTAGAGTTCCGCTTCAACCCTCCCCAGACCCCCTCATCTGGAAGAAATTCCCTTTCGCTTCGCTCCTGTTAATTCCTTCCGGGTCTTGTCCGGGTTTCCGCTGATTTTTTAAGTTCCGCTTCAACCCTCCCCAGACCCCCTCAT
>JAAWAC010000012.1 GCA_022791975.1 Lachnospiraceae bacterium | reverse complement strand
GTGAACCCCTTTCATTAGACAAAAATGAAAGTCTAATGAAAGGGGTTATTTCTATGTCTGGAAGAAAAATATATTCCGCAGAACCCAAGCTGGAAATTGTGGAACGGTATCTCAAAGGAGATATTGGAATTAAAAAACTGGCACAGGAATATCATGTCGGCTATGGTGATATTCAAAAGTGGAGGGATGCCTATCAGGAGGGGAAAAATTGGAGAAACTGATAAAGTAGCTGTCATTACGGAATTAAGGCAGAAATATAAGTTGGCAGCGTTGCATGAACTGGCAAAATGCCGCGGAGCAATTACTATTACCATGTAAAACAAATGAAAAAACAGATAAATATGCCATCTTAAAAAAAGAGATTTGTGCCATACACCATGAAAAACCATGGGCGGTATGGATACCGCCACATTACGATAGAACTGCATAACCGCGGTTATCGGATCAACCAAAAAACTGTACAGCGTTTAATGAAAATTATGCATTTGAAATGTATGGTAAGGATTAAAAAATACCATTTATACAAGGCGAGACTGGAAAATTGCTCCCAACATCCTGGAGCGGGATTTCAGTGCAACAGCCCCAAACCGAAAGTAGACTACAGACATCAGCGAATTTGCCAGGAGAGCAGGGCGGAACAGTCAAATAAACGTCCGAAATGTATCTTTGAAATGCTCCAATAGGAAAGTAGATTGATAGGATATGACGGATATGGAGTAGAAAGTCATGGTGCGGTTACGTGCTAAAATCGTGACAGGAACAGACCTTTACGAAAAAGACACGGAGGTTGTTTCTATTTGAAAAACTATGTTATTTATAGGCATATAGGCAATCTGTCTAAGTTAAATAATGGTTGGGTAAAAGAATTAAATTTCATTTCGTGGAATAATAGAGAGCCTGTTTATAATATAAGAACATGGAATCAGGATCATACAAGAAAAGATCTACTGCAAAAGAGCATAGAAAATAGGTGGGAAGCAGAATTGACGCTATATATGAACCATAGGGAGTATATGATTATTATTTATGATGACCATTGCTCGTTAGAATATTTTGATTGTGTGGATTTTGAAATACAAGGATTTTAGAGAGAAGATATAAATTTTATTAAATAATATTCCCATTAGTAAGGGAAGAATTTGTGTTTTGGGAGGAAAGTATGGAATATGTAATGGCGACTTCTGACATGGTGGGTGCAATTTATCGTGTTTTACATACAACAATTAAAACGGTATATGCAAAGTATTATCCCAAAGGGGTAGTGGATTTCTTTTGCCAACATCATAGGAAAGAACATATTTTAGATGGTATAGCGTCTGGAAATATGGGTGTATTGGTTGAGAACAGTGAGATTGTCGGAACGGGCTGCTTTGATGATAATCATATTACGGGGGTGTATGTGCTGCCTACTTATCAGAAGCACGGCTTCGGATCGTATATTATGGATTGCTTGGAAACTGAAATTTCAAAAAAATATGATGTGGCTATTTTAGACGCTTCCCTTCCAGCAGTGTTTTTTTATGAGCATAGAGGCTATAAAACTGTTGGGCATGGAATTTATGAGTTAGAAAATGATGAAAAGCTGGTTTATGAAGTCATGGAGAAAAAACTTAAAAATTAGTTGGTTTCCACGCATTTGAAAGGCGGCATAATAATGAAATGCAAAATCAGAAAATGAAAATTGTCAGATACAAAAGATTTAGCAAGAGCTCTTTCTGCTATGTTCTCCGCAGATGAAGATGAAACTTTTGCGTTTGCTATTACAGCAGATAACAAAGTGATTGGCAGTATTGGCGTTTTCCATCAGGGAAACATACACAGGCAGACTGCTGAATTAGGATATTAAGTTGCAGAAGAATACTGGGGCAAAGGCATTATAACCGAAGCGATAAAGCAGATTTGTGAGTATGCTTTTGACAAGAGCGGTATTATTCGCATTTATGCAGAGCCGTTTGCATATAATATTGCTTTTTGTCGGGCACTTGAAAAAGCAGGATTTTAGTATGAAATGACATTGGGAAGCAATGCTGATAAAATGGTAAAGTCATTGATATGAAGATGCATTCCTTGTTGAAAGTTGATTGAACCACCATATACGGAACCGTACATACGGAGGCGTGAGAGGTCGGGAAATTTATTTAAATTTCCCTCCTACTTGATTGGTGTGGTGGAAATGGAAAGCTGAGTGAGGAACATACAATTTGAATGAGAAACAGAATGATTTGAAGGATTAGAGGAAGAAATTGGAGAGGAGCTTTGTGAGATAAGAAGAGGTATGAGAGTAAAAGGCAGGCGAGCTTGTTCTGCCTTTTTTGTAGTAATTTTAGTACATGATGCTAGTACCATGTAAAGAATAAATATCAGGGAAGAGGATTGTTAAGAAAATTTTAGCTATTACTTGACTCAGCAAAATTAGGATGATATCTTATAATATAAGAACATATGTTTTTATAATAAAGTCTTAATATGTCCAAGAAAAACTATAGATTACTAGAAAAACTACTTCTAATGCATTATGATAGGTATACAATGGAGGTAAATAATGAGCAATGAGATTTTACCACAGACAGCGGAGTATTTGCAAGTATGTGATTAAACAATAAGAAGATTGATTTCGAATAAGAAACTTTCGGCTTGTAAGTTAGGTGGATCATGGCGAATCAAAAAAATGATATAGATAATTATTTGATTGAAATAAAAAATAAATAAGTGGAGGAAGACATAATGAAAATTGAACAGTATACTGAAAAATTAACTTTAAAAGAAATGAAATGTACAATTGGAGAAAATCAGTTTGGTTATGTTTTTCCTCAGGGAGATGTTTCTAGTGTAGATAAAATTGAAGAACTTCTTAAAAAGGCTGGAGGAAAGCCCAAAGAGTGTGAATTGGCCGATTTTACCCAAGGAGGGAAGGGTAAAGCCAAACCAGAATACGTAATTACATTTAATGATGATATACACACTATAATTGTGGTTGAGTGCAAAAATACGGCTAAAAAGCATTGTAGTGCAAACTTGAATAAACCTAGCGGATTTGCTGTAGATGGAGTTTTGTATTATGCGAAGTTCTTAAAACAGGAGTATAATGTTATTGCAATTGCGGTAAGTGGAACAAATGTGGATAATATGAAAGTGGATACATATTACTGGCAGCAAGGGCAGGAACAGTATTCATCATTAAAAAAGGCAAAAGATATTATTTTGGAGCCTAAGAATTATATTGAGTTGATTAAAGGTAATAAGCTGAAAAAAGCATATTCGTTAGATGAAATCAGGAATACGGCTATTGATATGCATAGTTCGTTGCGGGAAATAAAAGTAACAGAAGCACATAAGCCAATTTTTATTGCGGGAATATTGATTGCGTTGAATGATGAAGATTTTTCAAAAAGCTATTCAATGTTAAGTTCATATAAGCTGGTTATGCAGAATATTCAAAATGCGATTGAAAACGTACTTAAAGAGAGCGATATAAAAAGTAGTAGAATTAATTATATCAAGCAAGTATTCCATACGCTTCAAGACAATACAAAGTTTGCAGAAATTCCATTAGGACACTCTAAGTCTATTACTTGGTACATAGAGCAATTAGAGATGAAAATCAAACCGATGATGGACTATGCAGATAGTACAGTGGATGCATTGGGAGTATTTTACCATGAATTTATTAAGTATTCTGGTGGTGATGGAAGTGGATTGGGAATTGTTTTGACTCCGCAACATTTGACAGAATTTATGTGTGATTTGGCTGGAGTCAATAAAAACAGTCGTGTTGTTGATATATGTTGTGGATCTGGATCCTTTTTAGTAACAGCAATGAGTAAAATGTTTAAAGCGGCTAATCCAGAAGAAGTGGAAAACATTCGTAAAAATGGATTATATGGGGTGGAATTTGATGATGGGCTTTATACATTAGCTATTGCAAATATGATTATTCGGAAAGATGGAAAATCTAACATTTATAAAGGGGATTGTTTTAATTCTAACATAACCAAAGAGTTAAAAGAAAAAAACATAAATATTGGTTTGATAAATCCACCATATTCTCAAAGGGATGTGACCGAATTAGAATTTGTGGAACATTTATTAGAGGTGCTTACTGTTGGCGGAACAGGTGTGGTTGTAGTTCCCATGAGTTGTGCAATCGGTACGAAATTTAAAGATGTTAGAGAACGTTTGATGAGAAAAAATACATTGAAAGCTGTATTTTCCATGCCAGATGATATTTTTTATCCAACAGGAACGAATGTATGTGTTATGATATGGGAGGCACATACTCCCCATGACTCACAACAGGAAACTTTCTTTGGATATTGTAAAGATGATGGGTTTGTAAAACGAAAAAAATTGGGAAGAATTGATGCTTTGGGGAAGTGGGAAAAAATTGAAAAAGAATGGTTGAAGCTATATAGAAATAAGGATGTAGTAGATGGATTTTCAGCAAGACACTGTGTTAATTATGAGGATGAATGGTTATGTGAAGCATATATGCAAACAGATTATACAAAATTAACACAAGATGATTTTCAATCAACTATAAATGATTATCTTGCATATTTGGTAAAGAGTGGTGATATTCATGAAAATTAGTGATTTATTTGTATTGCATCAGGGAAATGGATTTGAATTATATAATATGAATTTGTCTGTTACAAGCAATATAAATTTTATTTCCAGAACTGCACAAAATAATGGAGTTGTTGCTAAGGTATGCAGGGATGAAGCTAAAGATCCATTTCCAGCAGGTTATATCACAGTGGCATTAGGGGGGAGTGTTTTATCATCGTTTGTACAAATATGTCCATTTTATACAGCATATCATATTATGGTGTTGGAACCTAAAAAAGAAATGTCTTTTAATGAAAAATTATTCTATTGTATGTGTATTCAGAAAAATGCTTACAGATATAGCTATGGCAGACAGGCAAATAAGACTTTGAAAGATATTATGCTCCCGGAAAATGTCCCACAATGGGTAAAGGAAAGTAAAATGCAGCCAATTTCTACAAGATATAGCTATAAAAAAAATGAATTGAATATTCAAACTTGGAACAATTATTCATTGGATTATTTGTTTGATTTTGTTAAGGGAAAGAGATTGACGAAAGCGGATATGCTTCCTGGGAATGTTAATTTTTTAGGAGCAATAAGTGAAAATAATGGTATCAGGGAAAAAATTGCAACCTCACAATACTGTAAACCGAATTGTATAACAGTAAATTATAACGGAAGTGTAGGCGAAGCTTTTTATCAAAAGGATCCATTTTGGGCATCTGATGATGTTAATGTTTTGTATGCGAAAGATTTTTGGGAATTAAATCAATATACAGCAATGTTTATTATAACAGTAATAAAAGCAAATAAATATCGCTTCGGGTATGGTAGAAAATGGACTTTGGAAAAAATGAAAGATACTATGATAAAGCTACCAAGTAAAAAAGATGGGATGCCAGACTTTGAATATATGGTAAAGTAAATAAAGACATTACCCTACAGTGACAGAATATAATTTTTCAAAGAAAACATAAAATTATTTCGAATTTGACGAACCTTATCAACTGGTTTTGCCACTAAATTTGGAAGGTTTGGTTCCTGATGATTTTGTCCCAATGCTCACCATAAATTGTAGGCTCTCTCTGAATTTTTTCACATATAGAATGAGGGCATCGGTCAATCATCTAATTTGATGATTTTCCGACACCCCCACTTTAATCCATTACCTAACTCTACCCAAACATTTCCCCATTTATCTTTTCAATCTCTTCCGACACTGCCTCATAGACCCCAGGGAAGGTGCTTACGGCCAGCCCCTGGGTGGTGTTGGGAATATAGAATTTTGTCCCAAAGGTGGTGCAGGCCTTGCGGACCTCTCTGGCTATTAGATCCGGCGTCCAATCGGGCCGGTCTACGGAAGCGCTGTCGATACCACCCATAAAGGTGATTTTCCCCCCATATTGCTCAATCAGGGATGGGATATGGTTGGTGGTCATAACGCCCTGCCAGATATCAATGCCCATCTCAATCATATCGGGAACCAGGGTGGCTGCATAGGAATCCGAGTGGTGGACAATCAGCTCCACCCCATGGGATTTGTAGTAACCATAGATTTTCTTGTATGCGGGAAGCAAAAATTCCCGGAACATATCAGGAGAAATAAAGGTGGAATCCTGGCTGCCCCAGTCATCATGATGGAAGATGGCGTCCGGCTTGATATAATGGCAAATCTTTTGTGCATACTCCAATTCCCACTCTGTAAGATATTCTATCAGTTCCTTGGTACATTCCGGCTCCTCATAAAAATTAATCAGGCAATTTTGAATCTCCTGAAGGTGGTGACACTGTTCAAAGATACCCGGCGCCACAAACTGCGTGGCAAAATACTCCTTCCGATCAACTTCTTCTGCCATCTTAATGAAGGGCTCCCATTCTTCTGCGGTATAATCCAGCCGGGGAGCATGGACATACTTTTTCCATTCTGTAATGTCCTTGCACACAATATGGGCCTCGTCATGAAGAGGAAAACCACCAGGGGTGCCCTCTGGCCAGACATTGGTTACACCCCAGGCATTTACAGCAGGACCCTTGCCATAAGCAGGCATAGCACTGTTTGCCGTGTAGGGATTGGCCAGCAGCATAGCAAAGGCCTCATATTGATTTACATAACGATCTGGATGACCGCCGTGAATGGTTTCTAACAGATTCTGTCTTTTCGTCAGCATGAAAAATCCTCCTTCTTAATAGGCCATCAATTCGCAGAGAATGATGACAGACACGTACTTTTAAACCTGGTATTCTAAGATACAGGTAGTATAAGATTATAATATCAAAAAAAGAAAAATCTGTAAATGAAGAAGAAGGAGGCAATATGTAAATTTTTTCCTTGAAAAAATATGCAAAATGACCATAAGACCAGAAAGTTAAATTTCCGACTTCAATTTTTGATTCGCTATATTTGCTATATCCTTTCCTGGATAGAGAAATATAGCGTCTTTTTTTATTATTTACAAACACACCTTGAATGGGAAAATTTCCTAAAAAAAATCAAAATAAGACTCTGTTTTTAGTATTTTTGGTGATTTTAACAACTTCAAGAAACAATGTTTCTCTGTTAACATGAAATCCAAGTCCAGGATAGATGGAACTCTGATGGCGGAATGGAAATTGAAGAAACGAAAATAATATAGCCTGATACAAAACGACGGACAGGAGGTGGGGATACTTTTGCGTGTAACAGTGGAGGATATCGCCAGGCTTGCAGGGGTATCAAAGGCAACGGTTTCCAGGGTGATTAACAATAATCCCAAAGGCGTCAGTGAGGAAACCAGAAAAAAAGTATTGAAAATTGTTGCAAATATGAACTATCAAAAAAATCCTTACGCTGAAAATTACACGCCATCCCATAGCAGAACGGTCGGTTTGATTATTCCAGATATTACCAATCCCTTTTTTTCCGAGCTGGCTATGGCAGTGGAAAATTATTCCAGTGATAACGGCTACACCGTATTTTTGGGAAGCTCCAATCTGTCCACAGAAAAAGAGGAGCGATATATTGCTACTTTTATTGCAAAAAAAGTGGATGGAATTATTTTGACCTCCACGGCAAACAAATGTATGGAAAGCCACTTTCTTATGGATAAATACCATGTGCCCTGTATTTTGCTGGACCGGATGCTGTATGGCATGAATTATACCGCGGGGGTCTTTGCAGATAATTTGCTGGCCATTTACCATTCCTGTGAGCTGATGCTGCGGCATGGCTCCCGGCGGATTGTATTTTTGTCTGGGCCAAGTGAGATATCCACGGCCAAGGAGCGCATTGATGGGTATAAAGCAGCGCTGGAAAAGTATTGGATTCCTTTTAACAAAGAGTTCATTAAAACCGGGACCTATACCGTGGATAGCGGCTATCAGGCAGTTATGGAACTGGAGCGGGAGGGACGAAAATATGATGGGATTGTAGCGGCCAATGATACCATGGCGCTGGGAGCGATCCGGGCTTTGAATGAGCTCTCCTATCGGATACCGGAGGACATAGAGGTGATCGGTTTTGATAATATTGATTTTTCACAAATGTGCGATCCGCCGTTGACAACAGTACAACAGCCCACTATTGAGATGGGACGCCGGGCGGCGGAGCTTCTTTTAAATGCCATTGAGGGAAGAATGCCGGAGAAAAAGAATATCCGCCTTTTGCCTAAGCTTGTAGTCAGAAAAACCACCAGATAATGAAAAGAGACAGGCATGAAAAAGGGTTCCCAGAAAAAAGGGGACACGAGAGGGGGAGAATTTTGAAAAAAGACAAGCTTCTGAATTCAGAAATTATTCGTGGGGTTGCGGCCCTAGGACACACCCAGATGCTGGCGGTGGGAGATGCAGGATTGCCCACACCGGAGGGGGTTCCAGTCATCGATCTTTCTCTGACAAAGGGAATTCCCTCCTTTGAACAGGTACTCCAGGCCATATCCATAGAGCTGGTTATTGAATCCTATGTGTATGCAGAGGAATGCACCCAGGCAAATCCCCAGGTGGAGAACAGCATGAAAAAGATTTTGCAGGGATATCCTTGCAGGCAAGTGCCTCATAAGGAGTTTAAGGAGTTGTTGAACCAGGCAAAATTTGTCATCCGCACAGGGGAATGCACAAGCTACGCCAATGTTATTTTGGTGGCGGGAGTTAATTTTTAAGAAGCACAGAAAAAGGAAGAAAGGTGGGATGATTGTTTATGAAAACCATGAAAGCGGCAGTATTTGAGGGGGAGGGGAGGCTCACCGTAAAGGAAGTACCGATTCCTGAGATCACCAGGGAGAATCAGATACTTATAGAGGTGGAGGCCTGTAGTATTTGCGGCACGGATGTGCATATCACAGCGGTTCCCCCAGGATATCCTGCCACACCGAATACCATTTTAGGCCATGAGTTTGTGGGTTATGTGAGGGAGAAGGGCGCGGCCGTGGATCAGCTCCAGGTGGGAGACCGTGTGGTGGTCAATCCCAACAATTACTGCGGAAAGTGCTTTTATTGCCGGAAGAATCTTCCCAATCAGTGTGAGCATGTGGAGGCTCTGGGAATTGATTATGATGGGGCCTTTGCAAAGTATTGTGTGGTCAGTGACAAGGTGGCATATGCCATCAAAGAGGATGTGGAGGCAGCCGAGGCGGCCTGTGCGGAGCCCCTTTCCTGTGTGCTCAACGGACTGGAAAAGGTGCATGTACGGCCGGGAGACAGCGCGGTAGTCATAGGCGCAGGCCCGATTGGCCTGATGATAGCCATGCTTCTTGGCAGAATGGGAGTAAAGAAACTGCTTATTTTGGAGACGGCTGAGCTGAGGGCAAAATTTGCGGAGAGGCTTTCATTGGGAACCGTGATGAATCCTGGAAAGGAAAATGTTAAGGAAGCTGTAATGGCGGCCACGGGAGTGGGAGTGGACGTTGTGTTTGATGTGACAGGTTCTCAGGTGGCTACAAGCGTGGAGCTGGTCAGAAAGGGCGGAACGGTGGTTTTGTTTGGAGTGAATAAAAAGGCCCGCAAAGAGATTGCCCAGTGTGAAATTACCACAAAGGAAATTGAGGTAAAGGGCACCTGGTTAGCCAACGCTACCTTTCCAAAGGCCGTTGAGGTGATAGAGAATCGGGAGATCGATCTCTCTAAGCTTATCACAGGCATCTATCCTCTGGAGGAAATACATAAGGGACTGGAGCTTTTGAGAAGGGGAGAGGCCGTGAAGGTAATTATCAGGCCGTAAGGAAAATATTGTAAAATTTACCAGGGAAGGGATGCTTACTTAGAAGTCAGGGTAAGAAGTAACAAGGTTTTTGAAATTCTTAGCAGGACGGTAGTGACACTTAAAATAGTCCAGCTAAGAAATAGCAAGTGTTTACTAGAACTATTTTTTGCGACTTTACTCTTCAGAGCTGTCGCGCAGCGACTTTATATAGGAGGGATGATGGATGCAACTTGGATATACCGTTTGGACCTGGATGAGTCAGGAGCACAATAACTGGGAGAGAAATCAAAATCCTAAGATCGCCTTTGAACAGGCACTGCGGGAAATTTCCCATCTAGGTTACCAGACTGTGGAGAATTTTAACTGGTTTGCGGATTACTATATGGAAAACCCCCAGGAGGTGGTGGATGTATGCGGAAAATACGGGTTGAAATTTGTGAACCTGTACCACTATTTAACGCCCAACTGGCAGGAGGATCAGGACAAAGGACTGGCCTACTGTAAATTTTCACAGAAGGTGGGGGCAAAGTATATGAATCTGCAAATGCAGGTATGGAAGGATCAGCCCTACAATCGTCCCACGGACAGGGAAGCCATTGAGGTGTACGCAAAAAAGGCAACTATTCTGGGGAAGATGGCAAAGGAGTATGGCTTAACCTTGTGTGTGCATCCCCATGCAAACACTCCTGTCTTTACTATGGAGCAGATAGAAATGCTTCTGGAAATGACAGATCCGGCCACAGTCAGCCTGTGCCTGGATACGGGACATGTGACGCTGTCGGGAGGAAATGCCGTGGAGGCCATGGAGCGCTATATAGACCGGACCGCCTACGTCCATTTAAAGGATGTGGACCCAGATGAGTCGGCCCATCCGGAGTGGCCTATGAAACGCTTTCAGGCATTGGGACAGGGCTGCGTAGACTTTCAGGGTGTATTTCAGGTATTGCGCAAACATTCTTTTGAGGGAGTGGTCTGCGTGGAGCTGGATTATCAAAGGGTTTGTAATTATGAATCTGCCCAGTACAGCAGAATGTATTTAAAAAATGTCATTGGAATTTAAATAAAAAGGAGGTTTTTGTATGAGAAAAAGATTGTTTGCAGCGCTATTGACCGTGATGGTCGTCAGTTCTCTGTGGGGGTGCTCCAGTAAGCCGGTGAATGAGCCGGAACCGGCCACACAGGAGGGCACAGAGGATGCGGAAACTCAGGAGACCGAAACGGAGGCTTCGGGTGAGAAGATTGTCATTCATCTTATGAGCCAGACTCCTAGGAGCGGCCAGGGAACCGAGGGATTTGCCACAGGCTTTTACAATATGCTGGATCAGTGGTGTGAGGAGCATCCGGAGGTGGAGGTAAATCTGGAGGATATGGATCAGACTTCCTACCAGACCAAGATCAATTCCGTGTGTGCGGCTGGGGATATTCCGGATATTTTTATGCTGAAAGGCTCCTGGGCTACCACATTTATTGACAATGGCTGGGTGAGTGACCTGAATACAGGGTTGGACGCAGATCCTGCCTGGAGAGACGGGTACATTGAAAATGCCTTTGAGGCTGTGACCAGAGAGGAAAAAATCTACGGAATCCCCACCCAGAGTATGGCCACAGGTCTGGTCTACTATAATTCCCAAATGTGGGCAGACATGGGATATGAGACTTTTCCTGAGACCTGGGAGGAGCTTCTGGAGGCAACGGAAAAGTTTAAAGCAGCTGGTATCAGCACCTTTGTGTTGGGGAATAAGCCAAACTGGCCGGCAGAGTCCTGCTGGATCAGCACCCTGGGAGATCGGTATACGGGAGCAGACTGGACCCAGTCCATTTTGGAAGGGACCGGGGCAAAGTTTACGGATCAGGAATTTATTGATGCCTTAACGCTTTTTAAGGAGCTAAACGATAAAGGCGCATTTAATGCGGACATTAATTCTATTGATGATAAAGAGGAGGATACGGTTTACTTTAACGGTAAAGCTGCTTCCATTGTATCCGGTACCTGGTTTATCCCCATTATAGAGACCACTGCGCCGGAGGAGATTAAGAATGCCACCAAGCTTGCGCTGCTGCCAGCTGTTCCCGGGGGAACGGATCAGCAGAACACTATTTCCGGCGGGCCAGCCTGGTTTTTATCCGTGGGATCCTCCGTGCCTGAGGAAAAGAAAGAACTGGTCATGGATTTGGTGAAAACGCTCACAGGAAAGGAGCAGGCAGATATTACAGCTTCCATGGGAAATCTCACAGCTTGGGCCGATCCCACTTATGACGAGAGCAAGGTTTCTCCCCTGTATACAGAATACAATCAGCTTATGAAGGAGGCAAAGACGGTGCGCATCTACGATGCCTGTATGTCCGGTTCTGTGATTGAGACCATGAATGTGGGCCTTCAGTCCCTGCTGGCCGGGGAGAAAACCCCGGAAGAGCTGGCAAATGAGATACAGATGGAGCAGGAATTGCTACAGTAGCCCAAGGATCTAAGGAAAGGGGAGTCTTAGAGCGCTTCCCTTTCCTGAGAAAAGAACAGGGAGGAAGAATGTGGGAAAAAATAGAGGGAAATCCAAACTGTGGTTCTACCTGTTGGTGTGTATTTTGCCAGCCTTTCTGATTTATACCTATGTGGTGATTGTTCCCATTCTGGGGGCCATACGATTTAGCCTGTTTCAGTGGTCCGGGGGTGTGGACATGAAGTATATAGGTTTCAAAAATTACCGGCTGCTGCTAAAGGACACGGAATTCTGGAAGGCATTTCAAAATAATGTGTGGATTGCCATCACATGCATCCTTGGCCAGATTGGAATAGCTTTTTTCTTCTCTGCACTGCTCAGCTCCAGAATCATCAAGTTAAAAGCCTTTCATCGGGTGGTGGCCTATTTCCCTGCAACCATTTCCGCGGTGGTGGTGGGATTTGTCTGGTCCTTTATCTTTAACTATGATTTTGGCCTGGTAAATGCTTTTTTGCGGGCCATTCATCTGGAAAAATGGGCCAAGCCCTGGCTGGACAATCCGGCCACCATTATCTTTATTATCAGTATTCCGCTAATTTGGCAATACATTGGATATTATATGGTGATCATTATGGCGGCCATGACATCCATCGATCCAAGCATTTACGAGATGGCGGAGCTTGATGGGGCATCCGGGCTGCAAAAAGCACTGCGCATTACCCTTCCCCTAATAAAGGATTCTCTGGCTGTGGCGGTAATGCTGTGTATCGCGGGAAATATGAAAATATTCGATCACATTTACGTAATGACAAACGGAGGACCGGGGACCAGCTCCATGGTGATGGCGCTCCAGGTTTATAAAACCACCTTTATCAAGAGCCATTACGGATATGCCAGCGCAATGTCCGTGGGAATCCTGATTTTAAGTCTGTCTCTGGTTATTGCCAGCAGAGTGCTGATCACCCAGCCATGGAGAAAGGAGAAGGGATGATGAAGAAAAAACGAACAGGAGTTCTTAGGCTTTTGGGAAATTTGATCTTATGCCTGTTCTCCTTTTCCTGCGTGTTTCCCATGATATGGATTTTTTACTCTTCCTTTAAAACCCAGGCAGAGTTTAACCAGTCCTCCACAGCGCTGCCCAAAGCATTGGATTTGAGAAATTACATTTCTGTGTTTACCCAGACAGATTTAGTGACAGCAATGGGAAACAGCTTTCGCAATACCATAGTATCTGTATCGGGAATTGTCATACTGGCTTTTATGGCCGGCTATGTACTTTCCCGCTACCGATTTCGGGGGCGGGGATTTTTATATAATTATTTTACCATGGGAATGTTGATACCCCTTCATGCATTATTAGTACCCTTGTATATTCAGTTTAAACAGATTGGTCTGACCAATCATTGGTATACCCTGTTGTTTCCCTATATTGGGTTTGGGCTTCCCATCTCCATTATGCTGGTGGAGAGTTATGTAAAATCCATTCCCAAAGAGCTGGAGGAAGCAGCAGCCATTGACGGATGCGGGTTTTTTAAGACCATGTTTCGGATTGTGCTTCCCCTGGCTGGTCCCATTTTGGCCACGGTGGCGATTATCCAGTTTTTTGCAGTCTGGAATGAATTTTCTTTTGCGCTGATCCTGGTAAGCAAGGACACGCTGCGGACGGTTCCCGTGGGGCTTACCGTGTTTAAATCTGCTTATACGGTGGACTATCCAAGGCTGATGGCCGGGATTCTGGTAACCATGCTTCCGGTTATGATTTTGTATTTTTCCTTTAGCAAACGGATTATTGAGGGAATGACAGCAGGTGCTGTGAAGGGATGAATTTGTATAAAAGAGAAGGAGGAGGCAGATATGTATAAGACTTTAGCGCCGGATTGCATCGGACATCCGGTTACCCTGGATGTATCGGCGCCTGTGGCTCAAGCGTATGGATTTCAGGGAATTTGGCTCAAACTTGAGAGAGACGCACAGATGCCGGTAGAACAGACAAAGGAGCTCTTGGAAAAATATCAGCTGCGGGCAGCCGGGTTTGGACTTACGGTGGATTACAGAAAGGACCAAGAGACCTATGAAAGGGGCATGGAGGACTGGGAGGCCTATGTAAGGTACGCAAAGTCTTGCGGGGCAACCAGATGTATCAGCTGGATTATCCCTTCCAGTGAAACCCTTTCCTATGAGGAAAACTTTCGTTTGCATGTAAAAAGGCTGCGCCCCATAGCAGAAGTTCTGGAAAATTATGGAATTTCATTTGGGCTGGAATTTTTGGGCCCGCCGAAGCTTAGAAAAAATGTAAAATACCAGTTTATCCATAATCTGGACGGGATGCTGGAATTGTGTGAGGCCATTGGCACAGGTAATATGGGAATTTTGCTGGATGTATGGCATTGGGATCTGGCGGGACAGTGCTATAAGGATTTTCAAAAGCTGGGCCATGAGAAAAAAGTTGTGGCCGCACATATTATGGACGCGCCGGCGGGAATTCCTCCGGAGGAGCAGGAGGATCGGGTTCGAGCCCTACCTGGAAGCACAGGAGTGCTAAGAATTGGAGAATTTTTCCAGGGATTAAGAGAACTGGGATACACAGGACCGATTCTGGCAGAGCCCTTTGAAAAGCGTCTGGGAGACATGTCCTTTGAGGATGCGGTACATACTGTCAGCGAGTCCATAGACGCAGTGTGGCCAGGATAAATAGTTCAGCTAAGAAATATCAAGTTTTTTCTAAAATTCTTTGCCGGCCAGTAAAGTTGCAAAGGCGCAGGAGGGACTTTACTCTTTTTAGCGCCATCACACAGCGATTTAGATTTAGAGGAGGATAAGAAATGAAAGCATTGGTATTGGGAAACGGACAGGCATATGTGGAGGATGTGGCAGACCCTGAGCCTCGGGGGGAATGGGTGGTGGTAAAAATTGAATCCTCTCCCATTTGCGGAAGTGATAAAAAAGCATTTTTGTCAGAGGAAAAGGTACGTACTTCGGGACATGAGGGGGCGGGCGTGGTTACGGCCACAGCCGGTTCCAGCCGGGTAAAAGAGGGAGATCGGGTGATTATCAACCCTCTGTCTGGCTGCGGACATTGTCGCCTGTGCAGAAGCGGAAATTATATTCTGTGTCCCAGCAAACCCCCGTATTTTACCCATTTTGCCCAATATGTTCTGGTGCAGGACTTTGTGTTGACACCACTCCCCGATGACATTTCCTTTGATCTGGGGGCCATGGCCTGTTGCGCCCTTGGGCCGGCCTTCCGGTCTCTTAAGCGCATGGAGGTAAAGGCCTTTGACACGGTGCTTATCACAGGGCTTGGCCCTGTGGGAATGGGAGCCACGGCCATTGCTAAGTTTTTGGGAGCCCGGGTTATCGCGGTGGAAAGCGTGGAATTTCGGCAGAATATGGCAAGAGAGCTGGGGGCAGATGTTGTTTTAAACCCCATGGATGAGCATATCAAAGAAAAGATTTTAGAGGCCAAAGGAAAGGATCCCCTAGAGAAGGCACTGGATGCCTCCGGAAACGGAAGTGCGGAAAGGCTGTGCATGGATATGATGGAGCCTGGTGGAACTGTGGCCTTCTGCGGGGAGAATCATCACACCATTGAAATCTGCCCCAGCGATGATTTTATTCGGAAGAACCTGACTCTTATAGGGTCCTGGCATTATAATCTCACGGATTTTGAGGACATGTACGCCATACTCCGTCATAATCCCAGAGTGGAGCGATTGATCACGGATGTGTATGGATTTTCCAGGGCTCAGGAAGCCTTTGAGAAATTTATGAAGAGCGATACCTGTAAGGTTTTGTTAAAGCCTTGGGAATAGATGCTTGCTAAAATTGAAAATTATGGAAGAAAATAAGAGCCATTTGCAGGAAAAAGGCAGATGGCTCTTGGGGTCGGAAAGGATGACTGGAACAATCCGGCAAATCCTGCCAGCCTTAAATAATCCTTGACATTTGCCACAAAACGCAGTAGAGTAATTTATAGAAAAAGTCCATACCGTGCATATTTCTCTTATTCAGAGTGATGGAGATACAAAGGATCTGTGAAGTCACGGCAACCCCAAATATGGAAGGTGCCAACCTGAGCGAGTAAATTCGAACAATAAGAGGATTTGATGTGTTCATGTCGAGTCCACTTATGTGGGCTTTTTTGTATGCAGAAACGAAAAAATTAAGGCAAACAGAAGAAAAGAAAGGGGACATGAAAATCATGGAAAAATTGTTATTTACTTCAGAGTCCGTCACGGAAGGACATCCGGACAAAATCTGCGATCAGATTTCTGACGCAGTTCTCGATGCGCTTTTGGAGCAGGACCCCATGAGCCGGGTAGCCTGTGAGACAGCCACTACCACAGGCCTGGTGCTGGTGATGGGAGAGATTACCACGCAGGGGTATGTGGACATTCAGAAGGTTGTTCGGGATACCATCCGGGAGATCGGCTATGATCGGGGAAAATACGGCTTTGACGCGGATAACTGCGCTGTCATCACAGCCATTGACGAGCAGTCCACAGACATTGCCATGGGTGTAAACAAGGCCCTGGAGGCGAAGGAAAAGACTATGACAGAGGATGAGCTGGAGGCCATCGGCGCCGGGGACCAGGGAATGATGTTTGGCTATGCCAGCAATGAGACACCAGAGCTTATGCCCTATCCCATTTCTCTGGCTCAAAAGTTGGCGCAGCAGCTGACCAAGATCCGTAAAGACGGGACCCTGACCTATCTGCGTCCTGACGGAAAGACCCAGGTAACCGTGGAATATGACGAGGCGGGGCATCCTTTGCGTCTGGATGCAGTGGTGCTTTCCACTCAGCACGGGGAGGAGGTAAGCCAGGAGCAGATACATAAAGACATCAAAAAATATGTATTTGATGAGATTCTTCCCAAGGAAATGGTGGATGAGAACACCAAGTTCTTTATCAATCCCACCGGACGCTTTGTCATTGGCGGACCTCACGGGGACAGTGGTCTGACCGGACGGAAGATTATTGTGGATACCTACGGTGGCATGGCCCGCCACGGCGGTGGCGCCTTCTCTGGCAAGGACTGCACCAAGGTAGACCGCTCCGCAGCCTATGCAGCCCGGTATGTGGCGAAAAATATTGTGGCAGCCGGCCTTGCGGACAAATGTGAGGTACAGCTTTCCTATGCCATCGGCGTGGCTCGTCCCACCTCTGTGAATGTGGATACCTTTGGAACTGGCAAGCTCTCCGATGCGAAATTTGTGGAGCTGATCCGGGAGAATTTTGATCTGCGCCCGGCGGGCATTATCAAAATGTTGGATCTGCGTCGGCCCATTTACAAGCAGACCGCAGCCTACGGACACTTTGGTCGCACGGATTTGGATCTTCCCTGGGAGAAAACGGATAAGGCAGAGCTGTTGAAAAAATATTTATGAAAATTTAATATCTGAAGAATTGACACTGTTTTTATGCTGTACTATAATAAAAACCGTCCGACCGACCGGTCGGACGGTTTTTGACGATCATTTGGAAAAAGCAGAGAATTAGGAACATCATTTTTTAGGAGGATATTCAGATGATATCAAAGCTCAGCGTAAAAAAACCCTATACGGTGCTGGTGGCTGTGGTACTGGTGATAATTTTGGGGGTTGTGTCATTTACCAAGATGACTACAGACCTGTTTCCCAACATCAATTTGCCCTATGTCATTGTAATGACTACATATCCGGGTGCCAATCCGGAAACCGTGGAGATGGTGGTGACAAAGCCGGTGGAGCAGTCCATGGCCACGGTCAGCAATATTGAGAATATTAGCTCCATTTCCAGCGAGAATTATTCCATGGTAGTTCTGGAGTTTGCCCAGACAGCCAATATGGACTCTGTTTCTCTGGAAATCCGGGAGAGCCTGGACCAGATCCGGGGCTTCTGGGATGATTCCATTGGAAACCCTATTATTATGAAGCTTAATCCGGATATGATGCCGGTGATGGTGGCGGCCATTGGCGTGGAGGGTATGAGCAACGCGGAGATTACGGATTTGGCCAGCAATCATCTGATACCGGAGCTGGAGAGCTTGGAGGGCGTAGCCTCTGTGGATGCCAGCGGTCTGGTGGAGGAGAGCGTTCATGTGATCATCCGCCAGGAGAAAATTGATGCGGTAAATCTCCAGGTATTTGGATATATTGAGGGAGAATTTGCAGACGCAGAGCAGGAGCTCTCGGATGCCAGAAAAGAGCTCCAGGAAGGGCAGCAGGAGTTGAATGACAGCCGGCAGGATATGCTGGAGGGACGTCAGGAGCTCTTAGATGGTCAGACGGAGGTGCAGGAAAAGCGGCAGGAGATCGATGAGGGCATTGATGCCTATAAGGAGGGAAAGAGCCAGGCCACAGAGCAGCTTGCCACCCAGAAAAAGCAGTTGGAGGAAGGGCTTGCCCAGGTAGAGCAGGGGATTGTAGCCATTGACGAAAGGCTGAATACGGCGGAATACAAGGGACATCAGGATCGGCTTTCTGATGCCAAGGTCGTATACCAGGGACTGGGAGGCGTGCTGGCCCAGTTTGCGGACAGATTTTCCGATCCGGCCTTGCTGACGGACCCGGAAGCTTTGCAGGCTCTGATGCAGGAGGTTATGGGAGCCCTGGGAAGCTTTGAAGCCACCCTCACAGACAGTCAGAAGGTGATCTATGGAGAAATCATGATGGAAAGCGCCGGAGATCCCCAACAGGTGGCCACAGTGGCCGAGGAAAAGGTAAAGGCGGCCCAGGATGCTCTGGATGACTATGAAAATACTCCCAGCGTGCGGATGCTGCTGGAGAGCAAGGAGGAGTTGGAGAATACCAAGGCACAGCTGACCCAGGGACTGACGGATTTGGGGATCTCCGAGGCGGCGGCCAACGCCCAGCTGTCCGGCACAGAATTTCAGCTGAACTACTATAAGAGCACTCTGGAACAGGCCCAGGAGCAGCTGGACTCCGCACTGGAGCAGTTGGATGACGGCGAGGAGCAGATGCAGGATGCCCAGAAGCAGTTAAATGAGGGCTGGGAGCAGCTTAGAGATGGGGAGGAAGAGCTTGAGGAGCAGAAGGGAAATGCCCTGGATGCGGCGGATATGACTAACATCCTGACCGTGGACACGGTAAAATCCCTGTTAGCTGCCCAAAACTTTTCCATGCCCGGGGGCTATGTGACGGAGGAGGGCATTGACTATCTGGTCCGGATTGGGGATAAGCCAGGAGATGTGGAGGCTTTGGCCAATATGCCCTTGATGAACCTGGAGATGGATGGGGTGGACACCATCTATCTGCGGGATGTGGCTGATGTATTTATGACAGACAATGCCCAGGACAGCTATACCAACATCAACGGAAATCCGGGAATTCTTCTGAGCATTCAAAAGCAGACCGGCTATTCCACCGGAGATGTCTCCCGAAAGCTGAGTGCCCGTTTTCAGGAGATGATGGAAGAGGATCAAAGCTTGGAGATTGTGCCGCTGATGGACCAGGGAATCTATATCGATTTGGTTATGGATTCCATTCTCAGCAATATCCTCTTTGGGGCTGTGCTGGCAATTCTAATTCTGATTCTGTTTTTACGGGACATCCGGCCTACCTTTGTGATTGCCTGTTCCATTCCCATCAGTTTGGTGACTGCGTTGGTTTGCATGTACTTTAGCGGAGTGACCCTGAACATAATCTCCCTGTCGGGGCTGGCTCTGGGCATTGGTATGCTGGTGGATAACTCCATCGTGGTGATTGAAAACATATACCGTATGCGCAGTGAGGGGGTGCCCATGAAGGAGGCAGCCATTGAGGGAGCCCAGGAAGTGGGAGGTGCCATTCTGGCCTCCACCCTCACTACGGTCTGCGTGTTTGCACCCATTGTGTTTACAGAGGGAATCACCCGGCAGCTGTTTGTGGATATGGGCCTTACCATCGGCTATTCCCTGCTGGCCAGCTTGATCATAGCTATGACGGTGGTGCCGGCTATGGCCTCCAAGGTGCTGGTAAAGACGGAGGAGAAGAAGGAGAGCCGTTTCTTTACAGGGATGATTGCAGGCTATGAAAAGCTGCTTAGTCTTTCCCTCAGGGGAAAACCTCTTGTGGTGCTGGGAGCAGTGGTTCTGTTGGTGGTGAGCGCATTGGCTGCGGCCTCCAACGGCACGGCTTTTATGGAGGATATGGACAGCACCCAGATCAGTGCCACGGTGGAGCTGGAAAAAGGCTCTTCTCTGGCAGACACCCGGGCGGTGACAGATGAGGCCATCAGCCGAATTATGACCATAGAGGATGTACAGGATGTGGGAGCCATGACGGGTGGAGAGATGTCCATGTTTATGGGTGGTGGTGAGGACAATACGGCTTCTGTCTATATTACTTTAAAAGAGGATAAGACACGGACCAATGAGGAGATTGGAAAGGAAATCCTGGAGCTGACAGCAGATTTGGACTGTGAATTTTCAGTGGAAACCTCCAGCATGGATATGTCGGCCCTGGGAGGCAGTGGCATTCAAATCAATGTAAAGGGTCGGGAGCTGGATACCCTCCAGGAAATTGCCACGGATTTGGCCAAAAAGCTGGAAGAGATGGAAGGGCTTACAGAGATTTCCGATGGCCAGGAGGAGACCACAGGAGAGCTGCGGGTGATTGTGGACCGGGATAAGGCCATCAGCCAAGGGCTCACAGTGGCCCAGGTGTTCTCCATGCTGAATGCAAAGCTTGCGGACCCCAGCAGCGCCACAACGTTGATGACAGAGATCAAAGATTATGATGTACTGGTTATGAATGGGGACGATATAGAGCTGACCCGGGACACTCTGGAGCAGCTGGTGCTGACGGTATCCAAAAAGGATGGAACCTATGAGCATATTCCACTCTCAGATATCGCCACATTTGAGCGCACCGAGGGTGTGAAATCCATTCAACGAGACGCCCAGAGCCGCGTGATAAGCGTGACAGCCTCCATTGCTGATGGCTATAATATTGGTCTGGTAGGAAACCAGGTGCAGAAAATGCTGGATCACTATGATGTGCCTGGGGGCTACAGCCTGCACATGACAGGAGAAGATGAAACTATTAACGAAGCCATGGAGCAGCTGGTGTTGATGCTGGCTCTGGCCGTGGCCTTTATGTACTTGATTATGGTGGCTCAGTTTCAGTCTCTTTTGTCGCCCTTTATCATTATGTTTACCATTCCCCTGGCCTTTACGGGAGGCTTTATGGCTCTGTTTATCGGGGGATTTGAGATCAGTGTCATAGCTATGATCGGCTTTGTCATGTTATCTGGTATTATTGTAAACAACGGAATTGTGCTGATAGATTATATGAATCAGCTGCGAGAAGAGGGTATGGAAAAGCGGGATGCTATTTTGGAGGCCGGAAAGACCCGTCTGCGTCCTGTACTGATGACAGCTTTGACCACCATATTGGCTATGTCCACCATGGTGGTAAGCAGTGACATGGGAGCGGATATGGCCCGGCCTATGGCGGTAGTCACCATTGGTGGCCTTTTATACGGAACACTGCTGACCCTGTTTGTAATTCCCTGCATCTATGACTGGTTTATTCGTGGAAAGAAAAGTACAAAGGAGGAGACGGCAGCATGAATGAGAGACCGAAGGCGCTGGCTGTTTACCGGGCAGTGATAGAGCTGATGGATGAGGGGGCAGATTTAAACAGCATGACCGTATCCGAGATTGCAGAGCGTGCCGGCATCGGAAAAGGGACGGCCTATGAATATTTTTCCAGCAAGGAGGACATGGTTGCCAGTGCCATCCTGTATGATATAAACCGGCTAACTGGAGAGGTCAGCAGGCTGATAGAGAAGGAAGCTACCTTTGAAAAAAAGATATACCAAATTTTTGATTGCATGGCCCAGTATCCGGAGGGAAACAGAAGCTTTTCCAACTTTATTCGGGTTATTAATCATTCCTTTGAGCTGGGCCGTCCCCTGTGTCAGGAGGTGGAGCGCCGGCAGGCGGAGATTCAGGGGCCTTACCAGGTGCTGACAGAGCTGTATGACACAGCTATTCAGGAAGGATTGGCAAAGGGGGGGTTGCCCCGCACTATGGCCATCTTGACTCTGGTTAGCAAATTTATGATGTACCTGATGTATCTGGAAAAGCGGGAGAAAGCCACGGATGTGACGGAGGAAGAAATACGAAGATTTATCTATCAGGGAATTCTGGCAGATATAAATCTGAATTGGTAAATGGAGGGAAAGTTTCTGAATACTTTCTTAATTTTTCTTAATTAATCAGTGATTTCCTTGATTCATCCTGCATATAGTGATAGAGTGGGGTATGTTCGGAAGGGAAGGGGCCGCAAGGCTCCTTCTTAATTCCATGGACAGGCAGTATTGCCGAAGAAAAGAGGAGATAAATTTTGAAAAATGGAAAGACAAATATGAGATTTGCTGTGAGCTCAGCAATCCTGTTGGTTTTGGTGGTGGCATTTGCCTGGACCTTGAAGAATAAGGCTCAGACTAACACTCCGGAAACGCCTGTAGAGAAGGAGAACCATATTCCCCAGACTGGAGAGCCTACGCCTTCTGGGGAGGCCCAGACAGGGGAAACCCAGGAGCCACTTTCCCCGGAGCAGCAGCCCCTGGAGCCTGAACAGCCGGCAAAGGAACAGGAACAGCAGGTACAAGCTGTAAGCGAGGAAGAAATAGCGGCCCAGCGGGCATCCTTTGTGACGGATTATGAGAGCGCCCCTTTGCTAAATACAACCATCATTAAATATCTGACTATGGAGCAAGGTGGGGACCCAGGAGCTGTTCATTTTAACTGGTTTTCCCCCAGCGGTTCCAAGGGGCAGGTGGTTTTGTATGAGGTGGCCACAGGGGAAAGCCAGACCTTTGCAGCTCAGACAGCAGCCTCAGCCACAGAGCCGGGTTTTTATTACAACAAAGCCCAGGTGACGGGATTAAAGGAGCAGACCACTTATGCCTATAAAGTGGGAAACAGTGAAGGGTGGTCTCCAGAGTATCAGTTTACCACAAAGAACTTTTCGGGAGACTTTTCCTTTATCGTCACTTCCGACGCCCAGATCGGACAATCTCAGATGGAGGATATTCAGGTTACCATTGATAACTGGGATAAAGTAGTAAACCGGGCAACCAAATATATGTCGGATGCGGCTTTTCTGGTTCACTTGGGGGATCAGGTGGCAGGCTACAATACACCTGAGCATTACAGCGGCTTTTTTGAGCATCTGGGACTTTACACCACACCTCTGGTACCCATTGTGGGAAATCATGACGTGGATTGCTGGGAAAGCGGAGGTGGACCCTGGTTTTATGAGCGCTATTACGTGCCTAATCGTTCTACCATTGGCTGTAACTGGGAGGACACAGATGGAGATTACTGGTTCCGCTATGGAAATGTGCTTTTTATGGTTTTAAATACCAACAGTATTTATCCCAGGGACTGCCATGAGGAATTTGTGGAGAAGGTGACCAAAGAGAATCCGGATGCAAAATGGAAGATTGTCCTGGAGCATTACCCGGCCTACAGCAGTGTGGAGAAGTATCAGAATCAGAGCTCAGAAAATCGTGGAACCTTTGGCTATATGGCCAGAGAATACGGCATTGATCTGTTTCTCAGCGGCCATGACCATGCATATACCCGCACAGCCATTATGAATGATCTCGGCGAGACTCTGAATGATTATGACTATGAGACGGGCGCTGTGGCAAAAAATCCTGCGGGAGCCCTGTATGTGACCACAGGTACAGCCAGTGGCTGTATTTATCAGCCTATTACGGAAAATTACGCGGCCATGAAGCAGGGGCAGCCGGAGACCCTTACGGCCATGCGGGTGGATGTGACCGATACCACGTTGACCCTGACTACATATTTAATGGATAGTTGGCAGGTATACGATCAATATACATTGCAGAAGGATTGATGGTAGGACACATACTCTGGGGGCTAAGAAGGCCTGGCAAAAGGTTTTTTTGACCTGGATTTTGGGATTAAAGGAAGAAAAACAGCTGAAAAGGGTGAAAAAACAGGAAAAAACCGGAGAAAAACCTGCGGGGAAACCTTGACAAACCGGGGAAAGCCTACTATGATAAAGTGAGCATAAGCGAGAACAAGAAGAAAGGCGCAGAAGAAGAGGAGTACATGGGGAGGGACCTGGCAGAGAGAATGGTTCGGAGGCTGAGAGACCATTTGAGGAAACACCATGGAAGGTAGCTTTGGAGCCGGAGCGGTGAGAAAGTCCTAAGGACACAGCCGATCCCGATTTGCCCCCGTTATCGGGCCCAGAGATGTATGCAATATGTTGCATATAAGTAAGGTGGTACCGCGGAATCATAACGCCCTTTCAGATGTTTGAGAGGGCGTTTTCTTTTTCAGAGCAGGAGGCTTTTTGCAGGGAATTTGACAGCGGACCACATTCCAGAGAAGAGGAGAGCACACACCAATGAAGGAGTTAAACAAAACCTATGATCCCCAGGGGATGGAAGATCGGATTTACGCCAACTGGCTGAACAAAAAATATTTTCACGCGGAGGTGGATCGGAGCAAAAAGCCCTTTACCATTGTGATTCCCCCTCCCAATGTAACAGGGAAACTTCATATGGGCCATGCCCTGGATGAGACCTTGCAGGATATTCTTATTCGGTATAAGCGGATGCAGGGCTACAACGCACTCTGGATTCCGGGCACGGATCACGCATCCATCTCTACAGAGGTAAAGGTGACAAACCAGCTTCGAGAGGAAGGGATTGACAAGCAGGAGCTGGGGAGGGAAGGCTTTTTAAAGCGGGCCTGGCAGTGGAAGGAAGAGTATGGTGGAGCCATTATCAATCAGCTGAAGAAGCTTGGTTCCTCCTGTGACTGGGACAGAGAGCGCTTTACCATGGATGAGGGTTGCTCGGAGGCTGTGCTGGAGGTATTTATCCGGCTCTATGAAAAGGGCTATATTTATAAGGGGTCTCGGATTATCAACTGGTGCCCTGTGTGCAAGACCTCCATTTCCGATGCGGAGGTGGAGCATGAGGAGCAGGAGGGACATTTTTGGCATATCAATTATCCTCTGGCAGATGGCAGCGGTGTGGTGGAGATTGCAACCACCCGTCCGGAAACCATGCTGGGAGACTCAGGGCTTGCGGTAAACCCGGAGGATGAGCGGTACCGTCATTTGATCGGGAAAAAGGTTATTTTGCCCCTGGTGGGGAGAGAGATTCCCATTGTGGCGGATGCCTATGTGGATAAGGAATTTGGAACCGGCGTGGTGAAGATGACCCCGGCTCATGACCCCAACGATTTTGAGGTGGGAAAACGCCATGAGCTGGAGGAAATCAATATTATGAATGACGATGCCACCATCAATGAGAATGGGGGCAAGTATGCAGGTATGGACCGGTATGAGGCCCGGAAGCTTATTGTGAAGGAGCTTAAGGAACAGGGATACCTGGTGAAGGTGGCGCCTCATTCGCACAACGTGGGAACCCATGACCGCTGCGGCACAACGGTGGAGCCCATGATCAAGCAGCAATGGTTTGTGCGCATGGAGGAGATGGCAAAGCCGGCCATTGAGGCGGTGAAAAACGGGGATCTCACCTTTGTGCCTGAACGTTTTGATAAGATTTATCTTCACTGGCTAGAAAATATTCGAGACTGGTGTATTTCCCGGCAGCTCTGGTGGGGACACCGGATTCCGGCCTATTACTGCGACGCCTGTGGAGAGGTTGTGGTGGCTCGGGAAATGCCCGGGGTGTGTCCCAAGTGTGGCCATACCCATTTTACCCAGGACCCGGATACGTTGGATACCTGGTTTTCTTCCGCCTTGTGGCCCTTCTCTACCTTAGGATGGCCCAATAAGACGGAGGATCTGGAATATTTCTATCCCACGGATGTGCTGGTGACAGGCTATGACATTATTTTCTTCTGGGTGATCCGGATGGTATTCTCCGGCTATGAGCAGACAGGAAAATCTCCCTTCCACCATGTACTGATTCATGGATTGGTGCGGGACTCCCTGGGCCGGAAGATGAGCAAATCCCTGGGAAATGGAATCGATCCCCTGGAAATTATTGACAAATATGGTGCAGATGCCCTGCGCCTGACTCTGGTCACGGGAAATGCGCCGGGGAATGACATGCGCTTTTATATGGAGCGGGTGGAGGCCAGCCGCAACTTTGCCAATAAGGTTTGGAATGCCTCCCGGTTTATTTTGATGAATATGGAGCGGGCCCAGGTGCCGGAAACTATGGAACTGGAAAATCTTACCAGTGCTGACAAGTGGATTCTCTCCAAGGTAAATACAGTGGCACGGGAAGTGACAGCCAATATGGAAAAATTTGAGCTGGGGATTGCTGTGCAAAAGGTCTATGATTTTATCTGGGAGGAATTCTGTGACTGGTATATTGAGATGGTGAAGCCCCGGCTTTATAAGGATGAGGATACCACCAAGGCGGCGGCTCTGTGGACCTTAAAAAAGGTGCTGGGCAATGCCCTGAAGCTATTACATCCCTTTATGCCTTTTATTACCGAGGAAATTTACTGCAATCTCACAGGAGAGGAATCTGTTATGATTGCCCAGTGGCCGGAGTACCAAAAGGAGTATGCTTTTGCCGCAGATGAGGCTGGGGTGGAGACCATAAAGGAGGCGGTTCGCAGCATCCGAAATGTGCGCTCTGGCATGAATGTGCCTCCCAGTAAGAAGGCCCATGTATATGTGGTGTCGGAGAATCAAGAGATAAGAGACATTTTTGAAAAAGGGAAGGTATTCTTTGCCTCCCTGGGATCGGCCAGTGAGGTGACCGTGCAGGCGGATAAGAGCGGCATTGGAGAGGACGCGGTACCTGCGGTTATGGCAGAGGCCACCATTTATATGCCCTTTGCGGAGCTGGTGGACCGGGAAAAGGAGCTTTTGCGCCTGAAGAAGGAGGAGGAGCGGCTGACCAGGGAATTGGCCCGGGTGAACGGAATGTTGAATAACGAGAAGTTTGTCAGCAAAGCCCCCGCCAACAAAATCGCGGAGGAGAAAGAGAAGCTTGAGAAATACACCCAAATGATGGCCCAGGTGAAGCGGCAGCTGGAAGGGCTGGAGCAATAAGGATAGGGAAGGCCCAGAGGCGCAGTGGCGCTTGAAAATAGGAGCAAAATGAGAAAACAAGCAAGGACTTATGAGGAGGCTGTGGCCTATATTAACGAAACACCCAAGTTTACTAAGAAAAACACTTTGGAAAATACGAAAGTGATTCTGGAAAAACTTGGAAATCCACAGGAACAGATGAAGATCCTCCATGTGGCGGGAACAAATGGGAAAGGGTCTGTGTGTGCTTTCCTGTCCTCTATTTTAACGACAGCAGGAAAGCATACGGGACTGTTTACTTCCCCTCATCTGGTAAAAATCAATGAGCGATTTCAGATTGACCAGGAGCCGGTAGGTGATGAAGATTTTCTCACGGCCTTTCGGCAGGTCATGGATTGTGTGGAGGAAATAGAAGAGGAGGGCTATGCTCATCCCACCTATTTTGAGATTTTGTTTCTGGTGGGCATGGTGCTTTTTGCAAAGGCCCGGGTGGAATATCTGGTGCTGGAGACAGGACTTGGGGGACGGCTGGACGCCACCAACGCTATTGAACATCCTCTGGCTGTGATTTTGACCTCCATCAGCCTGGACCATGTGGAGTATCTGGGGGATACTATCTCGGCTATAGCCGGGGAAAAGGCTGGTATTATTAAGGCAGGAGCACCGGTGATCTTCGATGCTTCTGTGCCGGAGGCAGAGCAGGTGATTTTGAAAAAGGCGGAAGAACTAGGGGTAAAAGCTTATGGAATTCGCCCTTCCATGTATGAAATTTTGGAGGAGACCGATAAAAATATTGATTTTTCCATTTGTTCTGGGTATTATGAATATAGAGGACTAAGAATTTCCAGCGTGGCGGAGTATCAGGTGATGAATGCGCTGGAGGCGGTTACAGCCATCCGGGTGATTGATAAAGAGGATCGCTTTACGGAGGATATTATCCGACAGGGAATTGCAGATATGAGATGGCAGGGACGAATGGAAAGTGTGCTCCCAGGAGTAATCCTGGATGGCGGGCACAACCGGGCCGGAGTGGCGGAGTTTGTAAAGACAGCCCGGCGGTTGGAGAAGTCCCATCCGGTCACATTGCTGTTTTCGGCTGTCAATGACAAGGACTATGAACATATGATAGAGACGATCTGCCAGGAATTGCATTTCCATACGGTGGTAGTGACAGAGGTGGATTGTGACAGAGTGGTAAAAACAGGGGAGCTGGCGGAATATTTTAGCAGATTCTGTGCGGCACGGATTATAGAACAACCTGGAATGGGAGACGCGTTTGATACGGCCCTTAAAAGCAAGGGAGAGGATGGGATTTTATTTTGTGTGGGCTCCCTTTACCTGGTAGGGGGCATTAAGAAAGAGCTGATAAGGAGGAACGCCCATGATCAATTTTGAGGAAGAGTTGAAGAAGTTTCACCCCAGCCTGGAGGTGGAAGAGGTGGAGGAAAACGTATACCAGAATAAGCCCCTGGACATTACAGACCTTTTACAGGAAATGTTGAAGGAAATAAAGGATTCGGACACCTATTAAGAGACAGGAAAGCAGGGTGAATATATGCTTTGTATGAAATGTGGCACTGCACTGGCGGAGGAAGATTACTGTGCCAACTGCGGGGCGGATGTGAGAAGCCTGAAAAGACTGGTCAGGATATCCAATATGTATTATAATTCCGGACTGGCCAAGGCAAATGTGAGAGATTTATCCGGAGCAATCCAGGATTTAAAATACAGCTTAGAGGTTAATAAGCACAATATACCGGCCAGGAATCTGCTGGGCGTGATTTACTGCGAGATTGGTGAGACAGTGGATGCCCTTACCGAGTGGATTATCAGCAAAAATCTGGATCCCAATAAAAATATGGCGGATGAATATATCCAGAGTATCCAGGCCAATCAGGCCCGTCTGGAGACCATTAATCAGACCATTAAGAAATATAACCAGGCGCTTTTGTACTGCCAGCAGGGCAGTGAGGATTTGGCTATTATCCAGTTGAAAAAGGTCTTATCCCTGAATTCCAGACTGGTGAAGGCCCACCGGCTTTTAGCGCTCCTCTATATTAAGACGGAGAAGTATGACAGAGCTGGACGGGAGCTGAAACGGGCGCTGAATATAGACAGAAATGATACCCTTTCCCTGAGTTATCAGCGGGAATTGGATGAAATCCTGGAAAAGATCTCGGATAAGAAGGATGAGAAGAATCAGGATATTATCTCCTATACCAGCGGAAATGAGACCATTATTATGCCGGCCACCTACAAGGACAATTCCGGGGCCAATGTGATAGTGAATATTATTATCGGATTGGTGGTGGGGGTGGCTCTTATGTGGTTCTTGGTGATTCCAGCCAAGATCCAATCAGCCCGCAGCGAGGCCAACCAGCAGATTGTGGAGTACAGTGACCAGCTGTCTGCTAGGCAGGCTACCATTGACAGCCTGAATCAGGAGCTGGAGAATGCAAAGGCCCAGATAGAGGAGCTGTCCAAGGAGCCGGAGGTGGAAGAGGTAACGGAAGGGTCCTCGGATAAGCTGATGCAGGCAGCAGCAGCTTACAATGCCACGGACAGAGAGGGGGCGAAAGCTCTGCTGGCAGAGGTGCAGCAAGAAGAGCTTTCCGATGCGGCTCGGGCCTTGTTTTTACAGATTGATATTGTCTTAAATCCGGAAACCTATAAGGAAGCCTACCAGGCAGGAAATACGGCCTATGAGGCGAAGAATTATGAGGAGGCCATTGCTCAGCTGGAGCCGATTGTGCAGGCAGATCCTTCCTATGAGAACGGGTATGCCCTTTATTATCTGGCGCGTTCCTGTGAGAGTACAGGACGGATAGAGGAGGCCATCGCCTATTTCAGTCAGTTTGAGCAGATGCTCCCGGGAACAGAGCGAGCGAATTATTCTCGCAATGCAGTGCGTAGGCTCCAGGGGCAGCAGGGAAACCAGCCCCAGGGCGGTGAAGGACAGACGGGGCAGGGAACGGAAGGCCAGCCAGGGGATCAAACCCAGGGGACAACAGGACAGCCGGAGGGCCAGGAGGGCCAGCCTCAGGGTGAGGAGGGTCAGCAGTAGGCGCTTTACAATAGGAAACAGGAGATATTTTCTTAAGGAGACTTCAGATCCACAAAAAAGAAAAATGAGAGGCAAAGGAGAAGCCCTGAAGAAAGGGGACATACCAAAATGGTATGTCCTCTTTTTGTCTGAAAAGAGATGGGCAATGCCTTTCCCCTTAACTGGAAAAAGAGAATAGGAGGATGAGCGATATGACAATGCTGGCAGAAAAGAGCGAAGGATCCATGGCAGGGCTGGCAGAAAAGAGCAAAATTACAGAGAGGATAGGAAACCTACTGCTGGTACGGGTCCCGGAAGAGCTGGATCATCATGTGGCGGATCAGGTGCGGAAGGAGGTGGACATGCTGCTGAAAAGGGAGGATATCCAAAGGCTGGTTTTTGATTTTACCAGGACGGTTTTCTGCGACAGCTCCGGCATTGGAATGCTTATGGGGCGCTACAAAATGATGCGCGCGCTGGGTGGAGAGGTGCAGGCGGTGCATGTAGACGAAAATGTATATCGGATTCTGCGGATTTCCGGAATTACAAAACTGATTTCAGTAAATGGGGGAGAATAAAGGAGGAGCATATGAAAAATCAAATGAAGCTGGAGTTTGACAGTATTTCTGAAAATGAGGGATTTGCCAGGGTGGCAGTAGCGGCCTTTTTGACCCAGGCAAATCCCACGCTGGAGGAGGTGGCTGATGTAAAGACAGCTGTGTCGGAGGCTGTGACCAACGCGATCATTCACGGATACCCGGGAGAGGTACATACAGTAACAGTGATAGCCCGTCTGGAGGATAAGCAGCTGGAGCTGGAGGTGGTAGACACTGGGGTGGGCATTTTGGACGTGGCAAAGGCTATGGAACCTATGTATACCACCCGTCCGGAATTGGAGCGATCCGGCATGGGATTTTTGTTTATGGAAGCTTTTATGGACCAGGTACAGGTATTCTCCAAGCCGGGGGAGGGCACCCGGGTGCAGATGAAGAAGCTTCTGAGAAAGCGGGAAGAGTAAGCCTATGGACCGATTAGAGGAGCTTATTTTGCGGTCACAGGAAGGGGATAAGGATGCGAGAGAGCAGCTCATACAGGAAAATATGGGGCTGGTGCATCATGTAGTCCGCCGCTTTTTTGGACGGGGTGTAGAGGCAGAGGATCTGTTCCAGATCGGGGTAATCGGGTTGATGAAGGCCATCGATCGGTTTGATTTGCAGTTTTCTGTGAAGTTTTCCACCTATGCGGTACCCATGATTACCGGGGAAATAAAACGGTTTCTCCGAGATGACAGCATGATAAAGGTCAGCCGCTCCTTAAAGGAGCTGGCTATTCGGGCCGGCCATGAAAGAGAACGCTTCTGTATGCAGAAGGGACGGGAACCGGATGTGCAGGAGTTGGCGGAGCGTCTGGAAGTGGAGAAGGAGGAACTGGTCCAGGCACTGGACAGCAGCGCTGAGGTGGAATCTTTGCAGCGGACCATTGGTCAGAAGGATGGGGATGGTTTTTGCCTTTTGGACAAGATGGTTGGGGAGGCACAAGATATGCAGGAGGAGACCATGCAGCGGGTACTGCTGGAGCGGGTACTGTCTCAGCTGGAGCCTAAAGAGCGAGAACTTATCGCCCTTCGCTTCTTTTATGACAAAACCCAGTCTCAGGTGGCGGAGCGTCTGGGAATGACCCAGGTACAGGTGTCCCGGATGGAAAAAAAGGTACTTTTGCGGATGCGGGGGTTAATTGGGTGAGAAGAATGATAGAAGCAAGGTCCCGGGAGAATAACCACTCCTGGGACCTTATATATTTGCAATCACTCTTTGGTTAGTCCATATTCTTTGTAGAGTCTTTTTCTTACAGTCTCATCACAGGCCGCTGCCTGTGCATCCTCTGCCCGGCCATCAGCAAAAAGCCGGCTCATCAGAGCAGCAAGAAGATTTTCTCCTTGGGTGATTCCTTGAGAGATTCCCTGAGAGATTCCCTGAGAGATTCCTTGAGAGATTCCCTGGGAAATTCCTTCCTTTAGGATTGTTCTTGCTTCTGTCTCCAATAATGCTCCACCCATGATTTCACCTACTCCTTTCCTGACATTTTTATACTTTTTAGCTATTTCCTGGATTACGCTATTGGATAAATCTATAATAGTGTGTTTTTCAAATGCACCAATAGAACCGTGAAAGCTTACTCTCATGAGAGAATATATAAAATGGAAGGAGTAAAAGAAGATTTTTATTAAAGAGCTCATCCAAAGAATAAGCCTGGGATTTCAATATAGGTACATCATATTCTACAGACCCCCCGGGAGTGTCAATGCGATACCTGTATTTCCGGGAGTTTTTTTATGAGAGCGCAGGTACAATACAGCTGAATTGGGAAAACTTACAACTAGCATCTCATTGATAACCTCTCCCTGATCAAGAGCGATCTGCGCATCATATTCAAACAGCCGGATTAACATGCGATTGTCCGGTGTACTCTGACATTCCCAATGATACTTTTTCTGGTATGTTCCCTGGATGATAAAGTTGGTGTCTGTAATCCGCTCCTGATTTCTTTGATCTTGCTGATCAACGAAATGTTCATTTGGATAGAATTCTATAGTTTCATCACCCATATAATGTTCCCCGAAAACTTCGTTTATAACAGGGATAATAAATCTGCGACAGTCATTTAAGATTGTCCGAAAGGCGCTATCATAAATATTACTCACAGGGTATCTCCTTGGATTTTCTGTTTATATCATATCATAGGGGGGTGGGTTTTTCAATATGGATGGGATGGCCAATGAACTTATTTAAAGATACCCTGTAGAAAGTGAAAAAATTGTTCAAAAGTTATTAAAAAAGTCCAAAAAATGTTGAGTTTAAAAAATCCTTCCATATACAAACAAGCAAAAAGCGACTATGATGAAGCCATTCCAGGGCAGTGACCAAAAGAGCCCGACAAAAAAGGAGGACAAGAGTAATGAAAAAGAAAAAATTGGCAGCGATTCTTACTGCAATAACACTGGCTGGTAGTATGCTGGGAGGCTGTGGAGGCAAAGAAAGCACTGCAGATCCGGGAACAGAGGACAGCAACATAACTACGCAGGCAGAGCAGCTGGCAGGAGAGCACGGGAAATCGGTAACCATAGCTTTTAGTGAAGGACTGATTAAACTGGACCCCCATGACCAAAGCGTATCGACTGGAATCACGATGAATGACATGATATTTGATTCTCTTTATGAAGCAGATCACGAGGGTGGATACACACCTCGGTTGGCCACAGGTTATGAGGTGAGTGAGGACGGATTGGAGTGGACCATTCATATTCGAGAAGGTGTTACATTCCATGACGGGGAAGTGCTCGACGCAGATGATGTGGTTTGCACCTTCCAGCGCCTGATTGACACTCCTACTTTAAATGAGGTAATCAGTTATTGGACAGCCTTAGCAGCAGTGGAAAAGATTGATGACTATACAGTAAAGCTTACCCTTTCCGAGCCTGCGGTAGCTGCTGCCACCATGGGATTGGCTAATACGGTCATCATTCCCAACGAGGCCTATGAGACACAGGGCACAGCACTATTTACGGATCAAATTATGACAGGTTCCGGCCCCTGGATCTTCGATGAATGGGTGGATGGACAATATGTTCATTTCACGAAAAATGAAAATTATTGGAATGGTGGAAATGATTCTTATTTTGATGACGTTTATATCCGTTTTGTAGCGGAAGCCTCCACAGCTATCTCTGCTCAGATTACCGGCGAGATTGACGGCTATTACAATGTAAGTGGTATCCCGCAGGATCTGATAAGTCTGTATGGAGGATCTGAGAATCTCTGTGAGCTGATTCCAGTTCCAGTAAGTGCCATTGATTATCTGGGATTCCAGTATGGAGAGGGATCGGCCTTCCATGACGTGAATGTGAGAAGAGCTTTTTCCATGGCCATTGACAGGCAGGGAATCATTGATGGCCTTCTGGGGGGTGGAGCAATCTGTCCTGGCATTGCCAATAACAAGACACTTGGATATGATGAGAGCCTGTCTAGCCAGTATTATACCTATGATCCGGATGGGGCAAAGGCACTTTTGGAGAGTACCGGGTATAAAGGTGAGGAGATTACCATTTCCTCCGTTGCTGCTTTCAATAATATTGCCCTGGCAATCTGTGATATGGTAAATGCCATTGGCTTTAATTGCAAGGCAGAGGTGGTGGAGGCTGCCACTTTAGCAGATATCCGATCTACTGGAGATTATGATGCCTTTATCGTTACGGCTTTCCACAGCAGCGGAGATCTGTATCAGTTTATCAACTGGCGAGTGACTGGAGATGCCCATCATTCTGATTATAAAAATGACGAGCTGAACAATTTGGTTGATCAATCCAATAAGGAATCGGACAATACTGTTCGTGATAGTCTGTTTAAGCAGGCCAATGCCATTATTGCCGATGAATGTGCACCTATGGTTTCCCTTGCACAGCTGGAAAATATGCAGAGCGTAAATTATGGAATTACTGGAGTAAATTTCCTGGGAGATGCCTTCTGTCTGTTAAAAGATATTGACTATGATCCGTCCCTGGAGAAGTAGGGAGGACATTGAGACTGCAACAGATAGTATAAAAGTATTCTCATAAAATCTGCAGGACCGGCCATCTATGGGCAGATTAGGCCGGCCCTGCTATAAAAAGGAGGAATTGGATGTATTTCCGGTATATATTAAGGCGCCTGGGACAAACAATCATTGTACTATTTTTTATTTCCATTCTTGCCTTTGCCTTGATCCGGATTGCCCCGGGAAATCCTGCGCGGATGATGCTTCCGGATACGGCTACAGAGGAACAAGTACATGCAAAGGAAATCGAGATGGGGCTGGATAAGCCGCTGTACATACAATACATCAAATATATAGGAGGTGTTCTTCGGGGAGATTTAGGCACCTCGGCCAGCTACCAGACCAGTGTGGGTTCTATAATTGCAGACCGATTTCCAGCTACCCTACTTCTAACAGCAGCCACCATATTGGTGAGTCTGTTGATCAGCATTCCTATTGGGATCATTGCAGGTATCCGGCAAGGCAGCATGGTGGACTTTCTGGCTATGCTTTTTGCTTTAATCGGGCAATCCATGTCTACGGTGTGGTTGGCCGTGATGATGATCTATATTTTCAGCGTAAAGCTGAATCTTTTACCTGCTCTGGGGATGGGAGGCATCAAATATTTGATTCTACCGGCCATTACCTTGGGATATCCTCTAGCTGCCCAGGTAACCCGTATGGGTCGCTCAGGAATGATCGATGTGTTGCGGGAGGATTATATTACGGCTACTTTGGCAAAGGGAATTCCGGAGAGCCGGGTATATACCAAATATGCATTTAAAAATGCTTTGATTCCCATTGTAACGGTGGTGGGACTCCAGGTGGGATATTTCCTGGGAGGTGCTGTGGTGGTAGAGACGATTTTTTCCTGGTCCGGTGTCGGCCAGCTGGCCAATCAGGCGGTGGGAAACAGGGATTATGCTCTAGTTCAGAGCCTTCTCTTGGTAATTGCTGCCGGCTTTGCCTTGGTAAACTTGATAGTGGACTTGATCAATGCAAAAATTGATCCGCGAATTACATTAGAGTAGGGAGGCAAAGGACATATGGAACGAAAATTAATTTTAAAACGTATGATGAAAAGCAAATTCTTTATGACCGGCTTTCTGGTGGCAGTTTTTGTTGTAATTATCTCAATTTTGTCGCCCCTTCTGGCAAACTTTGACCCAGCAGCCAACGCGCTGATAGATCGTCTGAAAAGTCCGGGCATTGCAGGACATATTCTGGGGACGGATCAGTTGGGAAGAGATATTTTTTCCAGACTTTTAATGGGCAGTAGGTATTCCCTTCTGATTGCCTTGGTGGTGGTATCTTTGGCTGCTGTTATAGGTACTTTTCTTGGACTGGTGTCCGGATACTTTGGAGGAAGGACAGATACTCTGATTATGCGTATCTCTGAAATATTTCTTAGTATCCCTCAGCTGATACTGGCCATTGCAATTATGGCTATGTTGGGAACCAGTGTATTCAATCTGGTGATGGTTCTGGTGATTACCAGCTGGACCCAATATTGCAAACTGGCGAGAAATAATGTACTAGTGCAGAAAAACATGGATTTTGTCCATGCTAGCCAGGTAATGGGTGCAGGGAATATGCATATTATGCTGACACAGATCTTTCCTAATATTACTACACCCCTTCTAATTACTATCAGCCAGCAGTTTGGCATGATTATTATGGTAGAGGCTTCCTTAAGCTTTCTGGGTCTGGGAATCCAACAACCTACGCCTTCCTGGGGAAACATGATTGCAGACGGAAGAACCTATCTGACTACAGCACCCTGGATGGTAATTGCTCCGGGCGTAGCACTCATGATCACCGTGTTGGCCTTTAATTTCCTAGGTGACGGCTTGCGGGATGTTTTTGATCCCAAACGGACCTGATGAGGAGGGAGGAGATACAAAATGGAAGAAAAATTGCTTGAGATTAAAAATCTTCATGTGCGGTTTATCACAGAGCGGGCCACAGCGGATGCCTTGAATGGCGTAAATCTGATTATCCGTAAGGGGGAAAGCCTGGGATTAGTGGGAGAATCCGGGGCTGGAAAGACAACTACAGCCCTTGCCTCCTTAAAGCTTTTGCCCAGAGGCGGAAAAATGCTGGACGGAGAGATCTATTTTAAGGGAAAAAATGTAATGGAGATGTCCAAGAAGGAGCTGCTGGATATGCGGGGGCATCGGATTTCCATGATCTTTCAGAACCCCCTCACCTCTTTAAATCCGGTTTTTACCGTAGGAGAGCAGATTGGCATGGTATTGCGCCAGCACAAAGGGTTGAACAAAAAACAGACAGAAGAAGAGGTAAAGAATCTTCTGGAAACGGTGGGCATTGCTGGATACCGGCTGCATGATTATCCCAACCAATTCAGTGGTGGTATGCGCCAGAGGGTAGGCATTGCGGCGGGAATTGCCTGCAATCCGGAGTTGCTGATCGCGGATGAACCTACTACAGCCTTGGATGTGACCATTCAGGCTCAGATTTTGGAGCTTATGAAACGTCTCCAAAAGGAATACTCTACCTCACTGTTAATGATCACCCACAATTTGGGTATTATTAGCGAACTCTGTGAGAAGGTAGCCGTGATGTATGCAGGACGAATCATTGAGTATGGAACCGTGCGGGAGGTATTCTCAGATCCCAGACATCCCTATACCCGGGGGCTTTTGGGAGCTCTGCCAAAACTGGAGGGGGACAGAGAGCGTTTGACGGCCATACCAGGTACGGTGGCCAATGCCCAGCATCTGCCAGAGGGGTGTCGGTTTCACCCTAGATGTGAGCATTGTACGGAGGAATGTAAAAAACAGCAGCCGGGGATGGTGCAGGTGAAGGAAGAGCATTTTGTAGAATGCTTTAGAGGAGGGAAATTCGATGTCTGAGAAAATGGATGGCATAAACAAGGAACCTTTGCTTGAGGTAAAGCATCTAAAAAAATATTTTATGATTCCCCGGAAAGGAATGCTTCATGCAGTGGATGACGTAAGCTTCCAGGTATACCCAGGGGAGACTTTGGGATTGGTGGGAGAATCAGGCTGTGGAAAGAGCACAGTTGGAAATGTGATTATGAAGCTTCATAAACGCACAGAGGGAGAGATGTATCTGGAGGGACAGGATGTGTTTGCAGCGGATGCAGATAAAGACGCATTCTGCCGCAAGGTACAGATCATTTTTCAGGATCCCTATTCTTCCCTGAACCCACGAAAGACCATTCGGGATATTTTAAGTGAGCCTTTGCTGGTGCAAAAAACCGTAAAAAAGGGTTCAGAACTTGACAAATTTTTAGAGGGATTGTGTGAAACTGTGGGACTAAGTTTGGATCTATTGAACCATTATCCCCATGAGCTGGATGGCGGCATGCGTCAGGTGGTGGGGATTGCCCGGGCGCTTTCCTTAAATCCCAGTTTTATTGTGTGTGATGAACCAGTGTCAGCACTGGATGTATCTGTGCAGGCAAAAATCATCAATCTACTTATGGATTTACAAAAAGAAAGAAACTTATCTTATCTATTTATCAGTCATGACTTAAGCGTGGTGCGGCATATTTCCAACCGGATTGCTGTCATGTACCTAGGACAGATTGTGGAAATGGCAGATACAGATACTATATTTCGAAATGCTCTGCATCCCTATACCATAGCTTTGATGTCTGCGGTACCCAAAGTAAGCGTAGACAAAAAGGTAAACCGCATTGTGCTGGCTGGTGATGTGCCCAGTCCCATGAATCCAAAGCCAGGTTGTCGCTTTGCACCCCGTTGCTGGATGGCTTGCTCGGAATGTAGAGAAAAGACGCCAGAGCTTACGGAAGTTGAACCAGGACATTTTGTGTCCTGTATTTACGCCAAGGAATCCCGAGAAAAGGCAAAGACAGCAGCTACCGTTAGTGTGGAGAAAATGATGGAAAGCAAATAAGAGACAAAATTTTAAAGAAGATCAGGCAGGCTGCGTGATAGGGAGGGTTAACAGCCAGAAAGGAAGAAGAAATGAGAGAGACAATAAATTTGGAGAATAATACTTATGCCCTGGGATTGACATCAGAGGTGGTCTACTTGCAAAAGCCTTATTGGTGTAATTTGACAGAGAGGCAGCTGAAGTTGAGTCTAATCCGGCCCCGCCATTATTTTTCTTATGACAAGAAGGCATGCTGGCCGCTGCTTATATTTTTGTGCGGGGGCGCCTTTCAGAAAATGGATAGGAATGTACATATGCCTGAGTTAACTTATTTTGCAGAGAGGGGATATGTGGTTGCCAACGTTGAGTATAGTGTGTTGCCTTACACAGAGTTTCCGGAGCCTCTGGAGGAAATCAAGGCAGCCATCCGATTTTTGCGTGCTCATGGGGAGAAATTTGGGATTCAGAAAGAAAAGGTTGTGATTATGGGAGAGTCAGCCGGTGGCTATTTGGCGGCTTTGGTAGCAGCTACCAATGGAGATCCCCAGTATGAGACTGGAAACTATTTGGAGGAAAGCAGCGCCGTACAGCTGGCTGTACCCTTTTATCCCCCCACCAATCTGGCACTCATGGAAAAGCCATCCAATCTGCGGGTACGGACGGATAATTTTCCAGATGTGTGCAGCCTGGTGACGGAAAATACGGTACCCATGTACATGATACATGGAACAGCAGATGATCAAGTTCCATTTGCGCAGAGCATTCGTCTGTATGACAAACTACAGGAGAAGGGTGTTGAAAAGAGCCAGCTTACATTGATTGAGGGAGCAAATCATGCGGATGCACTCTGCTATAAGCCGGAGATTAAGCAGCGCATCCTGGAATTCCTGTCACGAAATCTGTAATCATCATCTATAGCTTTTGATAAGCCTTCCGGTATTCCTTGGGAGTCATATTGGTGTTTTTTTTAAAGACCCGGTTGAAGTTCTGGATGGTATTAAAACCAGTTTTGAAGCCGATATCCTTAATTAAAATCTGAGAATTTACCAGCAGATCTTTAGCCATATTGATCCGGAAGGAATTGAGATAGGCCACCAGATTTTCATGGGTATATTCTGTAAATATATTGCTCAGATAGGAAGGGGTACAGCCAACATCCTGGGCAATTTCATTGATCGAGAGATCACAGTTATTGTAGTGGACGGAAATATATTCCTTGGCCCGAATAATCAGCTGATGTTGTCGCTTTTGGGACTCTGTATGGAGCAGTTCAAGAAGCTTTCCAGTTTCCTCCCTCATTAGATTGGATAGATCTTCCTTTTGGGTAGCAGCGCGCAGGCGCTGATAAAGAAGAGGGTATTGGCGAGAATCAGAACCGGGTTCTGTTACATGGTAGGCTAGAGATTTTTCCACAAAAATATCCAACAGCTGCTCACACAGCTCCTTGGTATCTGTAAAGGCAAGATTGCTGGCAAAGAGTTCTTCCAGCATTTGAGAGAGAAGGGCATCTGCCAGAGCAATATTTCCTTTTCCCAAACTGATATCAATCTGGTGAGCAAGAGAGGAGAAATATTCTCTGGAAATGGAGTGAGCATCCTGGGATGCTCCCAACCTGGTGTCTTCGCAGTAGTAGAGATGATAGCGCAGTTGCTCTGAGGCATCCCGGAAGGAGTGTAAGATTTCCGGCAGGCTGTAATATACCTTTCCAGCAGCCAGGGTAACCTGGAGGGAGGAGGAGTTACCCTGCTTTTCCAGGCTGTTCTGGAAGCTTCGAACGATTCGCTTGATTTGAGCCATGGAAAATTCATGGGGATACTGAATGATTAAAATGCATTGCTGGTCATTAGCAGTGAGAAGCTGCAGATGCCCCCAGGCAGGCAAAAAAGTTTGGCTAGCCAGCTGACATAACTGCTTCCGGTGAATGTGCCGGGCCCATACATCTGTGTTGTTGTCCTTAAGCTGTAAAAGAATAACCTGGTATTTTTCATTGACCCGAAAGACGCTATGAAGGGTACTAAGCTGTTGATCCAACTCTTGACAGGTGTATTCGTTGCCATTTAAAATGTTGGAAAATAGCCTTTGTTCTAATTCAGGCCGAGCCTCCTCCATCAGATCAGAGGCTATCTGGTTATCGCTGATAAGCTTTTGATAGACATGCTCCAGGTAGATAAATTCGTTGCTGGAGTCCCTGGTCTGTTCTTTGGGGGTATCTGTATCCACCAGTTGAGTAAGCTTTTTGATGGGAGAATAGGCCTTGCTGGTGATAAACCAGGTGAGGATCAGGCTGATGCACAGGAGCAACAGGAAAAAGGGAATAAAAAGCCTGTTTGATCCAAAAATAGAAAAATGTACAGCTTGCTTGGGATATAAATTATAGGTCCAACAGGTATAGGGAGAGATGGAAGAAAGGGAGGGAACGGGAGCTTTTGGGTTCAGCTCTTCCTGGGACAGAGTGGAAAAGACGGGACTTTTGCGATTTCCCTGAATGCTTACATGATAGTCTCCCAAGGAGGGGGTATCCAAAAAGTTGGTAAATAGGTTGTCTTTATTCAGCTCCAGAATTAGTGTATTTAAGGGGCCTTTTGAGGAATAGACAAAGTCATAGACCAGATACAGCTTTTGTCCGTCCTGAATGATACGGCTACAGTACCGGTTATTTTCTTCTTCCAACACAATGGAAGGAGCAGAAGAGAGACAATACAAAATAGTAGCAGATTCGGGAGAACCCTCCAAAGTGGTTATGGCACTGTCAGAGGTAAACAAGTATCCTTTGGTATGCTCATAAAGATAGATCTTCCCTAGGTAGTTGTTTTCTTCTGATAAATTTTTCAGGGTGGTAATGATAGAAAAATTTCTCTGGCGGTTTTCCAAGCTGGGGGAAATACCCGACTTGACCACATCGCTGTTGTTAGCTGTGGCAACTGCAATTTGGTTGATAAAATAAAAAGAATTATCCACTTTTTCTATAGCCTGATTTAGAATTCCTTGTTCTGACAGATCCTGCTGGGCAGAGAAATTGTCATAGGTCATGTAATAGACATAGAGGGAAAACAGGCTTAACAAAGTAAATACTAATATCAAAATCAGGGAAAAATAACGGGTAAAGGTGCTTTTGGTTCCAGAGTGTATCATATATATCAGCTCCTTTTTGTGGACGAAAAACAGTGCTGCTTTTCATTCTACACTATTTTCGTCAGAAATGGAAGGAAGAATAGCTATATGGGTAGGATGCGAATGGAAAAGATGGGAAAAAGGGCTCTATATGCATGGATTTTGGCTGGTATGCTTTTGGTGTGTGCTAGCTGCGGACAGAGATGGGAGAAGATGCCCGGAGGACAAGAGGAACATGCGGGGGAGCAGGCCGAACAAATTGACGAAGAGAGAGAGGAGGGTGGAAATAGGCCCAGCCAGAGTGGGGAGAAGGAGACGCCACTTCTGCTGAAGGTAGCTACCACAAAAATCCCTGAGAGCACAGGCTATCAGGGCCTGGAAATGCTAAAGGACAAAATTGAGCGGGAGTCTGGTGGCACCATCGAGGTACAACTATATCCCAGTGAACAGCTGGGAGATCAGATGACAATTCTGGAGGGAATCCGTATGGGCACTGTGGAGATGGCATTTCTTCCGGTGGAGACAGTAGGAGGTTTGTTTCCGGAGATTTTTGCTTTGGTTTCCCAGTTGCGGACAGAGGAGGAGGCAATTCAGATTTGTCAAAAGGAGGAGTTCCAAAAGCTATGGGAGGATCTTCGTCAATCGGTTCATATTCGGTGCATGGGTTTTTCTGTGGAGGGAGTGCGGAATATTTGGGTAAAGGAAAGGATTGAAGATACAGGAGATTTTGAGGGTCTTAGATTGTGGACATCGTCGGTATCTCTGCATATGGCCATGTTTCAGTCTTTGGGGGCGTCTACGAATTCTATGCCTTTGGCACAGGCTTATGATGGCTTTCAGGCAGGACTGCTGGATGGAGCGGAGCTTGATGCAGAGTCTATTTTGAGATACAATCTATATGAGAAGTGTAAATACTGCTTGGAAACCAGGCATGCGGTTTCTGTGGATACCTTTTTTATGTCGGAGGAGGTTTTTCAGGAAATGACTGGGGAGCAAAAGGTGGTGGTGCAAAGAGCAGCAGAGGAGGTGTCTATATGGCTACAGGAGCGGTATGAGAGAGACCGGGACGTGGTATATCAAACTTTGGAGGAAAAGGGTGTGACCTTTTACAGGCCCGGGGACGCTCTGAGACAGGAGTTGGAGGAGGGGTTGGAAAAGATAATGTGGGAGAATTTACAGGAGGAAGATTAAATGGCAATCGCAAGCTTAAATTTTTATTCAAGAGCACTAAATATGGACACCTGCGTGGAAGTCCTTTTACCAGAAAAGCGTCTGGAGTGGCCGACTCCACGGGAGGGGAAAACATATCCGGTGTTGTATCTGCTGCACGGACACTGCCAGGACCACACAGCCTGGCTGAAAAGCAGCCGGATTGCCTGGTATCTGCGGAACCAGGAGGTTATCACGGTGTTTCCAAACGGAGACAGGGCTAGCTATGTGGACGGGGTTCTGACCCATCGGTATGAGACATATCTGACCAAGGAGCTGCCCATCATTTTGAAAAATTGGCTGCCCATTTCGGACAGGCCGCAGGATACTTATATTGGGGGAATGTCCATGGGAGGATATGGGGCATTGCATGCGGCGCTCACTTATCCGGAACAATATGGTGGAGTCATAGCTATGGCGCCGGCTATCAGCATGTATGACATTGAGAATTCACCGGAAATGCGGGCTAAGGGCGGGCCGCCTCTGGACGATGAGGATGCTAACAATAATTTACAGGCTATATTTGGTGGCAAGGAAAACTTTCACAATTCCAATTATGATTTGTATAATTGCCTGGAACACTTCCGCGCTTATGAGGGAGCTAAGCCGAAAATTTACATGTGCTGTGGGCAGGACGATTTTCTGTTGGAACAGTGTCAGGCTTTTTCCCAGAAGGCCACAGAGCAGCCGGGAGTGGATTTGACCTTTGCAGTGAGCCCGGGAATGCATAACTGGGATTTCTGGGATCGGGAGATTGTAACGGCACTGAAATTTTTGGGACTTTTGCCGGAAGAGTTTGAGCGGCAATAAAAATTTGATAGATTGAGAGGAAAAAAGGCTGTACCTGATTTTGGAAATTTTCCAGGCAGGGCAGCCTTTTTTCTGCGAGAAAAATGCAACATAAAGGAAGTCTATCAGCAATGGAATATTCCCTGTAAACCAGGACATAATAAAGAAAAACCCAAAGCTTGCAAAAATAGTTGCCCTATTTTTGTGAGAGAAGAATTGGAGGAATTTTATGAACCGCATGAAATACCGGGTCTGCCTCATAGCCCTGGCGCTGGCGGCGGTCCTGTTTGGTGTTTTGTATTATGTATATGGCGAAAAGGATGAGGGGCCTTATACTGGTGGCACGCTGGTATGGCGGGAGACAGAGCCTTTAAGCTGTCAGGCCATTGTGCTGGAGCCGGAGAAGGAGGTTCTTCTGTGAGTGATACCTTGTATTTAAAGTTTGAAAAAAATATGGCTGTGCGCACAAAGACCGTAACCCTGGGGGATGTGGCGGATATGGAGTGCAGCAATTCGTCCATTGTGAATAAGTTAAAGCCCATGAAGCTGTTTGCTTTTCAGAATATTAAGAAGGGCTCACACACCTGCGCCGCCAGACAGATTTGCTCCGTGGTGGAGGTGGTGCAGAAAATTCACCAGATCTGCCCTGAACTGGAAATCCAGAACATGGGAGAGACGGATTTTATCGTGGAATATTCCACCAAGGATAAGGATGCTCCCATTGTATTATTTCTGAAGATCAGTATTGTATGCCTGGTAACCTTTTTTGGATCGGTATTCTCCATTATGGCCTTTAATAATGATGTCTCCACCACGAAGCTTTTTGCCCAGCTATATGAGATGGTTACAGGAGAGGCATCCAACGGCTTTACCATACTGGAGCTCACCTACTCTCTGGGTTTGTCTGTGGGAATTGTGGCATTTTTTAACCATTTGGGCGGCAGACGCCTTACCAAAGATCCCACCCCTATTGAGGTGGAAATGCGTCAGTACGAGGATGATGTGGATACCACGCTGATTATGACAGCAGGGAGAAATGGTATGCATAAAAAGGAATCCCAGACGAATTAGCAGAAGAAGAGGAAAAACTGGAATATAGAGGGAGACGAAAGGAATGTGGTGGCAGCAGATTTTACTGGGACTAATGGGCCTGTCTGCGGGGTTCGCCGTAGCAGGAGGCCTGTTTGCGTTGATTATTGCATTGGGGGTTGTATCCCGCTTTGCAGGCAAAACCCACACGGCAAAATATGTATTCTGGTATGAGGATGCCATTGCCCTGGGTGGAATTCTGGGAAACCTAATGAGCATCTATAATATAGCTGTGCCGGTGGGACAGATTGGTGTGGCGATTTTTGGAGCCTTCTCGGGGGTTTTTGTGGGCGCCTGGGCCATGGCCCTTACGGAAATCGTGAATATTATTCCTATTTTTACCAGAAGAATTACTCTTCGCCGGGGGATGGAGTTGATTATACTCAGTATGGCTCTTGGCCGGACTTTGGGAGCACTGCTGTTTTTCGCCCAGCGCTGGTAATTGCAAAACTCTAAAAAATGGTAAATACTAAGAAAGGCGGAACAGATTATGAAAGATTCGGAAAAAGAGACAGTAGCTGGCAGCAGCCAGGAGCAGAAAAAGGAGGAGATACTTCGGGAACTGTCAGCTGAGGACACTTTAAGCCAGGAGCAAAAAAAGAAATATGGAGATTATGTGAAGCAGGTGACACCTACCCACAGTCTGCCTTTGGAGATGCTTAAGGCGTTTATTACCGGAGGCATTATCTGTTGTGTGGGCCAGGTGATTCTGAATGTGGCTGGTGCCCAGGGACTGGATAAGCAGACAGCTGGCTCCTGGTGTTCCATGCTATTGATTCTGTCCAGTGTGATTTTAACAGGATTGAATATTTATCCTGGCATTGCCAAATGGGGGGGAGCCGGAGCTCTGGTGCCGATTACGGGGTTTGCCAACTCTGTGGCGGCGCCGGCCATCGAGTTTCAGAAGGAAGGTCAGGTGTTCGGGATTGGGTGTAAAATTTTCACAATCGCTGGACCAGTGATTTTATATGGGATTTTTTCCAGCTGGGTGTTGGGGGTAGGGTATTGGATATTGAAGCTGATGGGAGTTTGCTAAAGAACATGGGGAAATCATAGAAGAACAGGCTTTATAAGCAGGGTGACGAATAGCGGTTCGTTAGCCTGCTTATTCCTGTTAACTATGGAAAAAGATTGTCAATAGGGTTGCGCAGGAAAACATGAGAAAATAGTGGGAAATTTTAGATAACTCTGCTATAATTTATGCAGCAAGTAAAATCTGGAGTAACAAATCTATGGAAAATAAAGAACACCAGTTCTCATCTACCGACCTTCCCTCAGCACCGGGCCGGCTTCCCCGGCTGGAGCCTATTTTGGAGGCCTCCTACTTAACGGTCCAGAATGCCCGCCAGTACCGGGCCATAATGCGGCTGTTTTTTCGGGAGTATGAAAAAATGCATTTTCAGCTGTATAAGGAGGATGTGCTGGAACTGCTCCGCCAGCAGGAGGATTTTTCGGATTATGCCATGCAGCAGCTTCAGCAGGATCTGGATGCCCTGACGGGCTGGAAAAATCTGATTCCGCTACAGGATCCCAGAAAGGTGTATACCATTGCGGATTACAAAAATAAGCAGTTCCGCTATACCATGTCTGACTTTGCGGTGGAGATAGAGCGGCTGACCGTTCGGCTGGAGGATATGTTTCTGGAATCCGGAAATTTGTCCACAAATCTTTTTCTGCGCCTGGCGGAAAGCCTGGACAAAGCCCGGGAGCTGGAAAAGGGAAGCAGCAAGGAAATCCATGAGTGGTGGAGCAACCTACAGGAGGATTTTAAGCGGCTGAACCGGAATTATCAGGACTATCTCCGGGAGTTTTATTCTGGAAGAGCGGAGAAGCTGCTGAAATCCGTAGAATTTATTATACATAAAGATCATTTTATATCTTATTTAAGGGAATTTGTACAGGAATTGCAGTTTCATTCCAATCGAATTGCCGGGATTTTGGTAGAGCGAGCCCAGTGGATAGAGATGGTTCTTCTGGATAAGGTGGTGGCCAGTGAGATGGAAATTCCCCATGCCATTACGGAGCGGGTGGGTTGGGAGGAACAGATTCGGGATCAGATCCGAGGAAAGTGGGATTCCCTGAAGTGTTGGTTTCTGGCTGAAGAGAAAGAGAGCGAGAGCAGCAAAGTGCTTACCATAACCAACGATATTATCCGCAGCATTATCCAGAATGCGGCATTGATTGTTCAGCTTCAAAATTGGGGAGTCAGCCGCAAAGAGGATTATCGAACCATGTTGAAGCTGTTTATGTCCTGTGAAAATATGGAGGATGCCCATCGACTTTCGGCCCATGTGTTTGGCATTCAGCGGATCCAGCATTTCCATGTTTGGGACGAGCGGAAGACAGACAGCATCAGTCAAAGTGTGTATGAGGAGGAGCCTTCCAAGGTGTTGCTAAAGCCTCATACCCGCGCCTATCGGGAGCGCAGGGACCGGAGCGGGGTCCCGGATAAATCCCTGGAAAAGCTTACGCTGAGGATGCAGTACCTAAAACAGATAGAGGAAGGGCGGACGCGGATGCTGCGTTACATCAAGGATGGGAAACTGGATGTAAGTCAAATAGAAGAAGTGATTCCGGAATCTGTGCGCATTACCCTGCTCCAATGGATATCTGTGGCCAGCCTCCATAGCGAGGGGAGGGGGAGGACGGAATACGGCCTGGAATTTGTGCTAAAGAAAAAGAAGGGAACCTGTATTTTAAAGTGTGAGGACGGGGATCTTCGGATGCCTGCCTATGTATTGGAGTTTCAGGATGAGTGAAGTAAGGGCGCTGTTGGAAAATTATTGGATATGCCGAGAGGAAAATAAGGATCTGTACTACAAGGTAAAAAGAGAGATCCCCAGATTTCAGAAATTTATTCGGGAACAGCTGGGCTGGAAGCTTTTGTACAATGTGCATGTGTTAAAGCTGGAGAAAATACCGGCCCATGGGGAAAGCTTTATGGGAATCCAGGAATTTCAGGAAATTCGGGATTATGGGATTCTCTGCATTGTGTTAATGTTCCTGGAGGATAAGAATGAACAGGAGCAATTTTTGCTTTCCCAGCTGATTGACTATGTAAGTGTGCAGCTGCAAGAGTGGATGGAGGTGGACTGGAATTCCTTTACCCAGAGAAAATCCATGGTGCGGGTGTTGCAATATGTGGAAAAGCTTGGGATGCTCCGGGTTTACGATGGTAACAGTGAGCTTTTAGGCCGGGAGAAGGGGCAGGAGGTGCTGTATGAGAATACGGGGCTGTCCAGATATTTTGCCACCAGCTTTCCCTTTCCCATCAAGGAATGTACCTGCTGGCAGGACTTTGAAAAAGAGAGGATGGAGGAGCTGGAGACAGACCAGAGACATATCCGCACCAACCGGGTTTACCGCCGCTTGGCCACCTGTCCTGCCATGTACTGGGACGATAACGAGGATGCGGACTCTCAGTATCTGAAAAACCATCAGCAATGTGTGGCAAAATATATGGAAGAAAACCTGGGTGGACGGCTGGATATCCACAAAAATGCCGCATTCTGGGTATTGGGGGATGGGGAAAGTTACGGAAATGTCCATCCCAGGGACGCCCAGCTGTCGGAGGTAGTCCTGTTGCTTAGCGGGCTGATACGGGAAAAGGTAAAAAAGGGAGAGCTTTTCCCTGACCAGAGGGAGCGGATTGTCCTGTCCCGGGAGACCTTTGCAGCCATGGTGCAGGAATGCCGGGAAAGCTGGCAGACCGCCTGGAGCAAGGAATACCGAGAAATGGAAGATGAGAAAGTGTGTATGCTGGTAAGGCGATACATGGAGGAATGGATGATGCTCTGTGAGGAGGGGGACCAGCTGGTCTTATATCCTGGAGCAGTCAAGCAACTGGGATATTATCCCCAGGACTATCGGGGCACAGGAGAAAAGGCAAATGAGTAATCGTTGGGGAATGAATCGGATTGGATTTATCAATTTTTGGCTCTATGATGAGGAGATCTTTGAATTCGAGAAGGGAAAGCTTCTGCTTCGAGGACAGAATGCTTCGGGAAAATCCATCACCACCCAGAGCATTCTTCCTTTTATACTGGATGGGGACCGGACGCCCAGCCGTCTGGACACCTTTGGCTCCAATGACAGGAAAATGGAATACTATTTTCTGGGGGAAGATGGTCGGGAGGAATCTACCGGGTACCTTTTCCTGGAATTAAAAAAAACGGCCACAGATCAGTACAGAACCCTGGTGATCGGGCAGAGGGCTAGACGGGGGGCAGCTATGACCTTCTGGGGGTTTGTGCTGCTGGACGGACGGCGGGTGGGCTATGATCTGCATTTATATAAAGAGGTGGGAAATACCAAGCTTCCTTACTCCAGACAGGAGATAAAAAAGATACTGGGACCCGATGTTCCCTTTACAGACTCCCCGGGGGAATACAAAGAGCTGGTAAACAAATATATTTTTGGTTTTCGTAGAACAGAGCAATATGAGCAGCTGACCCAGCTTCTGGTAAACGTGCGGGGCTCCAAATTGTCCAAGGAATTTAAGCCCACAAAAATCTACGATATTCTAAACAATTCTTTGCAGACCCTTACAGATGAGGATCTGCGGGCTATGGTGGATGCCATGGAAAAGATGGATTCCATCCAGATTAATCTGGATCACCTGAAAAGCGCCAGGAGGGATGCACAGATTATTCAGAATGAATACACCCGGTACAACCAGTTTATGTTGGGCAGAAAGGCCGGGAGTTATCTGGAAGCCAATGCCCGGGTAGAAAAGCAAAAGGCCCAGCTGGAGGCGGAGGAGGAGAGACAGAAATTCCTGGAGGAGTCTGAAAAGGAGACAAGCCAGTCCAAGGATGAGACCGCCCAGAAGCTGGCCATAATAAGGACGGATCTGGACAGCCTTAAGGGAACCGATTTGGATGCAGTAACCAAGGAGCTTTTGGAAAACCGGGAAAAGGAAAAGGGCCTTGGGGAGGAAAGGCAGCGCTGGGAGGAGAAGGCGGAGAGCGCCCGGGAAAATCTTCTGGAGCTGGACAGAAAGCTGCGGGAATATAAGGGAAACCAGGAGCTTTTGCAGGATGAGATTCAAGGAGAGCAAGGGGAGCTGGAAGAGATCCAGGAGACCTTGCAATTTGCAGATCACCAGAAGCTGCACAAGGATATCTGGCAGCTGACCTTGGTGGAGGAGGAAGAGGTTTCTACCAGGCTGCGGGAATGGAAGCAAAAGATCCACCAGGGCCTTGGCCTTTTAAAGGAACAGGAGGAGCTAAAGGGAAAATATGATCAGGCAGCCCAGGAGGCATCTCGGGGACAGGCAAAAGTTGTTGAGAGAGAAATGCAGCTGGAGGTTCTGGCAGAAAGGGAGGAGAAGGAGCGGGACGGATGGATTGAAAAGTGCTATGAGCTTCCTGGGAAAAATAGGGAACTGATTCCTAAACGCCACCTTTTGGAGGAATTGCAAAAGGAGATCCTGGCCTACCAGGGCATAAAGGATCAGGGGAAAATTTCCAGGCTGTGGGAGCAGTGCCGGGATCAGCGCCGGAGGGAATTGCAGGACCTGAAAAATCAAAGCGCGCAGGAAATCCGGGAGCTGAGTCTGAAACAGATACAAAAGCGGGAGGAGCTTTCCAGGCTTCAAAAGCAGAAGGACTGGGAACCAAATAGAACACAAGTTCGTATTAACTCCCGGGAGAGGCTAAAGGAAGCGGGAATCTCCTGGATTCCCTTTTATCAGGCTTTTGAGTTTGCACCCCAGGTGGCAGACAAGGAGAGGAACCTTCTGGAGGAACAGTTAAAAGAGGCGGGAGTTCTGGATGCGTTGGTGGTGGAGCGCCGCCACTGGGATCAGGTGAGAAGTCAATTTCCAGAATACGCAGATGTGATGATCTGTGCGCCAGAGAGAGAAAGTGGCCCTCTCTTTGAAAAGCTTATACCGGAGGAAGACCTGCCAGAGGGCCTGAAAAAGGAGACCCTCTATATTTTGCGGGCAATTTCTCAGGAAACGGTGGGAGGGCTTTTTCTCAAAGCGGACGGCTTTTTCCGCAATGGTCTCCTGGAGGGACGAAGCCTGGGAGAGGAGGAATCCTCCCTGATTGGACAGCTGACCAGAAGGCGCAGACTGGAACAGCAGATGGAGCTTTTGGAAAAGGAGCATGAGATTCTGGAGCGTGAGGAACGCCAAAGAGAGGAGAAGCTTTCCCAGATTAAGGAGCAAATGGCTGTTCTGGAGCAGGAATTTGTCCAGATACCCAAGGGAGATCTTTTGGAAGGGGTGCTGGCGGAGGAGAAGCAGTGCCTCTGGTATCTGGAGCAGGAGAAGAAAGAGCTGGCACGGCTGAAAAAGGAAGAGGAGCGGTTAAAGCTTCTGAAAAATGAATGCTTCCAGAAGGTACTCCGCATGGGAAGAGAGCTTCCCTACGCCAGAACCTGTGAGGCCTATGAGGAGGCGGAAACTGCGGCGGAGGAATATCTGGAGACCTGGAGGAGAATCGGATCGAGGCTTCAAAGGCTGCGCCATTACAGGGAGCTTTTGAAGGTGGAGAGGGAAAAGGGCCGACAGTATGAGGAAAACCAGGAGACGGCAATCGCAGAGGTCAAAGAGAGGGAGAAGCGGCTGGAGCTTTTAAGGCGAGCTATCCACAATGGAGAGGAGTTTCTCAATCGCCCGGAAAACAGGGAGCTGGCCGGACGTCTGGGGACCCTGCGGGAGCAGCAGCGGCAGCTGGGAGAGAAGCTTCGAAGCCTGGAAAATGAATGGATGCGCCTGGAGATAGAAAAGAATGCGATAGTGCTGAGGCTTAAGGAGAAAAAGGCGGAGCTTTCCCAGGAGATTCAGCGGGAGACAGAGCTTCGCACCTACTTTGAGGAGGAACTGGAGCTGGGCCTAGTCATAGAGAGGGACGGCAGATCTTTAAAAGCGTGTGGGGAGGAAGCACAGAAGCATTTCCGGGATGGGGACCGCAACCGGGAGGCATCGGATATGACTGCTTCCCTTTTGCGCGTCTATCAGAAAAACAGCGCAAGCCTGATTAATTATGGCACATCTATGGAGGATTGTTTCTCCCAGGGAACCTGGGATGGACAGGCCTTGCGGAAGCGCCAACAGATCGTCTCCATGTGGAATGGGAGAAAGCTGTATTTTGCCCAATTTTGTCAGACCTTAAAAAGCTCTATTGAGGAGACAGAGCTTTTGATACAGGAAAAGGATCGGGAACTTTTTGAAAATATTCTGTCCAGGACCTTAAGCCAGCAGCTGACAGATCGGATTGAGGAGAGCCGCCAGTGGATTCAAAGCATGTCGGGGTTGATGAAGGGGATGGATACCTCCATGGGTCTGAGCTTTTCCCTGGACTGGAAGCCAAAGGCAGCCCAGAGTGACCAGGAGATAGACACGGTAGAATTGGAAAAACTTCTGCGCAGGGATCAGCGGCTTTTGACATTGGATGATGTGGAGCGGGTTGCCGGACATTTCCGAAATAAGATCCGTCAGGAGAAGCAGAGGCTGGAAGAAACCGGGGGTCCAGTAAACTATATGGAGCTGGTGCGGGATGCCCTGGACTACCGGAAGTGGTTTGAATTTCAAATGTCCTTTTACCGGAATCAAGAGGGAAAGAAGCCTCTGACCAACGCAGCGTTTAATAAATTCAGCGGTGGGGAGAAGGCCATGGCCATGTATGTGCCTTTATTTGCCGCGGTGAATGCCCAGTACCTAAAGTCCTCCAAGGAGGATTGCCCCAGGATCATCGCCCTGGACGAGGCCTTTGCCGGCGTGGATGACAAAAATATCAGCAGTATGTTTCAGCTGGTGGGAACCCTGGATTTTGATTACATCATGAATTCCCAAGCCCTGTGGGGGTGCTATGATTCGGTGCCGGCTCTTCGGATCTCAGAGCTTTACCGGCCGGCAGACGCGCAGGTGGTAACGGTAATTCATTATACCTGGAATGGGCATGAAAGGAAATTAGATGAGCAATAGAGACGGGTGTGTGGAATATTTTAAGGCTCAGCCGGAATTTGAGCGGATTTTTGTGGCTATGCGAAAAAAATGGGAGAGCCTGGGCCGGATTGCAGGGAGAGTCACCATTTCTCATGTTACGGAGGAGGAGCGGGCAGCTCTGGAGGGCCTGCTGGGAAGAAGCCTTTCCGGGGAGGACTTAAGCTTTTCCCTGGGAGAGTTCGAAAAGGCTCTTGGGGAGACCCGCTATGGAGCTGTAGGGCTTTTGGAGCTTTTGGAAGGGTATTTTGGAGAGCCCTTAAGCAGCACCAGGGAGAAAAAGCGGCAGAGGGAAGAGGAGGAGCAGGCCTTCTTTGCAAAGCTGGAGGATACATTTGGGAGAAAGGGCCCCGGGTATAAGGAGGGGCTTATATGGACCAGGGAGATGAGGCAGCAGAAAAACGGCGGGTATGCCTGTGTGAAAAGGGAGTATCACAAGAGTCCTGAGGTGGCTCAAAGACTGGTGGAGCAGGTTGGAGAGTGCCTGCGCCTTTGTCCTGGAGAGGATGGCCGGTCGGAAATTTTGGGCGGTGGAGTTCGCCTGGCTGTGCTGGCGGCGCAGGTATGGGGGAATCCTCACGCCCTGGATCGGCAGACTACAGGGGGCCTGCTTTTTACCCATGCTCTGTGCAGGCGAAAGGATCGCCCTCTCCCTGGAAATGCGCAGGCCTGGAAAGACCTCTATGAGGAGAATGACATTCTGGTGGATGATCTGTCCAGCACGGTGATTGCCTATGGGATTCATTTGTATCAGGGACAGGAGCCTCACCCAGCCTATGAGGGGTATGCAAGGATGAAGGAGCCCTGTGTGGTCACCCTGGCCAATCTGGCGCATATGGAGAGGGCCCTTGGGGAATCGGATAGGATTTTTATTGTGGAAAATGAGATGGTTTTTCGAGAACTGCTGGAAAGGGCCACCACGCCATGGGTGACCCTTTTGTGTACCTCTGGACAGCCCAGAACCGCGGCATATCAGCTTATGGAGCTTCTCTGCGAGGCGGGGTCCATCCTTTATTATGCGGGGGACCTGGACCCGGAGGGGCTGGATATTGCGGATCGGCTTTGGAGAAGATTTCCAAATCACATTCGTATCTGGCGAATGGGGGAACAGGATTATGAGAAGTCCCTATCCCAGGAACCTATTTCCCCCAAACGGCTAAAGATACTTGAGAATATTACACACCCGGAGTTGAAGCAGACGGCAGCCCGGATAAGAGAGTGCAAAAGGGCAGGGTATCAGGAGCTTTTGTTGGAGGATTTGGCAGAAGATATAAACAGGCAAATCTGTTGTATGTAGGGCAAAAGATAAGCGACATAAAACGACAAAAATCCAAGAAGAATTTCTTGACAATTAAATATCTATATGATATGATTTTGATATCAAAATAAATGGAGGAATTTTTCATGGAGGAAAAAATATTAAATAATAAGAAAAACGGAATGTCTATGTTGTTGCTTTTCCTGGCCTTGTATGCCGCAGGGATTGGCCTTACCATTTGGGGTGGCATACAAATGGATAAGGAAGCTACTTTTCTGTCTGTAGGGACCTTTGTCCTGGGACTGCTATGGTTGATTCTGGGGTTGCTTCCCTTCTTTGGCCTGAAGGTGCTAAAGCCCCAGGAGGCCCTGGTGCTGACCCTGTTTGGCAAGTATGTGGGAACCCTGAAGGAGGAGGGCTTTTACTTTGTGAATCCTTTCTGCTCCGGAGTGAATCCTGCGGCCAAGACCCGGCTGAACCAGAGCGGAGATGTGGACGGAAGCTCAGGAAAAACCCTTGTGATTTCCTCAGGAACCGGAGGCGCAGGAGCTGATGCTTCTGGAAAGAAAATCTCTTTAAAAATTATGACCCTGAATAACAGCAGACAGAAGATTAATGATTGCCTGGGAAACCCCATAGAGATCGGCATCGCCGTTATGTGGCGGGTGGTAGATACGGCCAAGGCTGTGTTTGAGGTGGACAATTACAAGGAGTATCTGTCCTTGCAGTGTGACAGCGCCCTGCGAGACATTGTCCGTGTCTATCCTTACGATGTGGCGCCCAATGTGGACACCACCGGGGACGGCATGGCTGATGAGGGAAGTCTGCGGGGGTCCAGCGAGATAGTGGCCGCCCGTATCCGCAATGAGATTCAGCAGAAGGTGGCAGAGGCCGGGCTGGAGATTCTGGAGGCCCGGATTACTTACCTGGCCTATGCCCCGGAGATTGCGGCAGTCATGCTTCAAAGGCAGCAGGCGTCCGCCATTGTGGATGCCAGAAAGATGATTGTAGACGGTGCTGTAGGCATGGTGGAGCTGGCATTGGAGCGGTTAAATGAGAGGCACATGGTGGAGCTGGATGAGGAACGCAAGGCGGCAATGGTGTCCAATCTTCTGGTGGTGTTGTGCGGGAACCACGATGCCCAGCCCGTGGTGAACTCGGGAAGCCTGTACTGATATGGCTGATACACAGAAAAAACAGATACCCCTGCGTCTTTCCGCCAAGCTTTACAATGAGATCGCCGCCTGGGCGGAGGACGATTTTCGATCGGTAAACGGGCAGATCGAATACCTGCTCTCAGAATGTGTACGCCAGAGAAAAAAGAATGGAAAATATGTGTCAGAGGAGCTGGATAAGCCGTTGGACATTGATATTAAGTAGATGAATAGGGAAGAACAAGTATTGGTGACAGGAAAAGCGACAATCCTGTCACTATACTTTTGTATTTTCAGTAGAAAATTCCGCCAAAGTGTGGTACAATAGCAACGGACACTATGCTCACTTGATGGACTGGAACCAAATTATATAAAGTAGGAGCAGAAAGCGGAACTATGAAAAATAAAATTCATTTAAAGGGGCAGCTGGGTGCTTTTATGCGATGGCCGGTGATCCTGTCAGTTTTGCTGGCAGTGATGAATGGAGCGATTTACTTCATATCCATCCATGCGGGCATTTGCATGAGCATTTTTCTGGCTGTTTATCTGATTGCAGTGGTGGTGATCTATTTTTACTATAAGCCTCAGATATACAACCAGTTGATTACCTTTGCCACCCAGTATGGACAGATCCAGAGGAAGCTTTTGAAGGAGCTGAAAATTCCCTACGCATTGTTGGACGAGGAGGGAAGGGTTATCTGGTGTAATCGGGCTTTTATGAAAACCACGAATACAGAGCGGCGGGAAAGAAAGCTGATTTACCATATTTTTCCAGAAATCAACAAAAATATTCTGCCTCAGGCAGGGGGCGAGGAGAAAAGCTCTGTGCATATTACCCATGAGGAGCGGGACTATCAGGTGGATATGGATCTGATATCCCTGGATCGCATTATCCGGACCAGTGAGCTGGTGGACATGGACGAGTATGAGGGATATCTCATTGCCATATACCTTTTTGACGAGACGGAGATCAACCGCTATATCCGGGAGAATAAGGAACAGCGGCTGGTAGCCGGATTGATCTACATTGACAATTACGAGGAAGTGCTGGAAAATGTGGAGGAGGTGCGCTGTTCCCTTTTGGTGGCTCTGGTGGACAGAAAGATCAATAAGTATATCGCTTCCATGAATGGCATTGTGAAAAAGCTGGAAAAAGATAAATACTTTGTAGTTTTGAAGGAGCGGGAGCTGCCAGGTATGCGGGAGGGCAAGTTTGAGCTTCTCCAGGACGTGAAAACGGTGAATATCGGCAATGAGATTGCTGTCACCCTGAGCATTGGCCTGGGACTCAGCGGAAACACCTACAGCGAGAACTATGAATATGCCCGCACAGCCATTGATCTGGCGTTGGCCCGGGGCGGAGACCAGGCCGTGGTGAAGGAGCGGGAGCATATTTCCTATTACGGTGGCAAGACCCAACAGGTGGAAAAAACCACCCGGGTAAAGGCGCGGGTAAAAGCCCATGCCCTGCGGGAGTTTATTGAGGGCAAGGACAAGGTGATTGTCATGGGACATAAGATGGCGGATATGGACTCCTTTGGAGCAGCTATCGGCATTTACCGTGCGGCGCGGGTACTGGGAAAGCGGGCCTATATTGTGTTGAATGAGGTGACCATTACCGTGCGGCCTCTGCGGGACGGCTTTTTGGACAATCCCGGCTATGAGCCGGACATGTTTGTGACGGGTGCCCAGGCTATGGAGATGGTGGATCGGCAGACGGTGGTGGTGGTGGTGGACACCAACCGGCCCAGCTACACCGAGTGCAGCGAGCTTTTGACCCGGACGCCTACCATTGTGGTACTGGATCACCACCGGCAGAGCAACGAGTATATTGAGAATGCAGTGCTGTCCTATATTGAGCCCTACGCCTCTTCTGCCTGCGAGATGGTGGCGGAGATTTTGCAGTATTTCGATGAGGGATTGAAGATCAAGGCCATGGAGGCGGATTGCCTGTATGCGGGCATGGTTCTGGATACGGATAACTTTATGAGTAAGACAGGGGTGCGCACCTTTGAGGCGGCGGCCTTCCTGCGCAGAAGCGGGGCGGACATTACCCGGGTGCGTAAAATGTTCCGCAATGATATGCGCTCCTACAAGGCACGGGCGGAGGCTGTGCGCCATGCGGAGGTTTATGAGGGCTTTGCCCTGTCCATCTGTCCCCATGAGAACCTGGAGAGTCCTACCATTGTGGGAGCCCAGGCAGCCAATGAGCTCTTGAACATTGTAGGGGTGAAAGCATCGATTGTGCTGACGGAATACAACCATCGGACCTACGTGAGTGCACGTTCCATTGACGAGGTCAATGTGCAGGTGATGATGGAGCGTATGGGGGGCGGTGGACATATGAGTGTGGCCGGGGCCCAGCTGGATTGCGGTGTGGAGGAGGCCATGGAGGTTGTCAAGCACACCATTGATAAAATGATTGAGGAAGGTGACTTATAATGAAAGTAATTTTGACGGAGGATGTAAAGGCCCTGGGAAAAAAGGGCGAGATTGTCAATGTGAATGATGGGTACGCCCGGAATTTTATTCTGGCGAAAAAGCTGGGCCTGGAGGCCACACCTAAGAATTTAAATGACCTTAAGCTTAAAAAGGCAAATGAGGAAAAGGTGGCCAAGGAGGTTCACGCGGAGGCGGAGGCCTTTGCCAAGGAGCTTTCCGGAAAGCAGGTGACCTTGCAGATTAAGGCTGGAGAGGGAGGGCGGACCTTTGGATCGGTCTCCACCAAGGAAATTGCCCAGGCGGCCATGGAGCAGCTGGGGGTAGAGCTGGACAAAAAGAAAATGCAGCTGCCAAATCCCATTAAGACCGTGGGAACCCATATGGTACCCATTAAGCTGCACCCCAAGGTGACGGCAGAGCTGAAGGTGATTGTGGAGGAGGCTTAAAGGAAGCTTCCAGGGAAACACCAATGAGGATGGGATTTGATGGAAGAAGCAGTAGTAAAGCGGATCATGCCTCATAGCGGGGAAGCAGAAAAATCTGTGATTGCGGCCATGATTATGGACCGGGATGCGATTATGGCAGCCGGAGAGCTCTTGAGTGGAGAGGACTTTTATTTGAGCCAGTACGGAGTTATCTTTGAGGCCATGGTGGAGCTGTTTAATGAGGACAAGCCGGTGGATTTGGTGATGCTCCAGGAGCGATTGCGGGCCAAGGAGGTTCCTCCGGAGATCAGCAGCATGGAATTTGTGAGAGAGCTGCTGGACAGTGCATCTGTATTTGAAAATGTGAGGTATTATATCAATATTGTGTCGGAGAAGGCGACTCTGCGCAGACTGATCCGGCTAAACAATGAGATATCCAATCTATGCTATGAGGGAAAGGAGCCTTTAAAGGCTGTGCTGGAACAGACAGAGAAACGTGTGTTCGAATTGGTTCAGCGCCGCAGTGGCGGAGAGTTTGTCCCCATCAAGCAGGTGGTCCTCAATGCTCTGCAAAAGATCGAGGCTGCCTCCCGGACCAAGGGAAATGTCACCGGTTTGGCCACGGGATTTAAGGATCTGGATTATCAGACGGCAGGGCTACAGCCCTCGGATTTGATTTTGATCGCCGCCCGTCCCTCTATGGGAAAGACGGCCTTTGCCTTGAATATCGCCCAGTATATGGCCTTTCGCAGCAATCTCACCGTGGCTATTTTCAGCCTGGAGATGTCCAAGGAGCAGCTGGTAAATCGCCTACTCTCTATGGAATCCGGTGTGGATGCCCAGAAGCTTCGCAGCGGGAATCTGGGGGACAGCGATTGGGAAAGGCTGGTGGAAGGCGCAGAGGGCGTGGCCCAATCGCATATGATTATTGATGATACCCCGGGCATTACTTTGGCGGAGCTGCGTTCCAAGTGCAGAAAATACAAGCTGGAAAATAATCTCCAAATTGTGATGATTGACTATTTGCAGCTTATGTCTGGAAGTGGGCGGGGATCAGATTCCCGACAGCAGGAGATTTCTGATATTTCCCGGGGCCTAAAAAGCCTGGCCAGAGAGCTGAATGTGCCCGTGGTAGCTTTGTCACAGCTGAGCCGAGCCGTGGAGCAGCGGCCGGACCACAGACCTATGCTCTCGGATCTTCGAGAGTCTGGAGCCATTGAGCAGGATGCGGATGTGGTTATGTTTATTTACCGGGATGCCTACTATAACCGGGACAGTGAGGATAAGGATCTGGCGGAGATCATTGTGGCAAAGCAGAGAAATGGCCCTATTGGGCCGGTAAATCTTCTGTGGATGCCAGAGTTTACCACTTTTAAGAATTTTACGGCGGAAAGGGTGCCCCCTATGTAGGGAGCGCTCTTTTTATTCTTCATCAAAAAGACAATTCCCCTATCTCTTTGTGTCCCCAGCAGGAATCTCCCCTACATATGTCCAGGTTTCCCCTGCATCCAGGGAAGTGTATAGGCCGCTGCATCGGCCATCCTCCCCATGGTAATCCCCTTCCGGCCCCTGGCCGGCCACCAGGTAGAGCTGTCCGTCCTCCTCATAGACCTGCTCTGGCATAACGAAGGGATTGTAAAAGGAGCCGTCCGAGAGGCTGATTTTGGCAGAGGGGTATTCGATTTCCTGAAAGGTGCGCCCGCCATCCTGGGTGCGGTAAAGGCTTCCATAGGAACCTCCGCTGTAGGCCAGGCAGGAAAAGCCCAGACTTTCGTCCAGAAAAGTGAGCCATTTGGCAGCGCCACCACTGCCATTGTAGGGGTCTGTATTGAGAAAAGAGCAGGTACGCCCCTGATCCCGGGTTCCCAGAAGAACATAATAGGAGCTACCGGCTGCCCGATCCACCCCTACCATGCGGTATTCCATGCCCTGGGAAGTGAGAAAGAGACAATCCGCCTCCAAACGTAGCCAGGCCTCCAGAACCTCTGGTTCTATAGTTGCAGCTGTATCCTCCGGGGATTGGTCGGACTCCTTTTGGGTGCTCCAGATTTCTGTAAGTTCTGCATGAGCCTGGAGGGTAAAATCATCCATAAAGGTGTAGAGGGCATTGTAAAAGTCCACCCGCTCATAGGAGTCCAGACGGAAGCCGGAGTAGGAGGCCTGCTGACCGCCGTATTCCACCCGAATTTGGGAGAGCAATTCGTTGTTTCTGGAAAAATCTGAATTTTTCATACAATATTCCACAAAATCACAGACATTCCCACAAAAAACCTCAAGCATATAAGCGCTTCTTCCATAGGAATCAAAGATAGGCGTGTACTGTCGGGAGGTACCGCTTCCCGTCTCCTCCCACTGTATGGATAGATTGCCAGAGCAGACAAAGGAGCTGCCCAGAAAATAAAACAGCTCTGCCTGATAATTGTCAGCGGACTCCCCATGGGGATCGACGGATGGCTCTGCCTGAAAGAAAAAAGTTCCCTCTATGGGGCGGGTGATCTTTTTTTGAAAGGTATACAAAGTGCCCTGGCAGTCCTCCAGGGTTATGTCAGAGCCATAGCGGGCCCGCATCTCATTGGTAAGTTCCAGGGCCTGGGGGCTGATAAGGGCGGCTTGCTGTCGGGAGGAAATATCCGCAGCGTCAGAAGCAGCGGGTGAATCTGGAGCCGGATCCTCCAGGGGAACAGGCTGATTCCAGGCTTGAGAGCCGGAGGAGGAAAAAACCAGCCAAAGAGCCACAAGAGCCACCAGACATCCCAGGAATAGTAGAGCCGTTAGACGAGAAGGTTTTTGAAGCATAGGAGCCTCCTTTCAATAATCGCACATGGATTTTCCGTTAAGACCAGCTTTGCAGCTCAATCATATTTCCCTCGCAATCTGTGGCATAGACAAATACGGCCTTTCTTCCATCCGCATATACGGTTTCCACCAGTTCCCCTATCTGCCTTCCACCCTTTTCCAGAAGAAGACCCAGGGTTTCTCTCACGCTGTCCACCTCAAAAGCCAGATGTGCCAGGCCGCATGTATGGATAGTCCTATAAGATTCCGGCATGGTGTCATAAGAAAAAATTTCAAGAGTAGGATGATCCTCTCCGTATCCTGGCAGACGGAGATGTTCCCCCACAATGTGAGCCCCTGGGATTCCGGTAAGCTTATCCAGCCATTCCCCCTGCAAATCCCTTGTCTCCCCAATGCTTTTGCACTGAAACACTTCTTTGTAAAATTCAATTAACCTTTGGGAATCCTTTGCAATAAGGTTGGTATGTACATATCGAAACATGGAAGACCTCCTTTGACAAATTCCAAATTTTTGTTTGCTTTATTGTATCATAGCTTCCAAGGATTTTCCCAAGTCTGGGTGAACTTTTAAGAAAAATTAAGAAAACAAGGGGGATTTGGCTTGGAATTGTAAAAAATTTACAATATTTCCCTTGTGTACAGGGACAAGCCATGCTATAATCCAATATATGGAAAAATTTTACATATTGGAGGGATGTGCATGAGCGAAATGCGTTACATGATTTCCGAGGCGTCTAAGCTGATAGACGTGGAAGCTCATGTTCTTCGTTATTGGGAAGAAGAGCTGGAGCTTCCCATTTCACGGAATGAGATGGGACATCGCTATTATACAGAAGAAAATATACGGCTTTTTCAAAATATTAAAGAACTAAAGGAGCAGGGCGTACAGTTAAAAGCCATCAAGAGCATTTGGCCGGAGCTTAGCAAGGGCGATCTCCAGGTGAGCGGCCTGGTGGCCCGGCTGGACAGCACAGCCCTTACCCAGGCCAATGAGCCGGAGGAGAAGATGCTGCAATTTCAGACCATTATGAGCCGGTTGATCTCCGAGGCCCTGGAGGACAATACGGAGCAGCTGGGAAAGGAGATCAGCATCCAGGTCAGCGACCACGTGATCAAAGAGATGGACTACCTTCTGCGGGTGAAGGAGGAGCGGGAGGATGAGCGTTTCCGAAAGCTGGATGAAACCATCCGCAACTCCCAGAAAACCAGAAAGCAGCTGGCTCTGTTTCGAAAGGGGGAGGAAAAGAAAAAGTTCGGACTTTTTGGACGGCAGAAAAAGAGACAGACCGTATAGGCCTGTCTCTTTTACAATTTTGTCTCTTATTCTGCACTGATTGCTTCGTTGGGGCATTCTGCTTCGCAGGTACCGCAATCTAAGCAAGCGTCTGCATCGATAACATACTTTCCATCACCCTCGCTGATAGCCTCTGCGGGACATACCTCTGCACAAGCACCGCAGCTCACGCAATCATCGCTAATTACATATGCCATTGTTCATATCCTCCTTTTACATTCTGGTGGTGGTCCTTGTTTGACCTTGGCTCTATTTTAATATAAACAGTCTCATTATACAAGTGAAAAATTTAGAAATTTCTATCTATAATTCCTTGTAAAATAGTCGGAATTCGATTATAATAAACCTTGCATGAGAGCAAAGAAGAAAAAACCGTGCAGATGCCGGTGAGACAATAAGGAGGTGCCGTGTTATGGCAAAGATTACCAAGGACATGCTTATGGGTCAGATTCTTCAGGTGGATGAGAATATGGCCGGGATTCTTATGCGGGAGGGGATGCACTGTGTAGGCTGCCCATCTCATCAGTTTGAATCCCTGGAGGAGGCTGCCATGGTTCATGGAATGGACCCGGATGTATTGGTGGCAAGGCTTAACAATTTCCTGGAAGCAGGAGAAGGCAAATAAACATGCATCAGCGGATATAAATACGGCCGACAGTTTCTAACTGTCGGCCGTAGCTGATTTGCATCTTTGAAATGTCTGCCTGCAACGGACTGCATTCCAGGGAAAGAGAACTGCCCTGCTCTACAAAAGAGCAAGCCGCTGCAAGGCTTCATCCCGAATAATCAGGGCTCCCCGTTCCTCCAGATATGCCTCACTGGTGGGGATGTATTTTTCTCCGGAGCCATATTCGGAGAGAATATTGGTGATCTTGTTGAACTCCTCCGGACTGTGGGAGGACTTGCGAACAATCAGCCGATATCCGGCTTTTGCCTCATTCTTGTAAAGGGAATTGCTTCCGCTATAAAAATCCTTTAAGATATGGGCGGCCTCAATAAGGGTGTCCATGGAGTCAAAATGATAGGACCTTGTGAGATCCAGATCCTCCGTGAGGGCAACCGCTTCCTTGGAATCCTCCGGATTCTCCTTTGCATTTTTCAGATGATGGTCCAAAAGCTTGCGGAACATGTCCAGAATATTGTCGGCACCCTCAGGCAAATGGGAATTTTCCTCAGACAGGCTGTCGGAGGAGGCATCTGTAGAGGGGGCAAATTTGGCAAAGCGAGTGTCCAGCTCCTCCGGGTCTTCCACCTTGGTGATGATCAGCACAATGCACTCATTGGGAAGAGGAATGGCTTCAATCATCAGGGGTGTATTATCCGCTTCAAAACCAAAATCCAGAGAAGCCTGCTCCATCATGTCCCGGAAAAGATTTTTGGCCTTTTCAGAACCGTAGGCAAGCTCGCTGAGCTGAAGCTGGCGGTCTGCCAGATCTGCCTTTGTGAGAGTACAGCGTATTTGGTTGTCGTTTAATTTCTCAATTCTCATATAATCACTTCCTGTATATATTATATACAATTAAGGGAAGATATACAATCTCTAATTATAGGAGTATAACCTTAAATTTATGGAAAGTCAATATGGCAAAACTGCCAATTTCTATTAAAAAAGTATGAACCAATTCTGAAATTTTTAGATTGCTTGCAATTTGCCTTCCGCCTCCTGTATAATACAAGATGTCAGAAGAAATAGGAGAGACCAAAGGGGAAGGAGGGTTGGGAAAAGGTTTTTGTGTAAGCCTGTTTTCTTCTAAAATTCAAAGGTTCTACGCCAGATCGGCGGATCATTCCGATTTTTAGTAAAGAAATTTTCACCAGGAAATTGTATGAATACTGTTTTTTTCTGACAAGCTATATCACGGAACTCCTTTTGGTAAGGACCAGATTTCCCATATTCCCGCTGTGAAAGAAGAGCAGATGACAAAGGCCCCTCTGCGTCAGACGCAAAAACAACGGTGGGAGTATGGAGATAACTGGAAAATATTTACAGGGAAATTCATCCAGTCCTGGGAGAGCGCAGACATAAAAGTCGAAAAAAGTCGAAATGGGTGGTGACGGGACCCGCGTTTTCTGTTAAAATGGTATAGGACAGGAGGTGCAAAGATGGCGCAGAGAGCGAGATCAAGAGCGAGATCGAGAGCAAGAAGAAAAAAAAGACAACGATTGAAAAGGCTGATGCCCTTTTTCGCGGCAGTGGTTTTAATTCTGCTGATTGCAGTGATTATGATCATCAGTTTTTTCATTGAAAAATATAGTCCGTCCAAGGAAATTGCGGATTACCGGAATTATTATTCTGTGGGCGGAGAAGATCAGGTGGCCATTCTGTTGAATGATGAGCTGCTGGAGGCAAAGGGAAAACTTATCGACGGAGAGGTTTACGTGGATACAGAGTTCCTCTATCAGAATTTAAACTCCCGGTTTTATTGGGATTCCCAGGAAAATATTCTGTTGTATGCCCTGCCCACGGAGCTGGTTACAGCAGCGGCCGGGAATAATGAGTACACAGTGGGAAAGGAAAAGCGAAGTGAGTCCTATGCGCCAGTGCGTCTGGACGGGGAGACCGCCTACGTGGCTCTTCGGTATATAAAAAATTATACGGCCATGGACGTTACCTATTATGATGAGCCTGTACATCGGGTGTACATTGACACAGAGTATGGCACTATGAAAACGGTGGAGGTGAAGAAGGACACCCAGGTACGGGACAGAGCGGATATTAAGCGTCCCATTTTGACAGAGGTAACCAAGGGCTCCAAGCTGTATGTAATGGAGGAAATCGAGGAGGTTGAGGGCTGGACCCGCGTTCGCACAGAGGACGGTTTTATCGGATATGTGCAGAAGAAACGGATCTCTGCGGAGCCCAAGGAGGAGACTCGGACTTCCGATTTTGAGGAACCCGTGTACACCAATATTTCCAAGGAATATTCCATCAATATGGCCTGGCATCAGGTGACAAACGCCTCAGCTAACGAAAATATTTACCGGGTGCTGGCGGATGCCAAAGGGCTCAATACCATTTCACCCACCTGGTTCTACCTGAAGGACAGTGAGGGGGGCATTGAATCTCTGGCCAGCCAGGAATATGTAAATCACTGCCATCAGAATGGCATCGAGGTATGGGGACTGGTGGAGGACATTACCTATAAGGATACCATCAGTCACGCGGAGATTTTCACCAAAACCACCAACCGCCAGCGGCTGGTAAACAATCTTATTGCCCAGGCTATCCAGTATGATCTGGACGGCATCAACCTGGACATGGAGTATATCAGCGTGGATATTGGTCGGGCTTATGTGGAGTTTATCCGGGAGCTGTCCATTATGTGTCGGGTCAATGGAATTGTGCTCTCCGTGGACAATTATGTGCCTGCGGAATACAACCGGTACTATAACCGGGCGGAGCAGGGAGTGTTTGCAGATTATGTGATAATTATGGGCTATGATGAGACCCCCAAGGGTTCCAATACAGCCGGCTCCGTGGCCTCCATCGGCTTTGTGCGTCAGGGAATAGAAAACACCTTGCAGGAGGTGCCAGCGGAAAAGATTATCAATGCGGTACCCTTTTACACCCGTGTCTGGAAGGTGTCTCCCTCTGTGGAGGAGGGTGCTGTGGATGGCTATCTGGCAGTCTGTGAGGCTGAGGTGGGCATGGATGGCGCTGACAAATATGTGAGCAATAACGGCGCAGAGAAGAACTGGTCCGAGGAGCATGGACAGTATTATGCCGAGTATGAGATTGAGGGGGATATCTACCAGATTTGGCTGGAGGATGAGCGCTCCATCGAAGAGAAGGCCAAGCTTATCAAAGAGTATCAGCTGGCCGGGATTGCCGCCTGGAAGTTGGGATTTGAGCGGTCCAGTATCTGGGATATAATTTTGAAATATGTGAATTAAGCAAGACCACACAAGGAAACAGATGCACCCGAATCTGACAGAAGAAATTTTGTCAGGGCGGGTGCTTCTTGTCCATGGAGGACTTGGGAGGATGGGAGATGGAAAAGAAAAAGGGAAAAAGAGGACTGTTAAAGGAATTGGAGATGATTGCCTATTTTCGCAGGTACTCCATATTTTATCGTTTCTTTGCGCTGATTCTGTTTATGGTGATTGTGCTGATTGTATCCTTTTCTCTGTATATATCCAAAGTTATTGAATCGGGAGCCAGAGAGCAGTATGACCAGGCAAATGAGCAGATGCTGATCCGGGCGGTAAACCAGATGGACAACTCCCTCTTTTTTCTGGAGCAGATTTTATTTGTGGCAGGAAACAATAAATATGTGGTGGATGCAGCCATCCGACCAGGGCTTACTTATGATGAGCGCAACCGGAATGTGGTTTCCTTCCTGAAAGAAATTCGCCGAAATAATCAGTTTATCAGCGGAGTGTGGCTTTATGAGAGGACAAATGAGACGGTGCTCTGCGCAGATGGGACTGTTATGAGCCTTTCGGAGTATTCCTATGAGGGAGCTTTGGACGGGATTCTCAGGGAGACAGAGGACGGGGAGGATATAGTTGTAATACGTAATACAGCTAAAAATCGCTCCATGCTTGTGTCTCGGGAGGGAGCCATGTATGTGGTTTTTGAGTCTCTCCAGTCAAAGGATGGCCCTTTTTTGTCCAAGCTGATTGCAAAGCTTAATGTAGAATACCTGTTTCAGGATGCCATGGAGGAGATTTCAGCGGCAAATTGCGGCTTGATAACCCTGGATTGGAGAGGGGAGAACATTTTTTCCAATGAGAAGAGTTGGAATCTTCCCAACAGAGGCCAAAGCATCATCCATGCCTCCTCCTACACTGGCTGGAGCTATGAGATGTACCCAGAGGCTTATGAGGGGAATGGATGGATTTTTTACCTGAGGCAGATTCTTCCCTTCCTGGTGGTGGCTACCCTGGCTAGCTTGATCTTTGCTTTGGTGGTGGCAGAAAAAATCTATGCACCCATTTCCCGGCTGACCAAGCACTTTTCCCAGGGAAACGGCAAAATCCTTTCCCCGGGGTTTCAGGGGGATAAGAACAATGAAATTGGATTTTTACATCAGGCATACACAGAGATACTCCAGGATAAGGAAAAGGCAGATGTTCTCTTGTTGGATATCCGTCCGGATCTGGAGCGGAAGCTGTTTCTCTCTATGATCCATGGAAGCGAGTACACGGAGCTACAGCTGGAGCAGAGGCTGCGGGATATCCGCAGTGAGTTTCAGGTGCAGGCCAATTACCGGGTGATGCTGATCTGCTTTTTGGATTTGGATGAGAGGGAGGATATGGCCTCCTATTTGAGCATGCGGGATTTGGAGCAAGGTATTGCAGAGCTGTTTCCCAGGGAGGAGGGGCAGCTTTTGCACATGCAGAGAAATGATACCATAATCCTGGTTATGCAGTATCCCCGGGAGTATTCTGTGGCAAGGATCAATTCGGTCCAGCTGTATTTTGAGGAACAGATGAGGCAGATGCTGCGCATGCGAAAGGTGGAGGTAACTGTGGCCAGTGGAAGGGTTTGTCGCAGCCTGAAAGATATGCCACTGTCCTATGAGGAGGCCAGCGACCATCTGCGCCGACAGATCTATTTTCAGAATGACGGAACTCCGGAGCCTGTCTTTGGGGATACAGTGCAGGATTATTTTTTGCAGCAGCTCACCCAGCTGTCGGATCATCTCAGCAAAAGCCATATGGGGGAGGCGGAGGATCAGCTTAAAAAGATACTGGCGGAATTTCGGGAGAGAGAGGTGGATTTTTCCTTCCGGAAATATTATTACGAGCAATTACTGGATCATCTGGTGGAGAAATCCATGCAGTTTTATGGGGAGCAGAATTGCTTTTCTACCGAGGAATACCAGGAAATTTACCGAAAGCTCCAGAAGCTTACAGACGAGGAGGAGCTGGCCGGTTATGGAGAGCAGGTTTTGGGGCAGCAATTTGCATTTATCCGCACCCAGTCCCTGCGCAGGCAGAATCGGATTGTGGCTAAGGCCAGGGAGTATATTGATGAGAATTATGACAGAGGAGACCTGTCAATTCAGTTGATTGCGGAAAGCATTGGCATCAATGCTTCCTATCTCTCCAATTTGTTTGCCACCTGTACCGGGGAAAATCTGGTGTCCTATATCAACGAGTATCGGATCAATGTGGCCATCCATCTTCTGCTGAATACCACCATCAGCATCAAAGAAATCGGATATAAGACAGGGTTCAACACAGCGCAGAATTTCAACCGGGTCTTTAAGAGAGTTACCGGAAGGACTCCCAGTAAATACCGGGAGCAGCGGCTGGAGGAATCATCCAGAGAACATCGCTGATTTGCGAAAGCGGAATTGGAAATATAGCTTATATTAAAATTGTATACAATACATTACATAAATCAGGGTATTGGAGACAGGGAAGTCCAAGACCCTGATTTTTTTGTGTCCCGTGGAACAATTTTCTAGAAAAAAGGTCTGGGGATGAACTGTTTTTTGGATTTTTAAGAAACCGTTCATGGGAAAAAGAATTTGACAATTTTCAAAAAATCAAAAATTTGTATACTGGAAACCAGAGATCAGGGTGCACTTTTGGAATCTCCTAGTATTTGATTTTGGGAGTCATAAGGAGGGAAGAATAATTATGAAAGAACGAGTTTCCAGATTGCGGATGAAAAATTTGAATCAGCAGCCGGAGATTTGCAGTGAACGGGCGGTTCTTGTGACAAAGGCTTATGAGGAATTTCGGGATCTGCCGGCGCCTCTTCTGCGGGCCCGTACCTTTGAAAAGCTTATGAGAGAAATGACCATCTACATTGGGGAGGATGAGCGGATCGTGGGGAATCAGGCCAGGATGCCCAAGGGGAGCCCCATTTATCCGGAGTATTCTGTAGACTGGATTATGAAGGAACTGGACAGCTTTGATAAGCGGGAGGCTGGCCGCTATTTCATCTCTAAGGAGAATCAGGAGATCCTGCGGGAGCTGCTTCCCAAGTGGCGGGGGCGCACCACCAAGGATCGGGCCTTGGCGATTCTGCCACCGGGGGCCCGGGAGGCCATGGACAGTCAGGCCTTTCTCCTCTCCCCCCTGTCCTGCGGGCTGGGACATATCAGTGTGAATTACGAGAGACTGATAGAATATGGCCTAACCGGAATCCTGGATGAGATTCGGGAGCGGATGGAGCAGTGCTCTCCCAAAAAAGCGGAGGATGTGGAGCGCCATATGTTTTATCAGGCCTGCCAAATTGTATGCAACGGGATGCTCCTCTTTGCAGACCGTTTTGCAGAACTGGCTTTGGAGCAGAGCAGGCAAAGTCAGGGGAAGAGAAGGGAAGAGCTGGAGGAGATCGCCCGGGTATGCAAAAGAGTCCCCCGCTATCGGGCGGAAACCTTCCAGGAGGCTTTGCAGAGCTTTTGGTTTTTGCACCTGTGTCTGCAAATAGATTCCAACGGTCACAGTATGTCGCCGGGGCGGTTTGATCAGTATACATATCGTTGTTATAAGCAGGATTTGGAGGCAGGAAAGAGCCCGGAGGAGCTGGAGGAGCTTCTAGGATGCCTGTGGGTAAAATTTGCGGAGATTGGGAAGCTTCGGGATGCTCTTGGCTCTCTGGCCTTTGGGGGATACCCCATGTTTCAGAATTTGATTGTGGGGGGAACAGATAGCCAGGGCCGGGATGCGACCAATGAGGTGTCGCTGCTGTGCTGCAAGGTGACGGCGGAGCTTAAGCTTTCTCAGCCCTCCCTGTCTGTGCGGTGGCATAAAGATTGGGATGAGGGACTGAAAAGGGCAGCCGCAGAGGTAGCCCGCAGTGGAATCGGAATGCCAGCCTATTTTAATGATGAGGTTATTATTCCTATTCTGCGGAAAATCGGGTGCAGCCGGGAGGATGCCAGAAATTACTGCGAGGTAGGCTGTGTGGAGCCTCATGTGGCGGGAAAGATGGAAGGCATGTACAGCACCGGCTTTACAAATCTATGTAAAATTCTGGAAATTACTATATTCAATGGCGTGGACCCTGTGAGGAAACAGAAGGTAGGACTGGAGGTCGGGGAGGAATTTGCCGACTTTGAGAGCTTTTATCAGGCTTATCTAAAGCAGCAGGATTATATTATGGGGATTCACGCGGCGGCGGTAAATGCGGTGGAATACGCACACAGCACCATGTGCCCCACCCCTCTGGTGTCCTGCTTTGTGGATGATTGCCTGGAAAAGGGCGTGGATGTGCGCTGTGGGGGAGCCCATTATAACTATACCTCCCCCAACGCAGTAGGGCTTGCCAACCTGGGGGACGCCTTGCTGGCTGTAAAACGAAAGGTCTATGAGGAAAAAAAGTTTACCATGGATAAGCTTCGGCAGATGCTGTTGGCAGACTTTCAGGGCTACGAGAGGGAGAGATTGGAGCTTTTGCATGATGTACCCAAGTTTGGAAATGACAATCCTGAGGCAGACGCCATGACCCGCCGGGCAGGGGAAGATTACTGTCGGCAGTTTAAAGAGTACAGTGGCTATCGGGGAGCCAGCTTCCAGCCAGGGCTCCAGAGTATTTCTGCCCATGCTCTCTTTGTGGGAAGTCTGGGAGCCACGCCAGATGGAAGGACCAGAGCCATGCTGGTGTCAGACGGTGGGGTGTCTCCGGCTCAGGGGCGGGATAAAAAAGGGCCTACGGCGTCCATGCTTTCTGTGGCAAGGCTGAATCATTTGGAGGCCACCAACGGGGCCCTGTTAAACGTGAAATTTCATCCCCTGGCTGTGAAGGGGGAGGAGGGGCTTGCCAATCTGTGTGCCCTAACCGATGCCTTTTTCCGTCAGGGAGCCCAGCATGTCCAATATAATATTGTGGACAGTGAGACTCTGCGGGATGCCCAGGTGCACCCGGAAAATTACCGGGATCTGGTGGTTCGGGTGGCAGGATTCAGCGTGTTGTTTACCACTCTGGATGCGGTGCTACAAAACGACATTATAGAAAGGACGCAGCACGGCTGCATTTAGAGCTATGGAAGGGATTGTATTTGATATCCAGCGCTTTTGCGTACATGACGGGCCGGGGATTCGGACCACCATATTTTTAAAAGGCTGCCCGCTTCACTGCGATTGGTGCTGCAATCCGGAATCCCAGAGTCCATTTCCCCAACCCCTGTATGACAGCCAAAAATGTATTGGCTGTGGCAGCTGTATGGAGGCCTGCTCAAGGGAAGCCATTTCCCTGACTCCCACATACAAGATTGCTGTGGAAACATGTAGGGACTGCAAGACCCATGAATGTGTGAAGGAGTGCTATGGAGAGGCCTTAACCCTGGCGGGAAGAGCTTACACGGTGGAGGAGCTACTGGAGCTTGTGGAGAGAGACATAAGTTTCTATGAGTCCTCCCAGGGAGGTCTCACCCTATCTGGCGGAGAGGCTTTGCTCCAGGCAGACTTTGCAGTGGAGCTTTTGCGGCAGAGCAAGGAGAGGGGAATTCATACGGCCTTGGAAACCTGTAGTGCCTGCTCCTGGGAGAGTATCCGGCGGACTCTGCCCTATGTAGATGTCTATCTGTGTGATGTGAAGCACACAGATCCAGATAAACTTCGGGCAGAGACAGGGGGAAACGCGACAGAGATTTTGGAGCACATTGCAAAGCTTCGGGATGGCGGGGCTTTTATCCTGGGAAGAATCCCAGTGATTCCAGACTTTAACGATAAAGATGAGGAGATCGCTGCCATTGGAAGATTTTTTGTAGAGACCGGGATTCTCAAGGTTCAGCTTTTAGCTTTTCACCGAATGGGAGAGCCAAAATATAAAAAAATATTTAAGGAACGCGGTCCCAAAGAACGACCAGCATTGCCCCGTCAGGTTCTGGAGAGGGGAGTCCGGATTTTGCAGGATCTGGGGCTGGAGGCGTCCATTGGATAGATGAAGGTAACAAAAATTTATTGCAGGAGGAAAGAGAGTATGAGAAAGAATTTGAAAAAGATTGCAGCAATGGGAATAGGAATGGTGATGGTTTTAGCGCTTGCAGGCTGTGGCAGCCAGAAGGAGGAGCTTCCGGAAGATAAGGAGCCAACGGTTTCCGTTGAGACAGAGGAGAGTGAGGGGACAGAGGCTCCGGCTGGGGCCATTACCTTAAAATTTGCCTGCGATGACACTTCTACCTCATCCTATTATCTGGCGATTTTGGAGTTTGAGAAGGAGGTGGAGGAAAAGTCCGGGGGGTCTATCCAGGTGGAGTGCTATGGGGATGCCCAGCTGGGAAGTGCCACAGAGACCATCGAGGGCATGCAGCTGGGAACTGTAGAATGTGCATTTGCAGCCACAGCAGCGTTGGCTCCCTTTGTGGAGGAATTTGCCTGGGTGGATGCGCCCTTTATTTTCCGGGATGCGGATCACGCCCATGCAGTGGTAGATGGGGAGATTGGGCAGATGATCGGGGACCTGTGTGTGGAAAAGCAGGGCATTCGTCTGCTGGGATGGTATGACACAGCCTTTCGGAATATTTACACCACCAGGGAAATTCGCTCCCTGGAAGACCTAAAGGGGCTTAAAATTCGTACCATGCAGTCGGATCTTCATTTGCAGACCTTTGAAGCTCTGGGATGCTTGCCAGTATCCATGTCCTCCTCCGAGGTATATACCTCTTTGTCCCAGGGCACCATTGACGCAGCAGAGAATAATGTTTCCTATGTGCTGAATCAGAGCTTATACGAGGTCATTGATTATATTATCAGTACCGGGCATTTCTATGGCTTTTGCCCTATTATGATTGCGGAAAATGTGTACCAGTCTCTGTCCCCAGAGCAGCAGGAAATTGTGATGACGGCGGCAGCCAACAGCGTGGAATTTCAGCGGGAGCTGTGTGCCACGCAGAATGAGGAGGCCTACGGAAAGCTACAGGAACTGGGAGTGGAGTTTATTGAGCTGGACAGAGAGGAGTTGCGGCAGGCCGTGCAGTCTGTGTATGACAATAATCCAGAGCTATTGGACGGGGAAATTATTGACAAGGTTAACGCCATGTAGAGGAGAAGAATTTTGAAGAAGGCTTTTGGATTTTTAGAAAAGGCGGAGGAAGGACTTTGCATTTTTATGTTTGTCCTGATGACCGGATGCTGTATCTTTCAGGTGATAAACCGGAATATCCTGAAAATTCCTATTAGCTGGACCGAGGAGCTGGCGCGCTTTTCCATGATATGGATGGCGCTGCTGGGCTCTGAGATGGGACTGCGATATGGAAAGCAAATGAGCGTGGAGGCAGTGGTGGAAAAATTTCCCCTGGGACTTCGCAGAATTGTGGAGGTGGTGGGAGATTTGGCCTGTGCTTTGTTTGCCGGCGTGGCAGGCTGGTATTCCGTAGAGTTGATTATCACCACCTGGCAGTCCCGCCAGGTCTCTACGGCCATGGCTCTTCCCATGTGGGTGGTGTACCTTATCCTGCCTCTCACCCTGTTTCCCATGTGCGGCTTTGAGATTTTCCATATGATTTCTGATTTTCGAAGACAGGAGCCGGCCATGGGAGAGATGGAAAAGAAGGGAGAATAGCCATGTCCACAGGAAGTTTAGCGTTGCTTTTGTTTGGATTGTTTGTGATTTTGTTGGTTTTCAAGGTGCCTGTGTCCTTTTGCCTGGGCATTGCCAGCACTATCTGCCTGGTGATATTGGGTTATCCTCTGAGTGTAATCGGGCAGCGGGTGTTTGCGGCCCTGAATTCCTTTTCCATTATGGCAATTCCTCTGTTTATCCTGGGAGGAAATCTGATGACAGAGGGGGGACTCTCCAAGAGCCTTATAAGCTTCTGTGAGACCCTGCTGGGAAATGTAAGGGGCGGCCTGGCACTGGTGGCTATTCTGGCCTGCGGATTTTTTGCAGCCTTAAGCGGATCGGGGCCAGCCACTGTCATTGCCATTGGAGGAATGCTTTATCCAGAGATGGTAAAACGGGGATATCCAGATTTTCAGGTAGCCGGTCTGGTCACGGTGGCTGGCGGCCTGGGACCCATCATTCCTCCCAGCATTATCATGGTAGTGTATTGCACCATGACCAATACCTCCATTACCAGCTTGTTTTCTGCTGGATTTGTGGTGGGAGGCCTGCTAATCTTAGCTCTGGTGCTTATGACCCTGTTCCAGGGAAAGAAATATAGCTGGCCGGTGACAGGAGAGCGCTTCTCCATAAGACGGGTTCTGAAGGCTTTGAAAAAGTCTCTGCTTGCCATTCTTATGCCGATAATTGTACTGGGAGGAATTTACAGTGGCTTTTTTACCCCCACGGAGGCAGGAGCCGTATCGGTTTTGTATGCGCTGATTGTGTGTATGTTTGTTTATAAAACTGTGACTGTTAAGGGATTGATGAGAATTTTGAGAGATTCCGCTGTTTCCTGCTCTGTTATTATGTTCATTATGGGAACCTCCACCACCTTTTCCTGGCTGTTTACAGTGAGTGGGATTTCCAAATATGTGACAGATGCGGTGGAGGCATCGGGACTTGGCTATTATCCTATTCTGCTTCTTATCACAGGCATCCTGCTGATCTTCGGGTTTTTTCTGGAGGGAATAGCCACGGTGACTTTATTGATTCCGCTGTTTCTGCCCATTGCCATCTCCGTGGGGGTGCATCCGCTACATTTGGGTATGATTGTTTCTCTGACCAACGTGATCGGATGTATGACACCGCCGGTGGCCAACAATATTTTTGCCTGTAGCACCTTTACTGGATTGTCCCTGGGTAGAATATCCAAGGGAGAAGTTCCATATCTGCTGAGCTTTTTGACGGTGCTGTTGTTGTTGGTATTTGTTCCCCAGCTGGTTATGATATTTGCATAGTTCCACTTGTCCATGAGAGTAAGGATGGGCACTAAAAAATATTTTCCGGCAAATTACTAAAAGAAAAATCCTCCTCATATATTAAAGGGAGTATATATGGGGAGTTTTTTCATGGGATTTTTAAAGGGAAAGAGAAAGAGATTCTGGTTGGAGGCCTTAATGGCAGTGTTGGTGCTGGGAAGCGCCTGGTTTCTGTTTTCCGGGAGCACGATTCTGACAGGGATGGGAACGGCAAAAAGTGAAAAACAGGAATATTATGTAATACTGGATGCAGGACATGGAGGAAATGATCCGGGAAAGATTGGCGTGGACGGAACCCTGGAAAAGGATTTAAATCTGGTGATTGCCAATAAGGTGAAGCGGCTTCTGGAACAGCAGGGGGTCAAGGTGCTTATGACCAGGGAGGATGACGCAGGGCTTTACGATGAGGGAGCCAGTAACAAAAAGGTGCAGGATATGAAACGCCGCTGTAGCCTTATCAATGAGGAAAAGCCCTCCTGTGTAGTCAGCATCCACCAGAATAGTTATCATGAGGAAAGTGTCAGCGGGCCCCAGGTGTTTTTTTACAGCACTTCGAAGGATGGGGAAGAACTGGCCCAGGTACTCCAGGAGGAGCTGATCCGGGTGGTAAAGCCAAAAAAGGAGCGGCAGGTAAAAGCCAATGACAGCTATTATATGTTGAAAAAAACTTCGTCGCCAATTTGTATTGTGGAGTGTTGTGTTTCAAACGGAGCAAAAACATCCGTTACTTTCTTTTGTAGTTTGCATTGCTTAATTACCTGTGGGAAAGCCTTCATATAAATCTCTGCCTTTCCAGATGATTTGGATGGATTGGGCAGAATTGACAATGACCTTATTTATAAACAGGTCCACGGCATGGGGAGTCAGAGTTTCTAGTCTGGAAATTTCCAGAAGGAATTCTGACTCCGATTTTTTTTGCAGAGAATCCATCTGCGTTAGTTTACTTTTAAGCTTTTTGCATGCGGAAGCAAGAAGCTGTGTTTTTGCAGCAATATCCTGTTTCTGGTGTATGAATTGTTCCCGGGTGATTATGCCAGATTTGTATTCTGCATATAAACGGGGCATGATTTCTTTGCTTTGGTCAAGCTGACGAAGAACGAGCTGTAAGTGTTTGGACAGTCTTTCTTTTTCCGGCTCTGGCAGGTTCATCTTTCGATCCAGGATAAGCTGGGCCTGGGCCTGTAGTGGCTTTAAGACATACAGCTTTAAAGCATCATCCTTAATGGACTTTAGCTCACAGGTTTCGCCGCCTGTAGGCCTTGCGTGGGGACAGTAGTATACAGCATGTACATGACCGTGGCGCGTATGTACGTCATGTTTTAGACGGCATCCACAATGCCCACAATAAATCTTTTTATAAAAGAGATTTTCATTCTTTTTACGCCCTTCTGTTTTGACAACGGTACGTTTTTGTATGATTTCCGCAGCTTTCTGGAAGGTTTTTTGATCAATAATCGCTTCATGTGTATTTCTGACAATAACAAGATCTTCCGCCCTTTGACGTTTGAGCTGCCTACTTCCTATGCCTTTTACCTGCACACGATTGTTGACGGTAGCGCCAGTCAACGTCTCATTTTTCAGGATCCAGGTGATTTGAACTGGTTTCCAGAACTGCGCTTTCAGCTCGTCCAACGTCATTCGGCCAAAGCGAAAACCATAGAGCATATGCAATCGCTGAGCAGGAGTTGGAATCTTTAAATCATTTAACTGTCGGGCAATTTCTGAGGGCTTTTGACCTGCCAGAGTCAGTTCAAAAATCAGTTTCACCGTTTTAGCAGCTTCCGGATCAATTTCCAGACGGTGACGGTTGGATGGTGAAATAAGATAACCATAGGGTGGCTTTGCAGCTAAAAAGTATCCACGCTGCTGTTGCATTTTCTTAATGCTTTTGACCTTCGTTGACAGATCCTTACTATAGTAATCATAAATTACATTTTTGAAGGCCATGTCAAGTCCGGGGGTATTCCCGGAATATTCCATACTGTCATAAGAATCATTGACAGCAATAAAACGAACTCCCAGCTTTGGAAAGATCTGTTCAACATAGCCCCCCGTTTCGATGTAATTCCGTCCAAACCGTGATATATCTTTTACAATAATGCATGCGATCCGTCCTTGTGCCATCAACCCAAATACTTTTTGGATAGAAGGCCGGTCAAAATTTGTACCAGAATATCCATCGTCTATAAACTCATGAATATCTAATCGGTTCAAATCATCATGGGATTGGATATAATCGTGAATCAGTCTGCGTTGGGCACTGATGCTGGAGCTTTCGTCTTTTAGAAGATTCTGCTTTAAATCCAGATCTTCCTCCGATATTCGCAGATAGCAGGCAAGGATGTTTTGATTTGTCATACAGGCACCCCACTTTTCCGGAACCGAATCACAGGCTGCAATTCGTCCTGGTACTTCAGAATTATTTCGATTGTTCTGGAGTCATGAACATAAATTTTTTCAATAAGCTTCTGTAACAACGCTTTTGTCAGCAGTCCGGTTCTGTGAAATTCAAGTACAGACTGCATATATAGAGTTTCGGATGAGTCTAATTGCTCCCATTCTTGAATGGCAGACTGTAATTCCTCTTTTCGGTTTAGGTCTGTCTCCTGACATTTGGTTTCAGCCAGAAAATTTCTAAGCTCTAAGATTAGTTCCACCTGCTTTTGCAGGAAACATCTCAGGGATTCTTTGATTTGTTCTTCCATAATATTGACCACGGAACAGGCAGTAAATGCAAAGTCTCTTTGAGAAATGGTAGTATAGCGGTATTTTACACCATATTTTTCATAAAAGTTGCTGGTTCTGTACATTTTAAGGCCGGTGGCCTTGCTGTAGATAAGCCCGTCAAAAATATCATCTGGATTTTTAATCTTCCAATGGCAGTATCTGCGATTTCGGTTTGCCTCCAGCTCTTTTGCACAGATGCGCTGCACTTCAAAAAAGGTTTCCCGGCTGATAATAGCCTCGTGGGTATTGGCTGTGATTGTCCAGTCTTCATAAGGAACCGCATGGGCTTTGGTGATGTTTATGGAGAGATTTCTGCGTTTTTTCCCCATGGCCAGATCCCCGGTGTATGTGGAGTTTCCCAATATTACTTTGATGGTGGCTCTCTGCCAGATACTGTGTTCAAAACGCTGTGCTTTCACAACGCCTGCCAGGAATTGATAACGCATAGGGGCTGGAACAGAACCTTCGTTCAAACGTCTGGCAATCTCTGTATGAGATAAGCCATTTTGCTTCCACTGAAAAATCTGCCGGACGATGGGAGCTGTTTCAGGGTTTATGAGCAGATGATAGGGAGCCTTTGGATCTTTTAAGTATCCGTAAGGCGGAAGATTTCCATAATATTGTCCATGTTTCCTTTGAAGCTCTTTTGTAGTTAAAATTTTACGGGAAATGTCTTTGGCATAAGCCTCATTAACAATTCCTTTCATAATTGCAGTCCATGCTGGCAGATCATCTGCTTTCAAATGATTGGTGTCATAGTGGTCTGTAACGGCAATAAAACGAACGCCCAGAGTAGGGAAAACGGTCTCAAGATAGTTTCCGGTTTCTATGTAATTCCTGCCAAACCTGGAAAGATCTTTTACAACGATACAAGTGATCCGTTTCTGTCTCACATCTTCCATAAGGCGGTTCCACTCTGGCCGTTCAAAGTTTGTCCCGGTTTCTCCGTTGTCCGAATAGGTGTCAACTACTTTTAAATCATTTTGTTCTTCTACAAAGCGCAGCAAAAAATCTTTTTGGTTACGCAGGGAACATCCATCATCTGCCTCTTTATGAGACAGACGAACGTACAATCCAGTTGGATACATCTGGGAAAAGGCACTTTGCAAAATATTTAAGTTATCCGCTGGCTTTTTGTGTGGCATGTACCAACACCTCCGTTCTAACCAGATTTTTGGAATAATCTGCAAGAGAAGAATCCTTTGGCAAGAGGCCCAGAAATCTTTCGAATTCGTCGGAAAAGCGAAAAATAACATGTACCCGGTTTTTAGGATAAATATAAATTTTTTCCACCATGGATACCAGCATCCGACGGTCAAGAGAGGGAGATTCCAGGTAATCACGGAACTGTTCTACCTGTGTGGAAGCTTCCGCAAAAGAGGAAATCAACACATTCCTTCGCTTTGTAGCGGCTTCCATTGCATCGGTAAGCCCTGCGATCTGCTCTCTGTATGCGGCTTTTAAGTCCAGATATTCAATTTGGTCCAACAGCCCATCATGGTAGTCTTCATGGAGGGACATTACAAGCCTTTGATAGTTCTTCAAATTTTTTTCCATGTGTATAAGTTCCTGTGACAACTCTTGGGAACCATTATGGCGGGCTGGAAGCTTCTCCAGAAAATCAAACACCTGTTGAAGATTAGACAGGTCATCCACATACAGATGGAGAACAGTCATCACAGCCTGTATCAAGGAGGTTTCGCTGATTGCGTAACCTTTACAGCAGGCTCTGTGATTCTTGAGATAGCATCCATAGTAATGATAAGTTCCTTTTTTTCCGGAGCTTTGTCTTCTCCTACAGGTTTGATGGCAGTTTCCGCAGGAGATGAGCCCTGAGAATGGATAAACAGTTTTTTGACCTGCAGGGTGGTAGGTATCTGTATCCAGAATGTTCTGGACAAGGTTAAAATCATTTCTGCTGATGATTGCTTCATGGGAGTTTTCCGTCCGGAACCACGCTTCCTTGGGCCTCTCTACAGAAATCCGGATTTTGTAGTTGGGGCGATTGGTTTTTCCCTGGAGCAAAGTACCAGTGTATACCTCATTTTCCAGGATGCGCCTTACAGTGGTTCCATACCATTTAGGGTTACCGTATATCTGAAAGGCATTCTTTGCCCACAGGCCATGCTCCTGCTTGTAAACCAATGGTGTTGATACTTTCCTTTCATTCAGGGATTCTGCAATCTGCTGGTTACTAAGTCCAGTTAATTTTTTTGAAAAAATCTGTTTTACAATGCGTGCAGCCGGTTCGTCCACAATAAGCTGATGTTTATCTGACTCCGCACGTTTGTAGCCATAGGGAACAGCGGGACTTACAAATTCGCCCCTCTTTCGCTTGATGTCAAGATGGGAGCGGACTTTTATGGAAATATCACGGCTGTATGCATCGTTTATCAGATTTTTGAAGGGCAGTAAAAGCTGGTCTGCGGATGAGTTGTTGTAAAGACTGTCATAAGCATCATTGATTGCGATAAAGCGAATTCCCAAAGCCGGAAAAATTCTTTCAATATAGCGGCCAACTTCAATGTAATTACGGCCGAAACGTGAGAGATCTTTCACAATGACACAGTTGATCTGTCCCTTGCTGATATCTTCCATCATCTTCTCAAAACCAGGTCGATGAAAGTTTACCCCTGTATATCCATCATCCCCATAGTGTCCACAAAGATATAAATCCGGGCGCTCTTGGACATAATTTTGGATCAGAGCTTTTTGGTTGTTAATGCTGTCGCTTTCTTCTTTATCGCCATCCTCTTTTGAAAGGCGGACATAATCCGCTGCCATCCATTTTTTGAAATTGTCATTTATATTCACAGGAATCGGTCCTTTCTAGGCAATCGGTATAATCTGAAAATATAAATGCATAGTTATTATTCGCAATTTATAGGAGAACTGAAATATTCCTGGAGAAGATCCTGGAATGATTCCCCATCCTTACTGAAGGAAACCTTTATAACGGTATTGCCACAGCGGAAACAATAGGGATTTTTAACTGCCCGGATGAATTCCTGAATCCGTGTGTCTTTGTCTTTTGTGGTATCTATTTTGATATCTCTGATATCAGCCAGTTGATGAACAGCAACGGTTTGTAAATCATCTTGTTGGATGTCCATATTTCCTCCTTTTGTATCTGTCCTCTTTATAATCTATGTTGGGACAAAGTTGTCCTATTCTTAATTTACACATACCTTCTGTCACCCTTTCCCGTACCCTCCCCGGCCGCGTTGACTGGCTACACTGTGGCCATTTTATCAGAACCTAAAAGCAAGGGGATTTTTAAAAGGATGAAAAATACAGATATCTTGACAACTGTATTGTAACGTATTATACTGTGCATGTTAAAACAATACAGTAAAGGGTGGAAAGGCGGTGACGGTTTGGAGATTGTTGTAAGTAATAAGGCGAGTCGGCCTCTGTATGAGCAGATTGTGTTGCAGATGAAAGCCCAGATAATAAGCGGTGAACTGAAAGCTGGGGAAGCGTTTCCCTCTATCCGTTCCCTTGCTAAATCGCTTCAGATCAGTGTCCTGACGGTACAAAAGGCATATGACATCCTACAGACAGATGGCTTTATGGTGACAACGTCCGGGAAAGGCTGCTATGTATCTGCCCAGATCCAGGATTTCTTTTTGGAGGAGCAGCAAAAAAAGATCGAGGACTGTTTTAATGAAGCCATAGAAGTAGCCCGCACAAGCGGAATTCCGCTTGATAAATTGATCAGCCTTTTAACACTCTTGTATGAGGAGGACTGCCCATGAAGAAAATTTTGCTGGTAGAGGACGACGCCCTTTTAAATAAAACGCTGACCTACAATCTGATTTCTGAGGGCTACGACACAATATCAGCCCTGAATGCAAACACAGCCGCCGAATTACTGGTTCGCATGGAATATGACCTGGTGCTTCTGGATATCAACTTACCAGACGGCAACGGCTATGACCTGTGCAGGCTTATAAAGCCGGAGAATCCCCACACTCTGGTTATCTTTCTGACTGCCAATGACCAGGAGAGCGACCAGATACGCGGCTATGAAGTCGGTGCAGTAGATTATATTACCAAGCCCTTTTCCATAGGGGCTCTGTTGCGGAAAATACGTGCCATGTTGGCCATGCTGGAGCATCGGGGGCAGGCAAGGGAGCTTTATGACGACGGCAGACTGTTCCTGAATTTTTCGGAGCAGGCCGCTACACTGAATGGAAAGCCGGTTACCCTTTCCCCTATGGAGTATAAGATGCTGTACCTGTTCTGCAAAAATCCAAAGCAGATTCTCACAAGGCAGCGGCTTTTGGAAAGGCTGTGGGATGCGGAGAAAAATTATGTGGACGAACACACCCTGACTACCTCCATCAGCCGTATTCGAGGCAAGATTGAGGCGGACGGTGATACTTACATTAAGACAATTTATGGGATTGGATATCAATGGATGGGAGGCGAGAGGAAATGAGTCTGGGACGGAGCTCTGTGAAAGGGGGATTCCTGCTGGTCTGTGGCGGTGAGACAGTTTCCATGCTAAGCATCTGTGCCCTTCTCTTTGCCTGGACAGGCGAACTATGGATATTGACAGGGGGGATACTGCTGACAGTCTGCGCCCTTCTCTGGCTGTTCCTTTTGATGCTGTTCTTCCGCAAACGGCTTTTGGTATTCACTAGAGATCTGTGTCGTGCAATGGACCAGATGATAAGCGGAGGAAAGGAGCCTGTGGATGCTGCGGACAGTGAAACACTTTTTTCCCGCATTAGCTACCGCCTCTTGCGGCTGTACCGTATCATGCAGGAGAACCGGCGAAAGGTGGAGGAGGAAAGGCAGGAGCTGCAAATGTTGGTATCAGATGTTTCCCATCAGGTAAAAATGCCGGTAAGCAACCTGAAAATGGTGGCGGACACATTGTTGACAAAGCCTGTCACAGAAGAAGAGAGTCGGGAGTTCCTGCAAGGCATCCGCAGCCAAACCGACAAGCTTGAATTTCTTTTTCAATCCCTTGTGAGAACATCTCGTCTGGAAATCGGGACCATTCGTCTGGAAAAGAAAGACGGCCCTCTGATCGATACGCTGGCGTTTGCCTGCAGTGGCATTGTATACGCAGCGGAGAAAAAAGATATATCTGTGACAGTGGATTGCCCGGATGACCTGCGTCTTTCCCATGACAGCAAATGGACGGCGGAGGCCCTGTTCAATCTGCTGGATAATGCTGTGAAATACACTCCGGTGGGCGGAAAAATCAGTGTATCCGTGGAACGGTGGGAGATGTATGTCAAGCTGGATGTGACCGATACCGGCAAGGGTATCCCGGAGAGTAACCAGGCCGCTGTCTTTCGTCGTTTTTACCGGGAGGAAGAAGTACATGGTCAGCAGGGGGTGGGCATTGGGCTCTATCTGGCCCGTGAAATTGTTACACGACAGGGTGGCTACATAAAAGTGACTTCGGAAGTTGGCAAGGGTTCGACTTTCTCTGTGTTTCTTCCCTGGAGATAGCAGGATAACAGAGACCAGTGTAAGAATATTTTTTGAAATGTCCCAGCTTTGTAACATTTCACCTGCATTTTACTATAAATTTTTTGCCCCTTCGGACATTTTTGTGACATTTATATTTTACAATGTCCCTATCAACAGGAAAGGAGCATTGGATTATGAATGTATTGCAAACCATCGACCTGAAAAAGTATTATGGCAGGGAACCCAACATTACCCGCGCCCTGGATGGTGTCAGCCTATCTGTGGAACAGGGAGAGTTTGTGGCAGTGGTGGGAACCTCCGGCAGCGGCAAGTCCACCCTTCTCAACATGATGGGCGGTCTGGATACGCCCACCTCCGGCAGTGTGATTGTCCGCGGGGAAGACCTGGCCAAAAAGAACGATGAGGAGCTGACCATCTTCCGTCGCCGCAACATTGGCTTTATCTTCCAGAACTATAACCTTGTTCCCATTCTGAACGTCTATGAAAATATTATTCTGCCTGTGGAGCTGGACGGCGATACGGCAGATGAGAAATTCACCAGTGAGGTTGTGAGGATGCTGGCTCTGGAAGATAAGCTGCAAAATATGCCCAACAACCTTTCCGGGGGACAGCAGCAGCGTGTGGCTATTGCCCGCGCCCTGATCACCAAACCGGCCATAGTCCTGGCGGATGAGCCCACCGGTAACCTGGACAGCAGGACCAGCGCCGATGTGCTGGGCCTTTTGAAGCGCACCAGCATGGAGTTTAACCAGACGATCGTCATGATCACCCACAACAACGAGATCGCCCAGCTTGCCGACCGCATTGTCCGGATTGAGGACGGCAGGATTGCAGGAGGCAGCACTGGTACACAGGAGGTGACAGATGATGACATGGCCTTTTGAAAATGACACCAGTGAGGTGGAAAAGAAACTGGCAGGGCGGAGCATGAAAGCCGACAGGCGCCGGAGTATTTTTGTGATCCTTACCATCGCTCTTGCTGTATGCCTTATGGGAACTCTTTGCTTTATCTACTCTGCACAGCAGATGAAAACTCTGGATGGCATCCTGGGACAGTATCAGGCTGGGTGCAGTGAACTGACCCGGGAAGAGATAACCCGGCTTGTGGACACTGGAAAATTTGAAAAGTGGGGCTATACCGCCGATGCTGGGACGATCCGCCTAGAGGACAGCATTTTGAACGTTAGCTTTGTCAGTCCGGAGATGATGGACCTGATGGGCTACGGCGAGATCACGGGCACTTATCCCCAGGCGGAAAATGAACTGTGTGTGGAACGCTCCTTTTTCGGCTATTTTGGCCTCTCAGAGGAGGTCGGCCAGACGCTCACCTTGAATCTGGGTGACGGCGAAAAACTCTATACCATCACAGGCATTCTGGAAACAGAGAATAACAGCCGGATTTTCACGGTCTGGATTGGGGAAACAGCCGTGGGTGCCAATGGGAATGAGGCCCCCTATGAGTTGCGGTTTCGTTTTGCCGGAAGTCAGGTCATGGAGCCAGCCCAGCTCCGGGGGGATATCGAACAGTTCTTCGCAGAAATGGGTATCCCAAAGGAGCGGACCTTTTACAGCTCTAGCTACTTTGAAATGGTGGACATCTATCTGGGAGACGGGATGGAGATATATGTCCTGGCAGTCTTGATCGCTGTCATCTGCGCCATCGTGATCTACAACATTTTCTACATCTCTGTGGTGGGAAAAATGCGGGAATACGGCCGTCTGAAGGTGCTTGGAACAACGCCGAAGCAGTTAAAGCGTGTGGTGAAACGGGAGCGCCGCTTCCTGGCGGCTGCAGCTATACCCCTTGGACTGATCCTAGCCGCCGTAACCGCGTTGCTAGCCGTACCCGGCTACTGGTCCTGGCGTGACAATCTTCCGTCGGCGGTGATCATTTCCCTTCTCACCTATGTGACAGTGCTGATTGCCACCAGAAAACCTCTGTCCATGGTGGGAGAGGTCTCCGCCATCGAAGCCATCCGAACCACCGCCTATTCCGGGCCACAGGGCCGCAGCGTTTCCAGACGGCTTCACCGCCGCCTGACTATGCCTTGCCTGGCTCTGATGAACTTCTCTCGGAACTGTAAAAAGGCCTTTATAACGGCCCTCTCCTTAAGTATGACCGGGATTTTGCTTCTCTGTATTTCCGCCTACGCAAATTCGGTGGACATCAAAGAAATGGCCCAGTCTCAATTTGGAGATAGGAGCCAGTACCTTCTGCAATATGAGGATTATGCAGGCCAGGAATTTGTGGAGATGCAAAAAGAAAATCCTCTGGGTCAAACCCTGCAAGAAAAGCTTGCCGCCATTCCCGGCGTGGATTTTGTCACGGCTTACAGCATGACCTGTATGGAAATCCCTTCCATCAGCAAAATCCCGGGAAACCGTGCACATGAGCCTTTCTTTTTCCGGGGAATTTCTGAGGAGATGATGGCAGAGATGTATACAGGCGAGGCGGTTTTGGATGGAACTGCGGATTATCAGCAGCTTCTGAATGGGAATGGTATCCTGGTTTGTCCGGCAGGCGGCGCACTGAGGGAGATTTATAAAACCGGCTATCAGGTTGGCGATACGGTTACGGTTTCCTGTTACAATGGAAAGACAAAGACTTATACTGTGATGGGGATTGTTGAGCATGTACAGATTGGCAATTCAGCACATTTCTTTATTCTGCCTGAGGAAGAGCTGTCCATCCTTTATCCGGAAATATCAGATTTTACCGGCTATGTGAATCTTCACGCGGAGCAGGACAGCCAGCAGCTGCGGCAGGCGGTGTTTGGTGCTGTATCCGATGAACGGGTGGCCGTTTCCGGTTTGGATGATTTGGCTGCTGACCTGGAAAATGGCATGCGGGGAGAGTTGACCCGGCTCTACAGCATCCTGGTCTTTATCTTTGTGTTTTCCCTGATCAATCTTGCCAACACTCTGATCACCAACCTTCTCACCCGCCAGCAGGAGTTGGGCGTGTTCCAGTCTGTTGGCATGAGTAACCGGCAGCTGTCCCAAATGCTGTCCTTTGAGTGTCTGTACTATGTGGGGATCACATTGCTTGTCACCCTGACCCTGGGAACGGTGTGCAGTCTGGCTGTGTGCAGGGTTTTTGACCAGATTGGTATGTTTGGGAAGCTTACATATCATTTCCCGGTTTTTCCGGTACTGCTGTTTGCAGCTGCGCTGGTTTTGGTGCAGGCGGTATTCTCAGTCTGTGCGGTCCGCTATACCAGAAAATTCTCTCTTGTGGAGCGGATAAAGGCGACAGACTAAGCCCGCATAAAAGAGTCATCATGCGCCCACAGGGAGGTGGGATTCCTGTGCTTACGATTCTGTTGTTAATGAAAAGGAAGGATAAATAAAATTTGTAGGAATGTAAAATGGATTTATGGGAAAAGCTTGGGAAAAGCCAAGGGCTCACCGATCTATGGCGGGAATTGGGTATCAGTGGGGGGACGGCAATGATTTAAAGACAGGCAATGATGAAGCAAAAGAGAGCTAAATGGAAAAGGATAGGAGAGGAAAGATGGAAAAAATCATAAAATTCATAGAGGAAAATGTGAATGGGAAGACATTGTTTACGAAGGAGTTGGCCTATCAGCTTGAGAATGGTGCATTGCAAGGGGTATACTCTGACCAGATTTCCTTTTCCAATTTAAAATATTCTCAAAGTGGATTTCAGTTAGATATGTTTATTGTATCCAATGAAAAGATATGGCTTGTGGGAACAGATGGGCAGCGAGAAAAGCTGCGAAAAGATTTTAGCGCTGTGTCATTGTTTCGCTTTGAACTGGCAGAGCGTAAAAGTACAAATGCTATTACAGGCTGTTTTCGATTGATTTCTGCTTCTGGAAAAAATGTAGCGGCGGAAGCCGTAATAAGTGGTATTTATGGTATTTGTCTTGAGAATAATGTTTTAAAATTATTGGAGGATCAAGTATTATACCGGGATCAGCCAATACAAAATGAACATTTTAAGCCTGTTGCTTTTCAAGCAGAACATCGCTTTTATTGTGAAGATGGAAAATTACACTATGAATATAAGGGCAAATGTTTTGATGTGGATACCAAAACTATGGAACGTGTCAAAAGTCCTGATATGTTTCCGCCATTTATTTCAATAGAAAAGTAATCGCCGAATTGCGGTTTGTGGAACAAAGGAGGAGAGATTAAATTGTTGTTATAACATTGGCAGCCATGGCTGTAGGTGCAATTTTGGGAGCGACCACATTTAATCAGGGGTGGTTAGGATTTCCGGGGCAATGTTTTCCCTTTACCATTTAGGTTATCCCCAATTCCGCACCTGGGAGGATATTCTTCTGTTATATCCTTTGACAAACGTGCTGGAGCCGGAGAAAGTCCGGCTCTTAGAACAAACCAGAAATTGTCGAATTATGTAGTTTATCCTTTTAAATTATTGAGAGCTTCAGGATTATTTGAAATGACCATTTCAACAATCTGACATTTTTCCAGGTCTGGACAGTCACCACATGTGGCCACGCCCTTTTTTAGTGCACACTGACGAATATCACAAAGACTATGGCAAAATACAGTTTTAATTCCCTCAACACGACAGCCTTGGCAGTTGATATGTTCAGGCAAAATGGGAGCATTATTTAATTCTGCCCAAAGTTTTGCAGTTTTCTCCCGCAACGCCTGGTCATCATTGATTGTTGCAAGATATGCGTCACACTTTTCACAATCCAGTCCACAATATGCAATCATATCTTTCAAAGCTAGGTACCTCCTAAATTCCTGAATAATACGTATAATTATAAGCTGTCTCCAATAGGAATTCAACTCTAAAGCGGTAGAAAATGGATATACGCTAAAAGGTATCTATCCCTCCAAAATCCCGTCAATTAACCATTCCGTTTCATCCCCACAAATATTACGAATTTTTATTCTCAAGGGTTTTTCCCTGCTACATATTCTTGCGTCCCAAAAGTCCTTTGTTTTGGTGCCATTTTGTATAACATATCCATTCTTGTCAATCTTAATTTCACTGTCGGAATGCCATTCACCTTCAGATGCAGTACAATCAAGGCTCAAAAATTCAAGAAGTTCCAACCCTTCCTCACTGATTTCAATGGGTTTATACGGCTTTTTGCTGGAAGAATTAAGACATGCCTTTTGATTAAATTCCCTGATTTTCTGAATCACGCGGTCACTAACAAATCTGTCTATTGTAACGGCATATCCGCGAAATAAATCCTCTTGTATCGGCTCACAATGAAACTCTGCATAATCCCCAATCACGACATCATCCAGAATATTTTTCAAATCACGCAATTCTATCTCCACCGTTGTACTATCATCATTCTTGATAAATTCTTCCATTTCTTTTCGATCTGCAAGGTCAATATAATATACAATTACCTTGTTTACAGTACTTTCTAGCTCTGGTATTGCCTGATGGATAATACGGTTCATCTGAACGGTATCCAAAAGCTTTGAAGTGCTGTCCTCCAAATTTGGAATATACACAGGAATTGTTCCAATCTTGCTGTCAGAGATTGATCCTGCCCAAAAGGAACTTAATGTATCATCCTGCTTTAGCCCCTGAACCAGAGATTTTATTTTATCCATTGTTTGTACAGGATTCCGGTAAAGCTGTACTCCATCCTGAATCTCAAATACATCAAATTGCGCTCCATCTGTGAAAAGACGGTCACGAGTTGTTTGAATAGAATTAATTCCTATATCACAATGGATAAACTTTCTGCCAAGTTTATGTGCAACTGCCGAAGTAACGCCGCTGCCACCAAAAAAATCCGCTATTAACATACCTTCCATGGAAGAAGCCTGTATAATTCTCTCCACCAATGCAAACGGTTTTTCGGTTGCATAATTTACCCGTTTTATACCGTCAATCGGAAAACGACCGGCTATCGCAAATTGCCACCAATCCTCTGGTATTTTTCCCTTTGCATCTAAATCATAATTGTTACTGATAAACCCCGAACCTTCCAACCCTTTTTTAAAATTTTCAAGTGTCTTTTCATTATGTTTTACTCGAATGTGCTGATCAAAGAAACAATAGTCTGAAGACTTCGCATACCAAAAAATGGTATCATGTTTTCTGTTAAACTGCCTCATTCCGGGAGAACCGGGACCATTATAGCACCAAACAATTTCATTGATAAAATTATCCTCCCCAAAAATCTCATCCAGCAGAATCTTCACATAATGCCCTATATGATAATCCAAATGCACATAAATAGATGCCGTCTCGCTCATAACGCTCTTAATTGCCATAAGATTTTCATACATCCAATTAAGATATTTTTCCTTATCCCAAATATCTCCGTACATCTTTTCTTCAAATGCTTTCAACTCATCCAAATCAAGTTCTTCCTCTGCCTGCCGCATGGCTTCCGCAAGCTTGGGATTACAGCGGACATAGACTTTTTTCCCATAATCAGCCCCGCTGGCAAAGGGAGGATCTATGTATACAAGGTCAACCCGTATTCCATGCTCCTTTAGATAAGCACATGCCGATACACATTCCCCCCGAATGACCATATTGCCACTATCGCTTTTGCCAACCCTTTCCTTCTTCTCCATCTCATAAAGTGGCATTCCCCGCTGCAAAACCATCGACACATCATCTGCGCCGCGGTATTTCAGTATTCTGTTAAAATTACCAAGAACTGCCTGTCCCTCAACTGGCTCCGGTACAAAAGGAACATACTTCATCGGCATTTTTTATTCCTCCTTTGCAAAAAAATCCATTATTTTTGTGTGTGTAATGGATAGTCGCTCATTTTCTGGTAGCACATCTTCCAGATACAAATAGTCAAACCGCTTGTAACCAAATGCCTTATTATTCTGTTTTGCAAACTCTGTTTCCATAAAGATACGCTTATCCTGAAATTTTGGATCATTCTTATAAATATCACCTTTTGTTTCAGCTATAATAGCCTTATGAATCTGTCCGTTCTGACGCTGTAAGATGAGAAAATCAGGGGTATAAATCCCTACATACACCCATTTTCTATTTAATTTCTTGTAGCATTTAATCTTGAACTCTGTCATAGCGTGATCCCCGTTATAATAAACCTCAAGATTATAACGCTCTATTTCCGGTAATGTCAGCACTTCCGTTAAGAATGTCAGTTCGAATCCACTGTCCATATGATAAGGCAGATAATGAAAAGATCGATCCCTTTGCGGATGGGAACTTATCTGCTTACGCAATAAAGCAGCAGCCATTATATTTGCCGCATTTCCCGTACTCTCCAACGCTTCTATGGCATCAACAATTTTTGGATCCATCTTTCGCTTTCCCTTATCATCCAAAATAATGTTTTCGACCACTTCCTGCTCCGGATAATAATTTTTTACATGCTCTGTATGTATTTCCTTTGTAAAGTTCTTAATGTTCAATAATCCCGATTGCTGTGGTATCACTTCTTCATAAGAAGTAAAATCACGTTTCCCAGTAAAAGCTTTACGAATATTAGCATTTACAGCCGAAATGTCATACTTAGAACTATAATACCGAACACCTTCCTGATATGTTATCTTCAGATAAATTTCCTGCAATAGCGCTTTATATTGTAGCAGTTCTTCTATTCGCAATGTGCCAAAACTTTCCTTCGCTATCTCATAGAGCCATGAGATAAACGTTGCCTGTTTGTTACCCCGTTCCGTATCGTCAAATTCTCTGCCCGATATCTTCATAGAAAAATCCGTAACTTTTGTTATATCCAAATCTTTTTTCGCAGATTCCGCAGATAACGGTATTTGCGTTTCAGGCATTGCTTCACAAGCAACAATCGTATCATACTCTACGCAGAGCTGATAAAAATCAATCTTTGGAAGTTTCAAATAGTTTGTGCGGTCATATCTTTGCAATGTAATACCATTGTCATTCCCTTTGATAAATTCCTGCAGAGAAATATGATGCTGTTGCTGTAATTGGGATTCTAGCTTTTTTGCATTATCCGGATTTACATAGATAATCGCCGTTTCCGCATTGTTTTTTACCACCTGACGCAGACACCTGCAGGATGTCTGTAAAACCATATTCTTCGGGCAGTCGCCCTCCTGAGAGAGAACGATACCTGTCAAACTCCGGCAGTCCCACCCCTCTTTTCCAATCTGGACCAAAAGAATAATCCGTATTTTTGACAAAGGGGTGTCAAGCGTATCAAACTGCATTTGACTATCCGCGGGTTGCGGATATTGTTTATTTCCTTTATGAAATTTTAAGATTGCATCACTCTGTATTCCATATTCCGTCGCAATGCGGGATACAAGAGGATATACGGTCTCTTCCAGTTTTTCAATGCTTCCACAATAAATGCCAAGTTTTGCTGTAAGACCGCCATCATACATGGTATCCTTATAATCATCCAGGAATTCCCGTGTACCTTTTTCAATAATCCTGACACTGTCAGCAATTTGTGAAATTTTTACAATGGGAGATTTCAAAAAATTCCCGATACCTTTCACTAAGGGATAATAAAACACAATATTTGCAATTTCAGCAGTAGCGACAGACAGCTTTTCTGAAACCCATATCTTTTCCGCTTTCTCCAGATAAGGCGTACCGGAAAAACCGATCACGGAATTTATGGTATTATTTTCTGCCCACTTATTAACCACAGCCCTAAGCTTGATTTCATCTTTCACAGCGTGATGAACCTCATCAATGTAAATTGACAGAGAAGGGAGCTTTCCAATCAGGTTCCTGAGTTCGTTTGCCTGTCTATCCTTGTCATCATCACTCTCATCAAACAGTGTAATCTGTCCATCCTTTTCCTGAATACGGTCAAGAATCACCTTTTCTGCATTTGTAACAGCTACAAAGCCAAATAATTCTGACAAGGGCTGATGGTTTGCAATTTTCTGTACATTAGGATTTTTCGTCTTATTTGATTTTTTAGACGTTTTACTCTGGTCAAGCACCTCAAATGACACCATTCTTTTGATCTCTGATGCTGCTGGTTCCGGAAGCACCCATGATGGATCGAACTTTTGTATTGTCCTTAAACTTGGAACCACAGAAGATTTTAATCCTGATGGTGCAAATATAATGAAATTATGGGCAAATGCCGGATTCAGAGGTTCGTTCCTCGCAAAATACAAATCCAAATAAATGAATGCCGCCATTAAATAGGTCTTCCCTGCTCCCATGGGCAGACTAAAAAGGTAATCCGTATAAGAAACACCATAAAATGCATCCCTGAAAAATTTCCTGTAATCAGCATCTTCCGGTGTCTTTTTTATAAACTCCTCTAATTTTTTTGAAACCTGTTCCCCCTTATCGCTTTTTAGACAGGAACATTCGAACAGCGCCGCAGCGGCTGTATTTTGCTCCAAATATCTGCGGACGGTTTTCGATATCTCCGCGCTATCTAAATCAAGTGTATTAAATTTACCCTCGCTGAATAAATCTGCAAGCGGTCTGCTTTCACAATAAATCTTCAAAAAAAGATATGTTTTAATCGCGCTAATTTGCGCATCACGCAGCATACCTTTTGCTTCTATGTAAGCAAGCATGGATGTTATGGTACATTCAGCAGACGCATACCATCTGTCCCGGGCATTTTCAATCATTTTGTAGAACATGATATTTCCCTTCCACATCACAATTTTTCACAGTTTATTACGCTCATGCTATAGTGGATATTCTTCTAATTTTCAATCCTACCCATGATAGTTGCTTTGAGATTGTACTTTTTTGCATCGCTCATCTCTAGGCTTTTAATATTCCACTGCTTAGACATTTCTACTGTTGTTAAGTATTCCATATCCAAAACCTCCTGGCACTCCACATTATATTCCATTATCGGAACAAAAGCAATTCCCTATCTAATGTTACGGATTTCATGAATCATCCCACGGACAATCATGGCCCCCTATGGAGACAGATTATCTATAATATCCCCATCACGCCCTCAAGCTTTTCAGGCCAGTTCCGATTGTCATGGAAATTTGCTCCGTCTGGAACATAATCAGAGTGCGGGTTCCTAAGTAACTGGGAAGAAAGCCGCTTGCTCCAGGATGAGGACTACCAGGAGAAGCTGGCCTGGGCCATTCATCTGGGGATTTTGAAGTATTTAAATCAGTAGTATGAGTACAGCTCTCCTTGTCAGTGGAACCGTGGGATAGGTATGTAGAGGTGGATGTAAGTGAGACAGGCAGAGGCATTCCGAAGAGCCGTCAGGCAGCCATCTTTAGACGGTTTTACCGGGAGGGGAAGGTATATGACAAGCCAGGAGTAGGTAGGAGTCTCTATCTGGCCTGGGAGATCATCACCAGACAGGGAGGATATATGAGAGGAACTTCGGAAACCGGCGAGGGTTCCACTTTTTTGTTTTCCTGCCTGTCTGGTGATTGGTTTATTTGACAAAATCGTTATATTTACAAAGTATTTCATGTCGTTATTTCAAGTCACTCTGTATGTCTTTTTCCCACAACTGAAGCATGTGCTCATCAGCCCATACCACCATGTTACGTCCATTCCTTTTTGCGTCATACAGCATGGTGTCAGCGATTTTTAAGTAAAAGGAATAGGAACTTTCCGCGTGGGGAATGGCGGTGACTCCTCCCACACTGACCGTGACCCATTTAGACACAGATGGAGCGTGGGGAATGTGAAGATCCTCCACCGCTTGGCGGATTTTTTTCAGATACGCAAACACCTTATCCGAGGGATCTCCCCAAAAAAGCGCTACAAATTCTTCCCCTCCGTAACGAGCAAAAAAATCTGTGCTGCGATGCAGATGAGAGGATATTGTTTTGGCGACGGCGGTGATGACTTTATCTCCGGCAGGATGTCCAAAGGTATCGTTAAATATTTTAAAGTGGTCAATATCAAACATACAGATAGAAAACGGGATTTGCAGCCGGGCAGCTTCATGCCATTTGGTAATGCTGTAACGCTCATACCTGCGCCTGTTGGCAATTCCAGTCAACTGATCTGTCATGGATTGCTCCTCAACTTGTCTCCGGTAATTATACAGCTTGATATGTGTGTCAACCCGAGCCTTTACAATGGGAGAATGAAAGGGCTTTGTAATATAGTCAACAGCTCCTAATACAAGTCCGCGCTGCTCACTTTGCACATCGGAAAGGCTGGTGATCAAAATAACCGGGATGCTCTGGGTAATGATTTCCTCCTGCAATTTTTTCAGCAGTGTAAAACCATCCATGCCAGGCATCACTACGTCCAGCAGAATCAGAGAATAATTTTCCCTGCTTGCTCGGCGAAGCCCGTCCTCAGCCGTTTGTGCAATGGTAATATCATATTCTTCAGCTAAAATGGCTTTTAATTGGGCAGCCTGCACGGCGCTGTCGTCAACAATCAGTATTTTTTCCATATTTGCACACTCCTCATGGGATTTCTTTAGATATTTCTGGTATTAAATCGTCAAAGTATTGATATATAAATAAGAAAAAATAGTTGGTGTTCCCAAATGTGTAAGTAAATATTTATTTTCTTGTCAAAAACAGATCACCTTGTCAGCAGTAGAGGATTTATTTCTGTTTTTTTCTTTTTTTGTTCGCTGGCTTTAGATAACCGCTTAAGCCAGTGGTCAGCAACTGAAATATGGTTTCTTCGGTTTCCTGATTATTGGGGAGTGTCCCCTCCACCACATATTTGGCATACATCACCGTGGATGTGAGAACGTGAAGCCACAATAAATCCTGGTTGATTTGGTTCAGTGCTGGAAAGACCTTTTTGAAAAGTTGAACCATACCAATAAATGTATTAAAATAGGTGAAATCTCGGTCCTTATCATATTTTGGAAAAAATGTACTGTCCCGAAACCGATGATAGAAAACAGTTTCATCTGGATGAGCTACCCAAAAACGGAAATAAGGCAGCCACAAGCTTTTAACGGTTCCCATGGGATCGGTAAGCATGGTCAGTGGATTAAACTTTAAATGTTCGAAGATTGCCGCAGCTTGTTTGTCCACATAGGTAAAGCATTCTATGATTAACTGATCTTTACTTTCAAAGTAGCGGTACAGCGCTCCAGGGGAAATGCCTGCCAGGTCACTGACATTTTGGATACGCATTCCTTCCAGACCATACTGACGCACGGCCTTCATGGTTGCAAAAATAATTCGGGTCTTGGTATTATCCAACGGCAGCCCTTCCTTCAAGAAATAGATGTCTTTATTTGCATATCAATTTTAAATTATACATCACTCTATTTCCCTTGACAATACCTTTTTCCCAAATGCTGGTTTTCACCAAAAGAGACATAAACGTAAGTATACATTTCCTGTATGATATATTATAATATTCTTTAAGATGCATTATGTGAGTACTAGAAATTGAGAGGAGCAGATCCATATGAAAAAGACTATTTTATTTGTGATTTTACCACAGTATGCAGATTGGGAAGCGGCATATATCGCGTCGGCTATCCATATGCTGGGGCAGGGGCAATATGAGATCAAAACGGTATCTATATGCCAGGATGGGGTTTTATCCATTGGTGGATTCAGGACAATGCCAGACTATGATATCGAGTCTGCCCCGGAGGATTATGAGGCTCTTGTCCTGATTGGGGGGATGACCTGGAGGGAGGAACATTCCAGGCAGGTCCGGACGCTTGTGGAGGACTGTGAGAAAAAAGGAAGAATCATAGGTGGAATCTGCGACGCGGCAGGCTTTTTAGGAACAGTGGGAGTCTTAAATCAGGTGTTTCATACAGGCAATGACTTGAATGACTTAAAGCAATGGGCTGGCTGTAATTATACAGGAGAATCAAAATTTATTGCCAGACAGGCAGTCCGTGACGGAAATGTGATAACAGCCAACGGTACAGCCCCCATGGAGTTTGCGAAAGAGCTTTTGCTGGCCCTGCATGTTGCGGATGAAGAAAAAATCCGGGATTGGTATAACTTCCACAAGCTGGGATTTTACACCGCCCCAATGCCTGAAATGTAAAATCCGGTTGTTTAGACTGGATCTATAGTGTACTACAATACATCCCCTTTCGGAGAGGCGAGACTTTCTGGGAAAGGGGATGTATTAAATTTTTTTGAAAACCCTGGACAAATATGGAACAACATATTATAATTAGAATAATTCTAAAATAGAGGCGGTGAGGAAGTGACCAAATATGCAAAGCTTATATTAGAATTAATAAATCACTCCAAAGGGCATATGACAGCGGAACAGATTTTTTTAGAACTAAAAAAAACACAGCCTAAGGTGGTTCAGGCAACCGTATACAATAATGTAAATACTTTGTGTCAGAGGGGCATGATACGGAGAATGTCCATAGAGGGTTCTCCGGACCGCTATGATAAAATCCAGAAGCACGACCATCTGGTATGCAAAAAATGTGGTATGTTATCCGATATCAACCTGGAGGATTTGACGGGAAGTCTGGAAAGGCAGCTTGGGGAAGGAATTATATTTTATGATTTAAAGGTATTCTATCTCTGCCCCCAATGCAGAGAAAAAGAATAAAAGCGTCGATGATAGCTTTAAAGATGGAAGTTAACCATTTGACCGATACTGCCATACATGGCAGGTCGTGAAAGCATGACAAGGAGGAAAGAAAAATGAAAACAACAAAGTATGCGGGAACACAGACAGAAAAGAATTTGGAGGCAGCATTTGCAGGGGAATCTCAGGCAAGGAATAAATACACCTATTTTGCCTCGGCTGCCAAAAAGGAAGGCTATGAGCAGATTGCAGCTCTGTTTTTGAAGACAGCAGATAATGAGAAAGAGCATGCCAAGATGTGGTTTAAGGAGCTAAATGGAATCGGTGATACAAAGGAAAATCTGGCCGCCGCTGCGGATGGAGAAAACTATGAGTGGACAGATATGTATGAGGATTTTGCCAAGACGGCAGAGAAGGAGGGATTCCCGGAGCTTGCTGCTAAATTTAGGCTTGTGGGGGACATTGAGAAGCGCCATGAGGAAAGATATCGCGCATTACTTAAAAATGTGGAGACAGCAGCAGTGTTTGAAAAGAGCCAGGTGAAGGTATGGGAATGCCGCAACTGTGGACATATTATGGTGGGGACTAAGGCTCCCCAGGTTTGTCCCACCTGTAATCATCCCCAAAGCTATTTTGAAGTGCGGGAAGAGAACTACTAAGCAGATTTTAGAAAAACAAGGGATATGGGATACAGTAGCCTCCGTGGACAAAAATACACGGAGGCTAACATGTCCTGGGTATGAGAATGGTTGTGGCAGGGCAGAATAGACAGTGAGATAGAGAAAGGCATACAGGAGAGCATTGGAATGTGCGGCAGATATTATGTAGATGATGAGACAGCCCGAGAGATTGAAAAGCTGATCCAGCAGATGGAGAAAAAACAGAGGCAGGATTCCCGGAGGGCAGTGGAAAAGATTATTGCAGGCGATATCTGTCCGGGTAAAAAGGCACCGGTTTTATCAGGAAAAAATGGCGCTATGTGTTGTGCATGGCAGCACTGGGGGTTCCCTGGATTTCAGGGAAAACAGCTGATTTTTAATGCCAGAAGCGAGTCTGCCCTGGAAAAGCCTCTGTTTCGGGAGAGTATTTTGCACCGACGAATTGCGATCCCTGCCACCTGCTTCTATGAGTGGAATCCCAGGAGGGAAAAGAATACCTTTCGCAGGAGGGATGCCTCCGTGTTGTTTATGGCGGGCATTTGTAGGCAGTATGAGGATGGGGAGCGGTTTGTGATCCTTACCACAGCGGCCAATGCCTCCATGGAACCAGTACATGACCGCATGCCCCTGATTCTTGAACAGGAGGAGATTGTAGCGTGGATGCTGGACCATGCAAGGACAGAAACCATTCTCCATAAAATACCCTGCCTTTTGGAGCGTCAGGCAGACTATGAGCAAATGAGCTTGTTCTAGCACGAAATGCATGCCCTTTTAGGGCTGGGGGACTTGGTCCAATAAGGTAGTAATTACCGGTTGAAATGAGAACGTGTGTTTGATACAATTCTCTTACAGGAGGTGAACATACGTTTGAAAAGTATTATTTTTCATATAGATGTGAACGCGGCCTTCCTCTCCTGGGAGGCCGTTTACCGTCTGACGCACAAAGGAGGAGGGCAGGATCTCAGGGAAATCCCTTCTGCGGTTGGTGGGGATGTTACCCTGAGGCATGGGATTATACTGGCAAAATCTATCCCGGCCAAAGACTATGGGATCAAGACTGGGGAGACTATTCTGGAAGCCATGAGAAAATGTCCGGATTTGTTGCTGGTGCCGCCCAATTACAGCCTGTATGAGAAATGTTCGGCTGCTTTTATGGAGATTCTCAGGGAATATTCGGATGTGGTGGAGCAATACAGCATTGATGAAGCGTTTGTAGATATGAGTGCAAGCTGTCATCTTTTCGGTTCACCGGAGGAAGTGGCGGTGCAGATCAAAGATCGTATCCGGAAGGAGCTGGGTTTTACGGTTAATGTGGGAGTGTCCAGCAATAAGCTGCTGGCAAAGATGGCCTCCGATTTCCAGAAGCCGGACCAGGTGCATACCCTGTATCCGGAGGAGATCAAAAGGAAGATGTGGCCATTACCCGTATCGGATCTGTTCTTTGTGGGGCGGGCCACCGCGGGAAAGCTATTGTCTATGGGAATACGGACTATTGGGGAGCTGGCTAGGGCAGATCCGGCCTGGTTAAAAGGCATGCTGAAAAAGCAGGGAGAGATTATCTGGGGATTTTCCCATGGGATCGATTTTTCTGTGGTGTTGGCAAAACCCCCGGCAAATAAGGGGTATGGGAATAGCACCACTACGCCTTATGATGTGACAGATACGGAGACAGCAGAACAGGTACTTCTGGCTCTTTGCGAGACCGTAGGCAATCGTCTGCGCGGGGATCAGGTGCAAATCTGTGTGGTATCTGTGGGAATCCGGTATGGAGATCTCTCCTATGTCTCTCACCAGAAAAAATTACAGAGTCCTACAGATTTAACATGGGAGCTTTATGAGGCTGCTTGCCAGCTGTTTGGGGAATTGTGGAATGGCAGGCCTATTCGTCATCTGGGTGTGCATACCAGCAGGGTAAATGGTGCAGATCTGGGAAGACAGGGAAGTATTTTTGACGAGATTGATTATGAGAAGCTTAGCAAGATGGATCAGACTGTGGATGGGATAAGGAGCCGCTTTGGAGCGGATGCGGTGATGCGCGCCGTATTCTTAAATCAGCCCATTGATCATATGAGCGGAGGTATATCCAGGGAGAAGCGGTCTGTGGATTATGATAAAGTGTTTCTATAAAGGGGGAATGGGCAATGGCATTTGGAGTTGGGACAAATCCGCCAAAAGCAGATGCAGGCAGTGTGAGAGGGACACAGAAGAAGATCGCCTGTGAGTGTTGGTTTACCAGTACAGGAAAGGTTATGCCACTGATGCTGAAGATACAGGATGAGAATGGGGAGATCCAGACAATTCGGGAGATCGCCGTGCACTCTCAAGAGAAGAAACGATATGCGGGAATCCCTTCCATAGAATATGACTGTACACTGGTGCTCCATGGGCAGAAAATAAGAGCATGGCTGATCTATTATCAGTCAGAAAACCGGTGGGTACTCAACTTCCGATAAAAATACCGGGGAGACATCACTTTCCTGTCTCCCCGGTATAATTTAAAAAGGATTTCTGTAGAATTTGTGAATCAAAGGGGCTCCTGGGAAGCTCCATTCATGGCGTTTGATTTTGAAGCTTCCGAAAAGGAAATAACAGCTTCATTTTTTTTCATAAACAACAGACCAAAGGAGCCTGGACCACAGTTGCTGGCAATGGCAGAGGATGCCTTTTGCAGATAAACTCGCTCAAAAGGACAGTACTGCTTTACCAGATTCTGGATGTACTGAAGGCTTTTGGCATCCATCCCGGCGTAGGTAATAAATAGGATACGCCGATCAATATTTCCCGTATTCATAAGCAACTTTCGAATATAGCGCTTGGCAACATGTGCAAAGCTGCCCATCTCCATGCTGCCTACAACCATCTTGCTCTTTCGAAGCACAATGACCGGGTGCAGCAGCAAGGCATCGCAGAGAATCTGTACCCGCTTGGATATCTGCCCAGCCTGACACATCATATGGGTACTGTCAATGATAAAGGCAGAGGAAATATAACGCCGGAGCTTTTTCACGGTCTTTACAATTTCCGTTTTTGGGACATGGTGTTCTGCCATATAGGCGGCGTATAACACGGACAGCCCCATACTGCTGGAGAGATGTCCGGAATCCAGCACAGTAACATTTTCAAAGGACTTGGCGGCTTCCAGGGCGTTGGCATATCCCTGGCTGGCATGCTTTGCCATGGTAATGTGGATGATATTTTGGGCTTCGGTAAGCTTCTCAGCAAAAAACTTTTCGTAATCCTCCACATCTGGTGCCTGGGAAAATCCATGATTCCCTACGGCCATATGGGAAAGCAGCTCATCGGCCTTGATCTCTATCTCATCCAGGAATCGTCCCTGTTCTGTGCAGACGTAGTAGGGACATATGGAAATACCAAATTCCTTTCTCAGGGATTCTGGAAGATCGCATACACTGTCTGTTGTGACCATAAGTGAGCGCCGCTTTGACTGTTCAAAGATCAGGACATCTTTTCCAATCTCTGACTGAATAGCCTCCTCACTAAGCTTTACCAGTTCCTTTGGCAGGATACTTAAAACAGCTGCCTCCAGCAGGGCGCCGCTGACAGGCTTAGCCAGATAGCCGCTAAAGCCCTCCTTCCGGTAGAGGAGCTGATTGTCGCTTCCCGCATTGGCGGTCAGAGCGATTACAGGCACATCCTGGCAGAGGCCTCCTGGCTGCATACGCAATGCGTGCAGACATTGGATTCCATCCATCTCCGGCATAAGATGATCCATCAAAATGGCATCGTAATGTTGTTTCTGGGTTAGCCGCAGACATTCGGCGCCGCTCAATGCCACATCCAACTGGATCTTTGTGGCTGAAAGCAATTTTTTTACCACCATCAGATTCATTTCATTGTCATCCACCACCAGGATATGAGCTTTCGGCGCTTCAAAACTTTGTCTGTACTGTTCGCCGTCGCGGGTTCTCGCCCGGGAGGCCAGGGTAAAGGTACCCAGCTCCTTCTCATCCACAATATCCTGCTCCAGCACTACAATAAAAGTGGACCCCTTGGTATAGACGCTGTTAACACTGATCTCGCCGCCCATCAGCTCTACCAGCTGATGTACAATGCTCAGGCCCAGCCCAGTACCTTCAATATGACGATTTTTTTCTTCATCCACCCGCTTGAAGGCGTTAAAAATATAAGGAATATTCTCCTTTTTTACGCCCAATCCAGTATCCTCCACAGAATACCAGACACGTACCCGGTTCAGCGTCAGGCGCTCACACCGGACGGAAAGGGTGACAGAGCCCTCACTTGTATATTTTACGGCATTGTTTAACAGATTGATTAGCACCTGCTTTATGCGAACCTCATCACCACAGAGCATACTTGGGATGGAGGAATCCACATGTAACCGGAATTCCAGCCCCTTTTCCTTGGCCTTGATCCAGATCATATTGACGATTTCAGAAAAAAGTGCTCCGGTTTCATAGGAAACATTTACGATCTCCATTTTTCCGGACTTAATTTTGGATAGATCCAGAATATCGTTGATAAGCGTCAGCAGCATTTTGCTGGCACCCTGAATATTTCTTGCATTCTCGGCCACATCTTCCGGGATATCTCCCCGGAGAATGATTTCATTCAAGCCAATGATGGTGTTGATGGGTGTGCGGATCTCATGGCTCATGCTGGAGAAAAAATGGTTCTCTGCCTTGTTCAGCTCCTCGATCTCCTTTTTCTGCTGCCTGGAAAGCTCATTTTCTTCCTCATAAAGCCTCTTCAGAAACAGCAGCAACACACTGGTCAGCACACCCACCAGAATCACGGAGGTGGCAGAATCAAAGAATGAATGGCGCTGGGTGTTCTGCGCAACAAATTTTGGAAAATAAAAAGCAATATAATAACAGAGCAGTGTTTCCACTGTACATAGGAAGAAAAAGGTAGCCTTTCGTCTTCCCTCCAGAGTAATGCTAATATAAATAAAACAAAGCACAAACCATTCAGGCATGCCGCTGTAAAACCCACCTGCCGTAAAAAAGCTTAAGGGGAAAAGCAAAAGAAGGAGAATGGAAATAATCGTAGCTCCCCCATGAATGCATTTTTTCTGAACGCTAACCTTTACGACCACGACTGTACAGATAAGGCTTGCCCCCAGGATCAAAAAATTTACAAGACTTCTTCCCATAGGCAGAATGATCATGAGCGCAACCATACAGACGCCCGTGACAACGAGGAACATACGTTCTCGTAAACTGATTTTATGGTCAGAGATTATTTCAAACCACTTTTTTAACACCCTGTGCTCCCTCCTGTTTCTGGTTTATAATTTGGCAATGGTCTCGCATACTTGGTCATACAGGCGCAGTAGTGCAGGGTGATCATGCCGGATATATCCTATGTTTCCTTTCTTGCCAGCTTGTTCCAGCAGCTTGGCCTGTTCGGCCAGCAGTTCCGCACCAATGGTCATGGCTGTGCTTTTTAAAGCATGGACCTTGACTGTATAATCTGCCCAGTTGGCAGCCTCATAGAGGGAGACAAGCTCCGCCCGTTTATCCACAGCCTGGGAGCAGAACATTTGCAGCATTTCCATATAGAAATCTTCCTCTCCACAGCAATAATCCAGGCCCAGCTGCACGTTGATACCAATTTGGGCCAGAGGGGTAAAGAGTGTGCCTTTCTCTTGGCCCTCATCGTCATCCAGAGAATCGTCCCAGTCCTCCTGGTCCTCATCGTCATCCAGAGAATCGTCCCAGTCTTCTTGGTCCTCATCGTCATCCAGAGAATCGTCCCAGTCTTCTTGGTCCTCATCGTCATCCAGAGAATCGTCCCAGTCCTCTTGGTCCTCATCGTCATCCAGAGAATCGTCTAAGTCGTCCTCATCCAAGAAATGGTCCAGGTCTTCCAAGTCTTCGTTCAGGAAATCGTCTAAGTCGTCTTCATCCCCGTTCAGGAAATCGTCTAAGTCGTCTTCATCCTGGTTCAAGAAATCGTCTAAGTCGTCCTCATCCAAGAAATTCTCGAAGTCTTCTATATCCTGGTTCAGGAAATCGTCTAAATCGTCCTCATCCAAGAAATGGTCCAGGTCCTCTTGGTCTTCGTTCAGGAAGTCATCGAAGTCGTCTACATCTTTGTTCAGGAAATTCTCCAAGTCCTTATTCTCGTCCTTGTTCAGGTCCTCTTTTGCCTGGGACAATTCATCCAAATCCTGCTTTTCTTTGGATAGGAAATCGTCCAAGTTTTTTTCCTCTTTTGACGGGAAGGACTCTTGCTCCACTTGGGAAACAGCCTCCAGGTTCTCCTCCTTAGAGGGGAATGCTTCTTGATCCATCTGGGCAGGAGTAGTCTCCACATCCATTTCCGGCAGGAGCACATCCAAGTCATCCTGTGAGGAGGCAGACTCCAAGCTCTCACCCGCAAAGGGAAGTGCATCTTGATCCACCTGAGAAGGAGCAGTCTCCACGCCCATTTCCGAAGCAGACCTGTGGAAATCCTCCGCTGGCAGGAGCACATCCGAAACTACTTGAGAGGCAGACTCCTGAAGCTCCACCTCCGGTAGGAATGCTTCCTGTTTGGAATGAGAGGCAAAATCCTTTGCATCCGATGAAGCCAGATTTGTCTCCGGCTGAACTGCATTTCGAGGAGCTTTCTTCCGGGACCGAGTCCCAGAAGCGGCTTTTTGCAGGGCAGACTTTTGGAGACCCCTCTTTTCTCCTGTAGCTTTTTTGGAGCGTCCCTTTTTCCGCGCAGCTTTTTCCGGTTTGCTGTCCTTCTGAGGTGCAGCGGCGTACTGGATATAGTTGTTTGGCAATACTTTGCGCAGTACCCGTTCTAGAACAGCGCGATCAATGGGCTTGGGTATAAATTCCGTAAAGCCCTCATTTCGGAACATTTCCCTTGCACCGCTGATAGTATTTGCAGTCAAAGCGATTACTGGCAGATCTTGGTACATTCCATTGTTGATCTCACGTATCCGTTTCAGGGTTTCCACACCGTCAAAGCCAGGCATCATATGATCCAGGAAAACAATATCATAGGAAGTGGAGGCGCATCGCTCCACTGCCTCTCTACCACTGAGGCAGGTATCCACCTGTATTCCATAGCTACCCAAAACGCCTTTGGCTACCACCAGGTTCATCTCCTCGTCGTCCACGGCCAGAACCCGGACTCCTGCGCAGGAAAAAGGTTTGCGACCTGCGGCCTGGGCTTCTCCAAATCCGTTTTCCTTCATCTCGCCATTGAGCAGATTGACCACGGAAAGGGCGAAAAAGGGTTTGCGAATCACCAGGAGCCTGCTGTCTCTGTTTTGTACAAAGTCACGCTCTGCGATCACAACCACACGGAGTTTACGGGCCAGATCCTCATAATAGGAGGTGTTCTCCTCATATTCGGCCTGGGCAATAAACACATGGGTCAGTGGATGGTTGCGCTGTAGCTTCAGGAGCCCATCAAAATTGTGTGCCTGATATCCTTCAATGCCAAGTCCCTCCACCATGTGCAGGATCATCTTGTCATAATATCTGCGAATCTCATCACTGATGTATTTTTCTGGTCGGAAGTAGCATGCGATACAGAGCCGCTCTGGGTGGGAGAGCGCCATTGCCGGCGTGTCATCCTCAACACCCTGCGGTAGCGTAATATGGGCTTGCAGGCCTTCCTGCTCTTTGCTGTCAAAGTGAATAAAGCCACCCATAGCATGAAGCAGGCCCCGGGCAATGGGAAGCCCCAAACCCAAACCACCAGCAAAGCGGTTGCTTCCAGAATCTGCCTGATAAAAATCATCACACATCTGGGTGAGCTGAGAATCGCTCATGCCAATCCCTGTATCATAGATATCAATAACCAGATTGATTCCATAGCTTTCCCGCCGGAATTCCATGCACAAATTAATGCCGCCCTCTTCTGTGAACTTAATGGAATTTTCCATGAGGATCTTAAGAACATGGGAAAGCTTTTCTGCATCTCCGATGAGAACCGCCGGCATCTTGGGATCGAGATCAAATACCATCTCCAGCTGGTGCCTGCTGCTCTGCATAGCTGTCATGGTGATCACATCATTGAGCACAGATGTGATCATATAGGGCTCTTTTGCTGGGGTCAGGGTTCCCTCCACGATCTCCGTATAGTCAAGCATATTATTGATTTGGTTGGACAGCCGTTTGCCAGCCAGCTGTATGGACTGCATGTCTGTCCGAACCTCCGGGGAAATATCTTTTTCCAATATAACCTCACTGATTCCCAGCACCATGTTAATGGGTGTCCGAAGTTCATGAGATACATTGGACAGAAATTCAGCGTTCTGGCGCCCAGCGGTTTCCAGCTGTGCAAGTGTGCTCTCATGTCTTTTCTGGGACTCCAGCCTTCTGAGGATCCGATACCTGGCAATGGCAATGGAACCAGCCACCACAATGGCACCAAGACCCAGACGAATCATATTCTGCGTCCCCATATCAGAAGTGATGGTATCCAAAAGAAATAAGTGGTACAACAGTTCCATTACATACAAGGCAGCTGTCATATATAACAGCCGCTTTTTGTCAAACATGGAAAAAACAAGGACTAACATACAGGCTAAGGCAGGGATATCAAAGAGAGAGATCTTATGTACCCCGAAGAAAAAGAATCCGACCATCAATAAGCCGACACATAAATTTTCATAGAATGTTTCTGATCCAGCCCTTGCAATGTGGAGGCACCACACCAGGGTGTTTCCGATCAAAATGACCGGAATCATCCACGGCTCCCATGACATGGCGAGAATAATCAGGATCAGCATGGTGCCAAACATGGAGACAATGCAGGCTAGAAGCAGATGGATACTTGTCTGTCCTTTGGTTCTCATTTTTCTTCCAACCCCATAGCAACCCGCTTCAACAGTTCCTTCGGAAAAAATGGTTTTTTCAGGTAATTCACAGCCCCCAGGCTGATAGCATTTTTCACATCATCCTCATACCCAGATGCAGTCAGAAAGATAACAGGAATTTCCACAGAGGAATTCTTCATACGTTTAAAGGTTTCGATGCCATCCATAATGGGCATTGCTATATCAAGAAGAATCAGATCGATTTTCTCGCGCTTGATTTTTTCCAGAGCTTCCCGCCCTGATTCTGCAAGAAGTACATTGTAATGCTTCTCCAGGATCATTCTTGTTCTCTTCAAATTCATTTCGTCATCATCCACTACCAAAATACGTTTGCGCATACTGCGGCCTCCTTATCAAGTCTTGAGATTTCCAAAATCCCCATTAAATATATTTTAAAACAGGATCACAATAAAATCAAGACCATGGACGTCCAAGTTTATATTATATAGGAGGGGATTTGAGGCACTTCACAAGGCTTTTTTGAAAGATACTTCGACAAAATTCGTTAGCCTTTGAAAGATTCTTAAAATTCCTTGACAATGGTATGATTTCGTACTATGTTATTATGGTATGAAATCGTACTAAAGGAGGGAGATCTATTATGCAGCCATACAGCTCGAAGGATATGAAGCGATTCAACCACTTACTTGGGGAGATAGAGGGAGTCTATCACCATATATCTTACAAGCTGGGATTGTCTGACAGTGCCATGATTATTCTCTATACCATTTGTGACAATGGGGACAGCTGCCCCTTGCAGGATATCTGTCACCGCTCGGGACTAAGCAAGCAGACCATTAATTCCGCGCTGCGCAAGCTGGAGGCGGAGGGGATTGTTTACCTGGAGGTTATGGGTGTTAAAAATAAGAATGTGTGCCTGACAGAAAAGGGAATCCATTTGGCCAAGGGCACTGCCATCCGGGTACTTCAGGCAGAGAATGAGATCCTTGCTTCCTGGCAGAGGGAGGATGTGAAGATGTATTTGGAGCTTACGGAGCGATTTTTACTTGCGCTCAGAGAGAAGGCGAAGGAGCTGTAGACGGAGGTATTTATGAGGATTCCATTATCGGATCATTTTGATTATAAAAAATTACTGCGGTTTACCCTGCCCTCCATGATCACGCTGGTTTTTACCTCGATTTACGGGGTGGTTGACGGCTTTTTTGTGTCAAATTATGTGGGGAAAACCCCATTTACAGCGGTGAATTTTATCATGCCCTTTTTGATGATGCTGGGCTGCGCGGGCTTTATGTTTGGAACTGGGGGCGGTGCTCTGATTGCTATGACATTGGGGCAGGGGAAAAAAGAAAGAGCACAGCGGCTGTTTTCCCTGATTGTGTATACATCTGGGATTTGCGGTGTGATTCTGGCAGCTTTGGGATTGATTTTCCTGCGCCCTCTGGCAGTTCTTTTGGGAGCCCAGGGACAGCTTTTGGAGGACAGTGTTGCCTACGGACGCATTATCTTGCTGGCAATACCAGCCTTTATTTTGCAATATGAATTTCAGTGCCTATTTGTCACAGCAGAAAAGTCTGCCCTGGGACTTTATGTGACCATTGCAGCCGGGTGCACCAATATTGTCCTGGATGCTCTGTTTGTGGCGGTATTTCGCTGGGGACTTGCAGGCGCGGCTGTGGCCACGGCTCTGAGTCAATGTGTGGGTGGAGGAATCCCTCTGGTTTATTTTGCATGTCCTAACAACAGTCTTTTGCGGCTGGGCAGAACCCATTTTGACGGAAGAGCCCTTTTAAAGACTTGTACCAACGGAGTATCGGAGCTTTTGAACAATATATCCATGTCCCTGGTAAACATGCTCTATAACTTGCAGCTGTTAAAATATGTAGGGGAGGACGGAGTGGCGGCTTATGGGGTGCTGATGTATGTGAGCCTAGTATTTCAGGCGATTTTTATCGGGTATTCCGTAGGAACGGCGCCTATTATCGGGTACCACTATGGCGCCCAAAACCGCCTGGAGTTAAAAGGGCTGTTAAGAAAGAGCCTTGTACTGCTGGGAATGTTCGCGGTGGCTATGTTTGGGGCATCCCAGGTGCTTGCGCGGCCTCTTTCCTTTGTATTTACAGGCTATGACAAGGAGCTTTTGGACTTGACAGTGCGTGCCTTTTCTCTGTTTGCCTTTTCCTTTCTCTTTTCAGGATATGTTATTTTTGGTTCCTCCTTCTTTACTGCCTTAAGCAACGGGTTGGTTTCCGCGGTGATTTCCTTTTTGCGGACGCTGATCTTTCAGGTGGCGGCGGTTTTGATCTTTCCCCTTATCTGGCGGGTAGACGGGATCTGGCTTTCCATAGTTGCCGCGGAGATGATGGCCATGATGGTGACAGGGATTTTTCTCAGGGTGGAGAAAAAGAACTATGGTTATTGAGGATACAGCGATTAAAATCCAGAACTCCATTGACGCCTTCTGGGTTTCCACGTATAATAAAGGGCAGAAGGAAACAGATTATAGATAAGGAGATGGGGACTATGATAGCATTAGGCTGTGACCATGGCGGTTATGAATTGAAGCAGGAAATCATCGCGTATCTGAAAAAGGAGGGCCTGGAATACAAGGATTTTGGTTGTGACAGCACGGCTGCTGTGGATTATCCGGTGTATGCCAAGCTGGTGGCAGGGGCCATCCTGTCAGGGGAATGTGAGAAGGGCATTTTGATCTGTGGGACAGGCATTGGCATTTCCATTACAGCCAACAAGATTCCGGGAATCCGGGCGGCATTGTGTACGGACTGCTTCTGCGCAGAGGCCACCAGATTGCACAATGATGCCAATGTGCTGGCTTTGGGAGGACGGGTGGTAGGTCCCGGTCTGGCGGTAAAGATTGTGGATACCTTTCTGAATACACCGTTTTCCGATGAAGAGCGCCATAAAAACAGAATACGCCAGATAGAAGAGTAGGAGGATATGCCAATGTCAAAGGTGGTAGTCATGGAGCACCCGCTGATCCAGCACAAAATTGGTGTGATCCGCAGGACAGAGACGGGCTCAAAGGACTTTCGTAACATGATTGGAGAAATTGCCAGCCTGATAACCTATGAGGCGACCAAGGATTTAAAGCTGACAGATGTGGAGATTGAGACGCCTATCTGCAAAACCATGGTCAAGGAGCTGGTGGGAAAAAAGCTGGCCATTGTGCCCATTCTCCGGGCAGGACTGGGAATGGTGGATGGCATGCTGGCGATGATTCCCTCAGCCAAAGTGGGACATATTGGACTGTACAGGAATGAGGAGACCCTGGAGCCGGTGGAGTATTACTGCAAGGTGCCTAAAGACTGTGCAGAGCGGGATGTGTTTGTGGTTGATCCCATGTTGGCCACAGGTGGCTCTTCGGTGGCAGCTATTCAGATGCTGAAAAACCGGGGTGTAAAAAATATCCGTTTTATGTGCATCATTGCGGCTCCGGAGGGTGTGAAGCGCATGCAGCAGGAGCACCCGGATGTGGATATTTATATTGGAGCTCTGGATGACCATCTAAATGAAATGGGGTATATTGTACCGGGACTGGGCGATGCGGGAGACCGGATTTTTGGAACTAAATAAAAAGGGGTGGCAATATGGGAGGAAAACGCAAGGATTATATCAGCTGGGATGAATACTTTATGGGAGTGGCCAAGCTGTCTGCGCTGCGCTCCAAGGACCCTGGTACCCAGGTGGGGGCCTGCATTGTAAGTCCGGATAATAAAATTCTGTCCATGGGCTATAATGGATTTCCCTTAGGCTGTGATGACGACCAATTCCCCTGGGAGAGAGAGGGGGAGGAGAATGAGACCAAGTATCCCTTTGTGACCCACAGCGAGTTAAATGCCATTTTGAACTACCGAGGCGGAAGCCTGGAGGGATCGAAGCTTTACGTATCCTTGTTTCCCTGTAACGAGTGCGCCAAGGCCATTATTCAGGCAGGAATTAAGACGGTGATCTATGACTGTGATAAATATGCCAACACGGCGGCAATCATAGCCTCCAAGCGGATGCTGAAGGCAGCGGGAGTACAATTTATCCCCTATGAGAGGACAAAGCGCAGAGTGGAGCTGGAGCTGTAAAATCAGATAAATGGCATATGCCCGAAATGCTCTTTGGGAAGCAGGGAGTATTTCGGGCATATTTTTTGTGCTATTCCAGATCCACCATCTTTAAGATACAAGGCAACCGCAAAAGCTCTCCGGAATAGATAATTTCCAGCAAAGCGTTAAGCTTGCGCATACAGGATTTCATCTGTTCAATGGTGATGAGATTTTCCTCCAGGGCATCTGCGACCTCGTCCAGGTCCACCACGTGGACGCGCCCATCTGGGTAAACCAGAACATCTGCCAGCAGATCGATAAAGGTATAGGTGTTTGCACGGACATCATACTCCGTGTCAATAATGTCACAGTACCAACAGATCAGCTGGTTTTGAGCATTGAGAAACTTGCTGACCTTCCAGCCCTCCTTTAAAAGATAACAGGAGCAGCCATGGTCTAGCTCTTTTTTAGGGCGCAGGGTATGCCATTGGGTGATAAGGAATTGTTGGTCGTGGTAGAGGATTTTGTCATTTTTCAGCAAAATGCATTCATTGGGAATCAGGCGTTTCCGATACAGAACCGGCATTTCAGACATAGGCGGAGTCCTTTCTTTTCTATAAAATAAATGATTATATAGGGCCGCTATTCGCTATTCCGGAGAGATTTTCGGAAAGCTTCCGGCCGTTTTTTGTGCCCTTCCTTATGGGTAATGATTGTCATGGAGTCGTTTTCCACAAATTGCTTTTCCAGGGAACGTCGGTTGTAATAAGTCATTTTGTAGGCGTCCGGGTCCGGCTGGAGCAAGAAAGCCGAGGGTGTAAAGCCGGTAATCTCCTTAAAGACCCGGTTAAAAGTGCGGATGTTATTAAAGCCACAGTCCAGGGCGATATCCGTGACCTTGCGATTGCTCTCCCGTAGCTGTTTGGCGGCCTGCTCCACCCGGACCAGGTTTAGATAGGTGACAAAATTAATGCCAACCAGGTTTTTAAAGACTCTGGAAAAATAGCTGGGGCTAAAATTCATGCGAGCCGCGGCGTATTCCAGAGAAATATTTTCCGTGTAGTGAGAATCTATGTAATCCAGCAGGGCCTGGAGCTCTGTGAGCATATGTTCCCTGCGGTTTTCCGCGGGGGAGTGTTCCGTACTGCGGGGGTGGTGCCGTTTCAGCAGATTCCAGAAGCGGCAGAGGGAGGCCTCCACGATCTCCTGATAGTAGGACTGCTTCTGGGAAAGCTCTCTGGACACCAGCAGGATAAGCTGCTCCAGTTCCTCCGAAAGGCCATAATTCAAAAGCTCCTCCCGGGTAATCAGAGGCCGGGTGAAATGGGGATTTTGAAACATGGAGCTGAGAATACTGGTATCAAAAATAACAAAATCCAGGGAGTTGTCCAGATCAAAGGAATCGCTGTAATGGATGGCTCCGCTTTCGCAAACCACACAATCTCCGGTCCGGGCTAAAAATGTCTGGTCAGATACGCTTAAACGGCAGCAGCCGGAACGGATAAAGATCAGCTCGATCTCTTTGTGCCAGTGAGCCAGGAAACTGATGTTCCGGTAGGCGGAATGCCAGACCATGAAATCGGAATCATAGCTGCGCACCTCGTGAAATGCTTTCATGGACAGCCTCCTTTCTGCGCTGGGATTTCCTCCACGCTTATCTTGGGTCTTCCTTAGCTGTTACTTACAGTATACTAATTATCACAAAAAATGTCCATATCCCAATAGAAAATTACGTGCATTTGGACAAAAATTATTGTATAATCGGTACATAAAAGAAGGAAGTGAGTTCCTCTTATTAGTAATAATGAATAAGGTCAAAAAGAAAGCGGAGGTAAAAGCATGGCAAAAAACAGATTGATAGGTGATTACCCGGTGATCGGCATCCGTCCCACCATTGACGGCAGAAGAGGCGCATTGGATGTGCGGGGCTCCCTGGAAGAGCAGACTATGAATATGGCAAAATCAGCGGCAAAGCTGTTTGAGGAAAATCTGCGCTACTCCAATGGAGAGCCGGTGAAGGTTGTGATCGCGGATACCACCATCGGGCGTGTGGGCGAGGCAGCGGCCTGTGCAAATAAATTTAAAAAAGCTGGTGTGGATATTACCTTGACTGTGACTCCCTGCTGGTGCTACGGTGCAGAGACCATGGATATGGACCCTATGACCATCAAAGGTGTTTGGGGTTTTAACGGTACAGAGCGTCCCGGAGCCGTGTATCTGGCATCCGTGCTGGCCACCCATTCCCAGAAGGGACTTCCGGCCTTTGGCATCTATGGTCATGATGTACAGGAGGCAGATGATACCTCCATTCCCGAGGATGTGAAAGAGAAGCTGCTGCGCTTTGGCCGCGCGGCTGTAGCTGCTGCCACTATGAGAGGAAAATCCTATCTACAGATTGGTTCCATCTGTATGGGTATCGGCGGCTCCATCATTGACTCAGCCTTTATTGAGGAATATCTGGGCATGCGTGTAGAGTCTGTGGATGAGGTGGAAATCATTCGCCGGATGACCGAGGGCATCTACGATGAGGAGGAATTCCAGAAGGCTCTCAAGTGGACCAAGGAGAAATGTAAGATTGGCTTTGACAAGAATCCCCCTGAACTGCAAAAGTCTGAGGAGCAGAAGGAAAAGGATTGGGAATTTGTAGTAAAGATGATGGTTATCATCAAAGATCTTATGTGTGGAAGCGATAAGCTTGATCCCAAGTTTTCCGAGGAGGCCATTGGTCACAATGCCTTGGCAGCAGGTTTCCAGGGACAGAGACAGTGGACTGATTTCTATCCCAACTGCGATTTCCCCGAGGCTATGCTCAACACCTCCTTTGACTGGAACGGAGCCAGAGAGCCCTATGTGCTGGCTACAGAGAACGATGTGCTCAACGGCCTTGGCATGATGTTTATGAAGCTTCTCACCAACCGGGCTCAGATCTTTGCAGATGTGCGTACTTACTGGAGCGGCGATGCTGTCAAGAAGGCTACAGGCTATGATATTGATGGAAAAGCCAAGGAAGCAGACGGCTTTATTCATCTGATTAACTCTGGTGCAGCTTGTCTGGATGCCTGTGGCCAGGCCAAGGATGAGAATGGAAATGCCTGCATGAAGGAGTGGTGGAATGTAACAGAGGCAGACCAGGATGCCATTATGGCGGCAACCACCTGGAATGCGGCAGACAACGGCTATTTCCGCGGTGGCGGATATTCCTCCCGGTTTGTGACAGAGGCTGAGATGCCGGCCACCATGATTCGTCTAAATCTGGTGAAGGGTCTGGGGCCCGTGTTGCAGATTGCAGAGGGCTGGACTGTGAAACTGCCAGAGCAGGTAACCGATGTACTGTGGAAGAGAACGGACTATACATGGCCCTGCACCTGGTTTGCGCCCAGATGCACCGGTGAAGGCGCCTTTAAGACCGCCTATGATGTGATGAATAACTGGGGCGCAAACCACGGCGCTATCAGCTATGGACATATTGGTGCGGATCTGATTACTCTGTGCTCCATGCTGCGCATCCCGGTTTGCATGCACAATGTACCGGAGGATAAGATCTTCCGTCCCACCGCATGGAACGCCTTTGGCATGGACAAAGAGGGACAGGATTACAGAGCTTGCCAGGCCTATGGTCCTCTGTATAAGACCATTCGCTAAGCAAAGAAACAGGAGAAGGGTTCTATTATAGAGTTAACTATTTGTGGCGTATAAGAAATCCCTGGAAAATCTTCCAATCGAGATTTTCCAGGGATTTTTGTAGGTTTTTGGTTTATAACATTTAGATTGCGTATTTCTGGTCTCCAGGGTTGTTGATGGAGGCCTATTTAAAGCCTCCCTGTGCTGTTCCCACAGACCCAGGAGGATAGTATTATCCGGACAGAGCAGAGCCTGTAAAAGGACGCTAGACTCTTCGGGCCTGATCTAAAACTTCCATGACTAGCAGGCTGTGACAAAGCCGTTTCTCAAAGGCAGCTTCATCCTTCCGTTCATACAAGGCAGCAAAGGTAGCTAACTCATAGAACAAACGTTCACTAGAATCGGCAAGTTGGTATGTTTTTGGCTGACATTTATTTTCTATAAAAGAAAACTCCTTTAACTCATTGGGCATGGAGCTGCTGTGGATGCATCCCTTGTTTCCCTGGATATTGATGCAGCAGGGAGCGCCGCAATCCTTGGCGGCAATACACACACATGGAAAGTCGGGATACTCCAATATGAGAATACCGGAAGTGTCCACCTGCCTTTCCATATTGGCATAATAGTGCACAGACTTTGGACGGCCAAAAAGCTCTGTGGCCAGATGAATATTGTAGACATTTAAATCCATCAGGGCGCCACCGGCCTTTGCCGGGTCAAATACCGGACAGATGATCCCCTGCTGGAAGGCATCGTACCGGCTGGAATATTGAGAATAATTCATCTCCACAATTTTAATGTCTCCAAGCTTAGGCAGAAGCTCCTGAATTTTGGCGAAATTGGGATTGTACAGGTTGGTGATAGCCTCAAAGAGATACCGTTTTTTCTCCCGGGCCAGGGCAGCCAGACGGGCAGCCTCCTCATAGGTTACGGTAAAGGGCTTTTCCAAAATCACGTGCTTTCCCGCCTCCAGGGCTTCCCTGGCAAAGGAAAAATGCAGGTTATTGGGAAGGGCAACGTAAATTACATCCAGATCCGGATCGGCCAGCAGCTTCTCATAGGTATCGTAACCTACAGGAACGTTAAAATTTTCACAAATATCGGCCCGTACCTGATCCTTTCGGGCAAAGAGAGCCTGTACCTCCATGGTTTCCACCAGGGCAGCGGCCCGTAAAAAAGTGGGAACAATCAGTCCTGCCCCTGCAACTCCTACTTTCATAAAGAATACCTCCTGATCTTTATTTGTTATACTCCTTTACCTATTCCCTTTACTGTGGGGGAATTGTTTCTAGTCTATTCTCTTGAGGGAGGCATGGCCTCCTGCCTGGGAATGGAAATTTTCCGGTTTTTATTTACACAACCTTTTTTAATTATACCTCTATCTCCAGATTTTGTCAGGTTCTTTTTGGAGGGCCTTTCTTAAATTAAGTCTGTCTAACATAGCATCCTTGGAATGGCTGGGCACTGTGAGACAGCAGGCGCTCCTTTTTTGCAAGAGTTTAGGAAGCATCTTGTAAAAACATGGAAGAAATGTTACTGTAAAAGGGAATTTAGATGACGAGGAGAGCCTTTCATTATGGAAACAAGACCTTATATACCGTGGGAAGTCATGAATCATTTTATGATCGATGTTTTTGAAGCTTATGGAGTGCCCCGGGACGAGGCAGCCATTTGCGCGGATGTTCTGCTGGAATCAGACCGAAGAGGCATTGAAAGCCATGGTTGCAATCGTTTTAAGCCTATTTATTTAGATCGGATCAAAAATGGCACGCTACTCCCCATCACTTCCCTGGAAATCCTGAAAGAGACGGAGACCACCTGTGTGATGGATGCTCATGATGGTATGGGAATGGTAGCCAGCTATCGCATGATGGAGAAGCTTATAGAAAAGGCGAAAAAATATGGCATGGCTGGAGGTGCTATCTGCAATTCCACTCACTATGGGATTGCAGGGTACTGGACGGGGATGGCCTGTAAAGCCAATATGATAGGCATTTCCGGAACCAATGCACGGCCCTCTGTGGCGCCCACCTTTGGAATCGATAATATGCTGGGAACCAATCCCCTGACCTTCACCATGCCTACCGATGAGGACTTTCCCTTTAACTTTGACTGTGCAACTTCGCCCATTCAGAATGGCAAAATAGAGTTTTACGCACGTTCCGGGAGGGAAACGCCTGCCGGACTGGTGGTAGATCGGGAAGGCAATACCATGACAGATTCCGCAAAAATTCTCACGGAAATGCGAGCCGGAAGAGCAGCCTTGGTTCCCCTGGGAGGACTAGGAGAGGCAACCGCCGGATTTAAGGGGTATGGATTTACCACGGTTGTGGAGATCCTTTCCGCAGCTCTGGCTGGTGGCCCCTTTATGCTGGATCTCAGCGGCAAGGACGCCAATGGCCAGGATCAGATGTATCATTTGGGCCATTTCTTCTTTGTGATCAACCCGGAATTCTTTATGGGACTGGATACTTTTCGAAGAATTGCTGGGGAAATCTGTCGAGGGCTTCGGGGATCTACGGTGGCGCCTGGTGCAGAGCGGATTTACACAGCAGGAGAGAAGGAGTACCTGGCCTGGCAGGAGCGAAAGGACAAAGGGGTTCCCGTGGGAGAGACTATCCAGAGGGAGCTTGTAGAGTTGCGCAACGAATTAAATCTGAATTATCGTTTTCCCTTTGAGAAAGATTGAATTCCTTCGCCTATTTTAAAGTAGCTAACCTCACCTGGCAAAAACACTTAAAGAAAATCATAGGTAATCTTTCAGAATTTATTAAAAATCATAAGAAGATTTTTATTTTTTCAACATAAATTGGACAAATTTGCATGTTATACTGGCTTCATTCCAAAAAGAAAGGAGGCCATTTTTAACCAACATCGTGTTTTTGCTGCTGTTCACACGCCGGCGTCCCAAATGCCGGGCCGCCGGCCGCCAGGTGGACGAAAGCAAGCTTACATCAAAAGGAGGAGTAACAAAATTATGAGAAAAAGAACGAAGATCAGTGTATTAGTAGGTTTGTGTGTATTGGTGCTGGCCATGGGGCTTTTGACTGGCTGTGGAAACGACAAGGAGGATGGAGGCAATCCTGTGGAAAGCGGAGCGGAATCCGGTGACAATAATCAGAAACCGGAGGAAGACATCGCCCCCCAGGATGAAGAAAAACCGGAGGAGGGAACCACTCCCCAGGACGAAGAGAAGCCAGAGGATCAGGAGAGCCAGGGACAGCAGGATTCGGAGCAGAAAGGCGTAGACGATCAGGACGGTGAAATAGAAGACGAGACCCAGCTGGAGAATAAAGATAACGCTGGGGCAGCGGGAGCTGGTGAAGATCAGGGAAATACCAGCGGGGAATAAAATAAGAAAGCAGCGGAATCATTAAAAGCTGTTTGTGTAGTTTCATGTTTTGAACGGATAACAATTCAGATATACAGTAAAATATGCGGAATATATGCCAGGTGATTAGCCCTCCCATAGACATATATTTCGCATATTTTTTCAAGATATAACATAAAATACATAGGTCGTTGATAAATAGAAGATTGAGAGATTTTATACCTCCAAATATTGTTTTAAGTACTTATCAAAATGATCTGTTAAATCTTTATCTGTCATATTAGGTCGCCACATAAAAAAGTTTTTATTATATTCATCAAACCAAAATGCAATCTCTCGGTTTCTTTTTGGATCGCGAGTTATGTCACCTAAAAACACAACCCAAAAAGGTAAAATGTTAGTGGAGTGTATTTGGCTAATTTCTCGATACGCTTTAAGTAATCCAGGAGTAAATAACTTGCATAATCTTTCGTGGGCATTTCCACGTCCTGCACTGGGATCTTTTCCTTCTACCCAGCCATCTTGACGCTTGATCTCACCAAAAGGAATTTTACCAGTTCTTATATTTTCTATGGCAAAATCTGGAGACACTCCCCATTGAGTTGTTTCCAGTGAAATAGAGGGATTATATATTTGACTTAGAACATAATCTGGAAGCTGAACTTGTGCATAAAGGTTTTTTAAATGCTTGGGTTTTTCATGTAAAATATATTCCGTTCCTTTCAAGTGTTTTTTGAAAGCTTTGTAAAGATTTTTCTCAGCGTTTGACGCTTTTACTCCGCTCTTTGTTTGCCAATTATCACGAACTGCTAATTCTTTTTTTGCCATTGTCTATCTCCTAAATTCCTTTAAATAGTTCTTCAAGGCTTACTCCTAGGCCGTTCGCAATTTTATCTATATTTTTGAGAGATATATTACGTCTGCCATTTTCAACGGATGCATAATAGGTTCTGTCCATATCAATGGATAAAGCAAACTTTTCTTGACTAAGACCCGAATTATTTCGTAGTTGTTTTAATCGTTCACCAAATTTTTTTGTAACCATAAAAATACCTTTCTATTTTTATGTAGCATAAATCTTTGATGCTTATAAAACAACGGGTTATAAGTAACGTTTTGTTGACTATTGGAAGTTTAGTGGTTATAATTATTCATATTAATTAGGCAGGGGAGAGATCTATGGATAATAAAGATAAAAAAATTACAGCATATTCTTTATATAGCGTTCAGCAGAAGGAAAGAACAAAGATAAATCCATCAAAAGAGATTTATCCACAATTACCAAATAAGAAGTACCAAATAATATATGCTGATCCTCCATGGGATTATGGTGGAAAAATGCAATATGACAAAACTACAATCAAGGACGAAAATATTAAATTCGAAAAAAAAATATTTTTAAGTGCGGCAACATTTAAGTATCCCACATTAAAATTAAAACAACTAAAAGAACTTGATATTACATCTATTGCAGATGATGACTGCCTGTTATTTATGTGGACAACTGGACCACAGATGGCAAATGCTTTGGAACTAGGTAAAGCATGGGGATTTGAATATAAAACAGTTGCATTTGTTTGGGATAAAATGGTACATAATCCTGGGAGATATACATTAAGTCAAACAGAGTTTGTATTAGCATTTAAAAGGGGTAGGTTTCCACAACCGAGAGGAGCGAGAAACATTAGACAAATGATTGCTATCCATCGCGGGAAGCATAGTGTAAAACCCATAGAGGTTATAGATGGTATAACTAAAATGTTTCCTCAACAAGATAAGATTGAATTATTTGCTCGAAATAATTATATTGGTTGGGATAATTGGGGACTAGAAATACCTGATGCAAAGATTGAAATCGCAACAAATGTAGGGAAATCAATAGAAAACAGTGAAGAACAGCTAACATTAAACCTATAGTGTGCTTATTGTTGCATGGATGTGTATTTATCTGTAAAGTAACAACACTCTTCAGTAAAGAAAATTCCATGTATAGTGATGTAAAAAATAATCGCTATTTTATAATGACAAACGTCTCCAAAAGAGCTAAAATCATAGATACAGCTAAACAGCATTCCAGACGAGTAAATGAACAGCCGGGATAGTTTTCCGCCTGAAATGGAATGCTAAGAGGAAGGACAGAATCAGAAAAACAGGAAAGGAACAGGAGTAAGAATTATGGAGCGAAAAAATGTATGGCTCAGCTATGGGGAGCCCCAGTTAAGGGAACTGGAGGAGGTGTGCGGCCGCTATAAGAACTGCCTGGACCGAGGAAAGACGGAGCGGGAATGTGTGCGGCTGGCTGTGGAGATGGCGGAAAAAGCCGGCTACCGGAATTTACAGGAAATGATAGAGAAGGGGGAGCGGCTAAAGCCCCAGGATAAGGTATACCTGAGCTACATGGACAAATCGATTGTGCTATATCAGCTGGGAAACCGGCCGCTGGAGCAGGGACTGAATATTTTGGGGGCCCATATTGATTCCCCACGGGTGGATGCAAAGCAGGTGCCCTTGTATGAGGATACGGAGTTCGCCTATCTGGATGGCCATTATTATGGAGGCATCAAAAAATATCAGTGGGTGGCTCTTCCCCTGGCCCTTCATGGGGTGGTGGTGAAAAAAGACGGCACCCGGGTGGAGATTGTCATTGGAGAGAAGGAGGAAGACCCCGTGTTTGCCTTTACGGATCTCTTGATTCACCTGTCCTCCAAACAGCTGGAAAAGACCGGAGCAAAGGTGGTGGAGGGAGAACAGCTGGATCTGCTGTTTGGAAGCCGGCCCCTAAAGGACACGGAGAAAGAGGCAGTTCAGGCCAATATCCTGCGGCTCTTAAAGGAGACTTATGACATAGAGGAGGCGGATTTCCTCTCCGCAGAGCTGGAGATCGTGCCGGCAGGAAAGGCCCGGGATTGTGGCCTGGACAGAAGCATGATCATGGGGTATGGTCATGACGACAGAGTCTGTGCCTTTACCTCCCTGATGGCCATGCTGGATATGGGAGAGGTGGACAAAACGGCCTGCTGTATTCTGGTGGACAAGGAGGAAATCGGAAGCGTGGGGGCCACAGGCATGGCATCCCGGTTTTTTGAGAATTCTCTGGCAGAGCTATTGGAGTTACGGGAGGGATATTCAGATTTGAAGCTTCGCCGGGCTATGGCCCATTCCCGGATGCTGTCCTCGGATGTAAGTGCCGCCTACGATCCCCTGTATGGCGATGTGTTTGAAAAGAAAAACGCTGCCTATTTTGCCAACGGCATTGTATTCAATAAATACACAGGCAGCCGGGGAAAAAGTGGATCCAATGATGCCAATGCAGAGTATATGGCGGCTCTTCGGGAGATTATGGACCGAAATGGAGTGGCTTACCAGACGGCGGAGCTGGGAAAAATTGATGCGGGAGGTGGGGGAACCATCGCATATATCCTGGCCAATTATGGTATGGAAGTCATCGACAGCGGTGTGCCTGTGCTCTCCATGCATGCACCCTGGGAGGTTGTCAGCAAGGCAGATGTATATGAGGCGCTAAAATGCTACCGGAGCTTTTTAAAGGAGGCTTAAACCACGGGACGTATTTGCAGGGAATATAAAGGCACATAGAAAACATGGCAGAAGCTTTACAGAGAGAGGATCTGGAATAGATCCTCTCTCTGTTTATTTGTACGGGGATGGGAGAGTATTGATAATTATTCTCAAAAAAAGTGTTGACAAATGGGAAAACAGGAAATATAATACAAAAGAAAATGAAAATTATTCTCATAATATAAAGAGAAAGGGGAGAGATATATATGGCATTGGCTATGATGAGAATTGGTGAGACCAGGGTTATCCAGGAGTTTCATGGAAGGGAAGAGATGAGGCGCCATTTACAGGACATGGGATTTATGAAGGGGGAGACCATCCAGGTGGTAGGAGAGAACCCCAGTGGACTTATTCTGGTGGTAAAGGGCGTGCGGGTTGCCTTGAACCGGGGGCTGGCATCTCAGATTATGGTAGCATAGGAAACGGAATATGCAGAAAGGGGCGTATCTGATGACATTAAAGGAATTAGAGCCGGGACAGTCCGGCAAGGTGATATCTCTGGGGGAAAGCGGTCCTCTGAAACGGAGAATTATGGATATGGGCGTGACCCCGGGAGTACAGGTGAAGGTGATTAAGGTGGCACCACTGGGAGATCCGGTGGAGATCCGTGTGCGGGGCTATGAGCTGAGCCTTCGCAAGGAGGAGGCTAGTCGGATACAGGTGGAGCCTGCTTAGAGACATTTTTAGGCGATGGAGTTAGTGAGATCTAACTAAAACTTATGGTGTGAACAAGTGAAACTTTATCCCTATATGTTGCCTAAGTATTTTTGGTATATATGTATTTTTAAGTTAGTTAAGACTAATAAAGTAGCAGGAGGAAAAATCAATGTCTTATAAAATTGCGCTGGCAGGAAATCCAAACTGCGGCAAGACCACACTGTTTAATGAGCTGACCGGCTCCAAACAGCATGTGGGAAACTGGCCGGGGGTAACTGTGGATAAAAAGGAAGGGGTATACCGGAAAAACAAGGAGCTTTCCATTTTGGATTTGCCGGGAACTTATTCCCTGTCTCCCTATTCTGCGGAGGAGAGGATTGCGCGGGACTATATGGTAGAGGAAAAGCCGGATGTGGTCATTGACATTGTGGATGGCACCAGTATGGAGAGAAATCTGTATCTCACCTTGCAGATCGCAGAGCTTGGCACTCCCATGGTGATTGCCATAAATATGATGGATGAGGTGGAGAGCAGAGGGGATCGCATTGACTGTGAGAAGCTGGCAGGTCTTTTGGGAGTGCCGGTGGTGCCCATTGTAGCCCGAAATAATAAGGGAACAGATGTTCTTATGGAAGAAGCTTATAAGGTGGCCCGGTCCGGACAGACGCCTGGGGAGCTGGATATTTATGATGCGGACCTTTACGCGGCGATTCGGGGAAACCGGCTTACTGAGGAGCAGGAAGAAATGGTGGCGGATCTGCGGTATACATATATTGCGGAGCTGGTGAAACAGAGCGTGAAAAGAAAGCAGACGGCTCATGGGGAAACCAATTCCGACAAACTGGATAAAATTCTGACCAATCGGGTTTTGGGCCTGCCGGTCTTTGCTGCGATTATGTATCTTATGTTTGCCTGTACCTTCAGCGAGAACTTTTTATTGGTCCCCGGGCTTCCTAGTCCCGGCGTATGGTTGGCGGGGATTGTGGAAAACCTTTGGGGCGCTCTGGCGGAGAATGTGACAGGTCTGGTGGAGGGAGCAGGGGCCTCCGGCTGGATTGTGGAGCTGATTACCAGCTGTCTGGATGGCATTGGCGCAGTCTTTGGATTTTTGCCGCTGGTTCTGGTGCTGTTTCTGCTCTTGTCATTTCTGGAGGACAGCGGGTATATGGCTCGTGTGGCCTTTGTCATGGACCGGATTTTCCGACACTTTGGCCTCAGTGGACGCTCCTTTATTCCCATGCTAATGGGCTTTGGCTGTTCTGTGCCGGCTCTCATGGCTTCCCGAACCCTGGAGAGCGACAAGGACAGAAAGATTACCATGATGATCACCCCTTTTATGTCCTGTGGTGCAAAGCTGCCCATTTATGCTATGTTTGCGGCTACGCTGTTTGGGGAAAGCAATCAGACCTTGCTTGTATTTTCCATTTATATGCTGGGAATTGTGGTGGCTGTCATAGGCGCTCTGGTATTAAATAAATTTGCCTTTCGAGAGGGCGCTTCTAACTTTATTATGGAGCTGCCCCAATACCGGATTCCAACTCTGAAAAGTGTGCTGATTCATGCCTGGGAAAAGGTGAGAGGCTTTGCCATAAAGGCAGGAACCGTGATTTTTGCATCCACGGTGCTGATTTGGTTTTTGTCCAGCTTTAATTTTACTGGCATGTGCCAAATGGAGGACAGCTTCCTGGCCAGCATTGGAAATGCCATTCGGTGGATTTTTGTGCCCTTGGGCTTTGGAGACTGGCGGGCCTCCGTAGGGGTGGTCACCGGCTGGATTGCCAAGGAAAATATTGTGTCCACCTTTGGACAGCTCTTTGGAGGGGTCAGTCAGGAGGCGATCGAATCTGTGTCAGCAGGAGAACAGGCTCTTCCGGCCATCACCCAGGTATTTACCAAGGTATCGGCCTGGTCCTATATGGCCTTTAACCTGCTCTGTATGCCCTGCTTTGCGGCCGTGGGAGCTATCCGGCGGGAGATGGGATCCTGGAAATGGACTCTGCGGGCAGTGGGCTTCCAGATGGTCACGGCTTATCTTGTGGCATTGCTCATAAATATTTTGGGAAATCTAATTTTTTAAAAAGATAGTAAAGTTCCCCAAAAAGAGGTTATGACTTCTTTTTGGGGAACTTTTTGGACAAAATCCCGATTCTCTTTTGGGAAAGACATTGACAAACTTGGTGGGAAAATGGTTTAATTTTAAGAGATGTTTTCAATGTTGCAAATGAGGGGTGTACGCATATGACTAGAGGATTTGATAATGATAAATATCTGGAGATGCAGTCAGAGCAGATTCGCAGACGCATCGGACAGTTTGGCGGCAAGCTGTACATGGAATTTGGCGGCAAGCTCTTTGATGATTTTCACGCGGCCCGGGTTTTGCCTGGATTTCAGCCGGACAGCAAGATCCGCATGCTGGCTCAGATGAAAGAGCATGCAGAGGTGGTCATTGTTATCAATGCGGGGGATATAGAGAAAAACAAAAAGCGGGGAGACTATGGGATTACCTACGACGCGGATGTACTGCGGCTGATTGATGCCTTTGATGGGTATGGCCTGTACGTGAGCAGTGTGGTGCTGACCCAATTTCGGGACCAGCCCAGTGCGGCGGCCTACCAGAAAAAGCTGGAGACTTTGGGCCTGCGGGTGTATCGGCATTATGTGATTCCAGGATATCCCTCAGATGTGTCCCGGATTGTCAGCGAGGAGGGATATGGGAAAAACGAGTATATTGAAACCACCCGTTCCCTGGTGATCGTGACGGCTCCAGGACCTGGCAGCGGAAAAATGGCCACCTGTCTGTCCCAGCTGTACCATGAGCATAAGCGGGGAGTGCAGGCGGGCTACGCCAAATTTGAGACCTTTCCCATCTGGAACCTGCCCTTAAAGCATCCGGTGAATATTGCCTATGAGGCAGCTACCGCTGACTTAAAGGATGTGAATATGATCGACCCCTTCCATTTGGAAAAATATGGAGTTACCACAGTGAACTATAACCGGGATGTGGAGATATTTCCGGTTCTGCAATCCATATTCCAGCAGATTTTTGGGGAGTCCCCCTATTTTTCGCCCACAGATATGGGGGTAAATATGGTGGGAAACTGCATTATAGACGATGAGAATGTTAAAAAAGCCGCCTTTCAGGAGATTATCCGGCGGTATTACCAGGCCCTCTGTGATCATCGAAAAGGAGAGATGAATGAGGAAATTGTATACAAGTTGGAGCTTCTAATGAAGCAGGCGGGACTTGGGGAGGAGGAGAGGCCGGTGATCGGCGCAGCCAGGAAAAAGGCAGATGAGACCGGGGAGCCGGCGGCGGCCATGGAGCTGCCAGACGGCACGGTGGTCACCGGGCGCACCAGCGATCTCTTGGGAGCCTCCTCCGCCATGCTGCTAAATGCCCTCAAATGCCTGGGAAATCTGGATGATGCTCTAAAGCTTATCTCTCCGGAGATCATAGAGCCAGTCCAGAACCTGAAAGTACGGCATATGGGAAATGTAAATCCCCGCCTGCATTTGGACGAGCTATTGGTGGTATTGTCCATCTGTGCAGTTCACGACGAGTCCGCCAGGATTGCCATGGAGCAGCTGCCCAACCTCAAGGGCTGTGAGGTGCATTCCAGCGTGATTTTATCCCAGGTGGATGAATCGGTATTTCGGCGCCTGGGAATTCGGCTGACCTGTGAGCCAGTGTATGAGACAAAAAAGCTGTATCATAAATAGAGGAAAGGTGGAAGGAAACAATGGAAAAGAGAGTGGAGAAGGCATTGGAAAATCGCGGGAAGGGATATAACTGCTGCCAGGCTGTGGCCTGTGCCTACTGCGATTTGGTGGGAATGGACGAGCAGACCATGTTTCGGGTAGCGGAGGGATTTGGAGCCGGCATGGGAGATATGGAGGGCACCTGCGGCGCTGTGGCTGGCACCGTGCTGCTGGCAGGATTGAAAAACAGTGACGGAAATTTGGCCAGCCCGGGAACCAAGGGTTCCACCTACAGATTTACCAAGAAGATATTGCAGGAATTTCGGGAAAAGAACGGCTCTGCTGTCTGCAAAGATCTAAAGGGCATGGAAAGCGGCAAAATGCTGTGCTCCTGCGAGGAATGCGTGGCGGACGCGGCGGCCCTGGCCGAAGAGGTTCTGTTTGCAGAGCAGGTCTAGATAACATGGTAACGGTTTATTTTTCGCCTTTTCCTGTTTCTCCAAAGAGAAATCCAGGCTCCCTGGAGGTGCGGCGGCTTCTGGCTGCTGCCCTGTCCCACCGGTTTCCTCATCTGGGGGAGCTTCCGGCCATGGAGAAGGATGCCTGGGGAAAGCCCTTTTTCCCCCAATATCCGGAGCTGTTCTTTAGCCTCAGCCACACCAGAGGTGGGGTTTGCTGTGCCTTGGCCGATGCCCCAGTGGGGGTGGACGTGGAAGGATGGCGGCCGCGAAAATATCAGGAACAGATTCTGCGGCGGTTTTCTAAGGAGGAGCAAAGGCTCTGGGCTTACACTCCCCAGAAAGAGCGGGAGCGCCTGTTTTTTCAGTTGTGGGTATTAAAGGAGAGCTATGTGAAGGCCGATGGCCGGGGACTTCGAATACCTTTGGACAGCTTTTCCGTGTTGCCAGAGGAAAAGGATTTCCGCTTGGGCAACCGCTTTCCCAAAAGCTGGTCTCTTGCTGTTTCTGGGGAAAAAGGAGAAAAAGAATATACCTTTTGTCTGTATGATATGGAAAAATTTTCCAAGGAGTTGGCAGTATGCTCTCTGGATGGAGAGATCCCAGAAAATATTTGCATTTTGCCATACCAGGAGGAAAGTAAGACCGTTATCAAAAAAACACAATCTTTACAAATAGAATCACAAGAACCACCAGGATAATGGGACGCACAATACGCGTCCCGTTTTTTACTACCAGGCCGGAACCAATATAGTGACCCAGGACGCAAAACAGGGCGGCAGGCAAGCCCAGAGCATAAAAAACTTTTCCATGGAGCATAAAGATAACCAGAGAGCCCACATTGGAGGCCAGATTTACCACCTTGGTGTTGGCTGAGGCGGTGAGGACATCCAGCTTTGTCAGACCAGTAAAGAGCAAAAGGAGAAAGGTGCCTGTGCCGGGGCCATAGAAGCCGTCATAGCAACCCACTGCCAGGGAAATAAGCATAGACAGGAGAAACATTCGGATTCGAGGCAGAGAGGCCTCCTCCCGGGAGGATTCCCCCAGATCCTTTTTGCGCAGTACATAGTAGGCGACCACCACCAGAATGGGTAGAAGCATATGCTGGATCAGCTTTTCATCCGCCAGCAGGGAAAGGCGGGAACCCAAAGCAGAGCCCAGCAGAGCAAAGATAACGGAGACACTGGCCAGGGGCAAATCGATGTAGCGGATAAGCCTGGCTGCGGAGATGGTAGTACCCAGGGTAGAGGAGAGCTTGTTGGTGGCGATAGCTGTGTGGGGCGGAAGTCCGGCCAGCAAAAATGCGGGCAACGAAATCAAGCCGCCTCCTCCGGCAATGGAATCCACCAGCCCGGCCAGAAAAACCAGGGGGCAGACAATCAGCAGCAGTTGGATTGAGATTTCCATGGCGTGTTTTATCCCCTCATCGTATTTGATGCCCTATATTGTAATAGAAGCAGGAGCAGATGTCAAATGAAAGCGCTAAATTTTACTGGAGTTTTTTCGTTTTTTTTGTTAGAATAAAGCCAGGGTAAGACAGGGCCAAAAGAAATGCGCAGGCAAGGCCCAGGGAAAGGAAAAGGGACAAGATTTATGGAAGATTTGACAGAAGAAAAGAATGACCTGGAGCTGGAGGAGACGGAAGGGAAGGTCCGAGCCCGGAAAAAGAAAAAAGGCGGGGGAGGAAAGATCTGGCTGGTCATGATCCTGGTATGCGTCTGTGTTTTGGGTTTTTCCGGCTATCAGCTGATGTCCATTCTGTTGGAGTACAAGGCTGGCACAGATGAATATGATGACCTGCAACAGTACGTGATTTCCGAGGTGCCAGAAATTGCAGATACGGAAGAGGGCGATACGGAGGAGCAGGAGGAGGGCGAAGAGGAGCCTGCCCTACAGCATGTAAGCTTTGATGAGCTTAAGGCAATCAATGAGAATATTATTGCTTGGATTGAGATTCCGGACACCCAGATTAGCTATCCGGTTATGCAGGGAAGCGACAATGCTTACTATTTGAATCACACCTTCCGGGATAAGGTAAACGGGGCGGGAAGTATTTTTATGGAGACCCTGAACGCCAGTGATTTTACGGATTATCACACCATTCTTTATGGACACAATATGAAAAATGGCTCCATGTTTGGAAGCCTGTCCGAATACAAATCGCCTACCTATCTGGTGGCTCATCCCTATATTTATGTGAGTGTGGAGGAGGGCATGTTACAGTACGAGATTTTCTCCTGCTATGTGACCAAGGTAGGAAGTGAAAGCTATACCATCGGATTTGCCCCGGACGAGGTTTACGCGGAATATCTGGAGATGATCAAGGGAAATTCTCTGTATGACACAGGGGTGGAAGTGAGTGTGGAGAATCAGATATTGACCTTGTCCACCTGTGAGAAAAGCGGAAAAACCTCTCGTTTTGTAGTTCATGCCAAGCGGATATAGAAGCAGGAGATAGGAGGCAGCTCCGGCAACTTGCATAAAAAGGGGGAAGAACAATCATGGATAAGGTGATGAAGCTGAAGGAGTTGGTAGACAAGAGTGAGCGGATTGTATTTTTTGGAGGGGCCGGTGTCTCCACAGAGAGCGGCATTCCGGATTTCCGAAGTACAGATGGCTTATACCATCAGCAGTGGAAATATCCCCCAGAGACCATATTGAGTCATACCTTTTATGTGCGAAATACGGAGGAATTCTACCGGTTTTACCGGGAGAAAATGTTGATTCTGGATGCAAAGCCCAATGCTGCCCATCAGAAGCTGGCCCAGCTGGAGGCGGAGGGAAAGCTTGCAGCTGTAGTCACCCAGAACATTGATGGTTTGCACCAGGCAGCTGGCAGCAAACGAGTTTATGAGCTCCACGGCAGCGTGCTGCGCAATTATTGCACCAAATGTGGGAAATTTTATGGCGCAGAATATATCCAGAAGGCCCAGGGAGTGCCCTGCTGTGACTGTGGTGGCGTTATGAAGCCAGATGTGGTACTCTATGAGGAGGGGTTGGATGACCGGGTGATCCAGGGAGCGATGCGGGCCATTTCCCAGGCGGATCTGCTGATTATTGGGGGTACTTCTCTGGCTGTGTACCCTGCGGCCGGACTGATTGATTACTTTACGGGCAGCGCGCTGGTAGTTATCAACAAAGCACCCACGCCCCGGGATTCCCAGGCAGATCTGCTGATTCAGGGAAGTATTGGCCAGGTGCTTTCCCAGCTGTAGCAGACGGTAGGGCAGTGGAGGTAGAGAAATGGAATATCAGGTGGGAAATATTGTAAAGCTTAAAAAGAAGCATCCCTGTGGCAGCCAGGAATGGGAAATTCTGCGGGTGGGGGCAGATTTCCGTCTGAAATGCATGGGGTGTGGGCATCAGATAATGATTTCCAGAAAGCTGGTGGAGAAAAATACCCGGGGACTTCGCACCCCTTAATCCGGATACAAAGGAGGTTTCCATGCCACTGCGAATTGTGCGAAGGGATATTGCCAAGCTGGCCTGCGACGCCATTGTGACCGTCGCACCCATAGGGGCAGGGTGGTGCAACAAGCTTCATGAGGATTACAACAGCAGGAAAACTGGGGAGCAAGAAAAGGAGAAAACAAGAAGGCTGGGGAAATTAGGCAAAATTGTGAAATTTAAGAGAAAATAGCGCTTGAATTTAGTCGGAAAATGTGATAAACTAATAATCCGTGGTATAGACCATTTTAACAGATTCCTTGCTTCCTCTTTCAGGGGGAGGCCAGAGACCAAAAGGAGGGAAAGACGCATGAACAAATATGAATTAGCAGTAGTTGTGAGTGCAAAGGTAGAAGATGACGTAAGAACCGCTACCGTCGAGAAGGCGAAAGACCTGGTAACCCGTTTCGGCGGAGTTGTGACGGAAGTGGAGGATTGGGGTAAGAAGAGACTTGCCTATGAGATCCAGCACATGAAAGAGGGATTCTACTACTTTATTCAGTTTGATGCTGACAGCACATGTCCTGCTGAGGTAGAAAAACGTATTCGCATCATGGATAACGTTATCCGTTATTTGTGCATTCGCAAAGATGCAAAATAGAAAGTAGAGGATTGTTAGTATGAATAAAGTCATTTTGATGGGACGTTTAACCAGAGATCCGGACGTTCGCTATTCCCAGGGTGAGAATACTACGGCTGTAGCCAGATTTACGCTGGCTGTGGACCGCAGATTTGTCAGAAGAGACGGGAACGGAGAACAGACTGCAGATTTTATCGGCTGTGTTGCCTTTGGGAAAACGGCGGAGTTTGTGGAGCGGTATTTCCGACAGGGAATGCGTATGACCATATGCGGCCGGATTCAGACAGGCAGCTATACGAATCGGGATGGACAGAAGGTTTACACCACCGATGTGGTAGTGGAAGAGGTGGAATTTGCAGAGAGCAAGAATGCCAGTGGCAATGGAGGCGTAGACAACAGTGAATTCCGTCCGTCTGCGGCACCCATGCCTTCCGCAGCAGCTGACGGTTTTATGAACATTCCGGATGGGGTTGACGAGGAATTACCATTTAACTAACAATCGGGACAGATAGAGAAATATTTGAGGAGGTAGAGGAAATGGCTTACACAAAATCCGACAAAGGCGATGCTCCTATGAAGAGACGCCCTATGGGCCGCAGGAGAAAGAAAGTCTGCGTGTTCTGTGGTAAAGAAAATAATGAGATTGACTACAAGGATGTAAATAAATTAAAGAGATATGTGTCTGAGAGAGGCAAGATTCTTCCCAGAAGAATCACCGGAAACTGCGCAAAGCATCAGAGAGCTCTGACAGTTGCCATCAAGAGAGCCCGCCATATCGCTTTGATGCCTTACGTTCAGGACTAAGACTTCATAAGAATAAGACTGTGATAATCGCTTCGTCTTTTGGGATGAAGCGATTATTTTTTACACGGAAAAGATGGAGGAGAAGGATGGTATACAAAAGCGTGGATTATTTCAGCCTGGAACAAATCTGCCGTTCCGGACAGTGCTTTCGCATGGAGGCCCTTGGAAAGGCTTCTGAAAAAGAAGGAAGGCCAGAGACGGTCCAGGGAATGTCTGGAGGGGCCTTGGGAGAGGACAGAGTCCGGTATGCGATTCAGACCAAAGAGCGGTATCTGGAGGCAGAACAGCAGGGGAGAGACTGCATCTTTCACTGTGAAGAGGCAGAGTTTGAGGCGTTTTGGAAGGATTATTTTGATCTGGATGGGGATTACGGGAGTTTGCGGGAGCGGATAAACCCCAGGGATTCCTTTTTGCTTCAGGCGGCGGACTTTGGCTGGGGAATCCGAATCCTTCACCAGGATCTGTGGGAGATGATCGTCTCTTTTCTGATTTCTCAGCAGAACCATATAGGGAGAATCCGCCGGTGTATTCAAAATCTCTGTGAAGCCTATGGGGAGAAGCGGGTGAATTTCCGGGGAGAAATTTACCATACCTTTCCTTGTCCGGAGGTCCTGGCAGACCTTAAGGAGGATTCCCTTATGGCCTGCAATCTGGGCTACCGCAGTAAATATGTGGTCCGGGCAGCCAGAAATGTGGTTTCCGGTGAGTTCGATTTGGAAGAGGTGAGGGGAATGCCTTACGGGAAGGCTAGGAAGAAGCTTTTGGAACTTTTCGGGGTGGGGGAGAAGGTGGCTGACTGTATCTGTCTGTTTGCCCTGCACCACCTGGAGGCCTTTCCTGTGGACACCCATATCAGCCAGGCACTGGCTAACCACTACAGAAGAGGGTTTCCCAATCGCAGGTACAAAGATATCCGGGGAATTCTGCAACAGTATATTTTTTATTATGAGCTGTGTGGGAAACAAAGCTTTTCTGTTTAGGCTACAGAGATAACAATGGTTGCCAGGCAGAGGAATTCTATAAATATCATATTGAAGCCAGGCTTCCGGATGGCTATAATAGAATCTGAGGGGAAATACATAGGACGAGGAGCGTAAGAAGAATCATGATACAGGATATTGCACCAAAGAAATATGACAATCATTATGAGGAGCAGACTCCAAAGCCAGAGGACTGGTTGATGGTATACCGGGAGGGGAAGGTACTGTGCCACTTTGAGGCAGGACAGATAGCCTATCCCAGGGTGGGGGAGCTCTGTCAAAGGCAGGAAGAGCTGGTCTATTTGTTTACCATCAGTGAGGAGCGGTTCTTTTTGTTACGTGGAGAATTGGAGAAAGAACTGCCAGGATATGACTGGGAGAGTGCCCCGGTTTTTCGGAATGCGCTCCCCCGCTATCTGGGGTTTGCAGGCATAACCGGACAGCAGCTGTATGGTTGGTATGGGGCCAACCGGTTCTGTGGTCGTTGTGGTCGCCCCATGAGTATGGACCATGAAGAGCGGATGATGCGCTGTGAGCACTGTGGGAATTTGGTTTATCCCAAGATCTGCCCGGGGGTTATCGTGGCTGTAACCAACGGGAATCGTCTGCTGCTCACAAAGTACGCCAATCGCCCTGGCGCCGTAAATTATGCCCTGGTAGCTGGCTTTACGGAGATTGGGGAGACCCTGGAGGAGACGGTGGAGCGGGAGGTTATGGAGGAGGTTGGCCTTCGGGTGAAAAATATCCGTTACTACAAAAGTCAGCCCTGGTCCTTTAGTTCCACTCTGCTCTGTGGTTTCTTCTGTGAGGTGGATGGAGATACTTCCATTACCCTGGACCATCGGGAGCTGGCTGTGGGAGAATGGTTTGAGCGGGAGGACATTCCCCTGGAGGATGATGGGGTTAGTCTGACTCGGGAGATGATTGGACGGTTTAAGATGGGAGGGAGCAATGGGGAGAGATAAGACGAGAACCGTGTTGTACACGGTAGCGGGCCTTTATCTGGTATACCTGGCTTATGGCCTGAGCCAGGATTTGGGCACGGTGGCCGGAGGGGAAAAACTTTTGATAGGGGCTTTTATGGTGGCCTTTGTGGTGGCCGGTGTGGGCCTGGTGATATGGGGAGTTCGCAAGGGAATGGCACAGGCACAGGAAGCCGGGGAGGAGACGCAGGAAGAGAAGGTACAAGAAGCCAGGGGGGAGATGCAGGAAGAGAGGGTACAAGAAGCCGGAGAGGAAGAGGAGATTGGGAAAGAGGTGAAGGAGGTATCCTCCCGGGAAAATGAAAAAGAAGTGTAAGGAATGTCTGCTCCACAAAAAAATCCAAACTTTTATGAGAAAAACGTAAGGCAGTGCTGAAAAGAGGAAGCACTGCCTTATATCTATTTAGGCTCTGATAAAATTTGCATAAAAAAACTTCCTGTCGGAGACAATGATCCCAAGATCGATGTGAAAGAGAGTGAGGGAATGGAGCGATGACACAAATACTTGGAAAGCAAAGCATTCAATTTGAAAAGGCCCCCCATATTCTCTGTGGTGCCTCCGTGGTAGGGAAAAAAGAGGGGGAGGGACCTTTGGGACCACTGTTTGATGAGATCGAGGAGGACCCCATGGCCGGACAGAGCTCCTGGGAAGAGGCGGAGAGCGCTCTCCAAAAGCGGGCAGCCCAGAAGGCCATGGAAAAAGCTGGGGCGCCGGGAAAGGAAGTGCGGTATCTGTTTGCAGGAGATTTGTTGGGGCAGCTGATAGCCACTTCCTTTGGACTGATGGATTTGCAGCTGCCTCTGTTTGGTCTGTATGGAGCTTGCTCTACCATTGGGGAGGCCCTGACCTTAGGGGCTATGACCATCCAGGGAGGCTATGCGGATGTGGTGCTGGCGCTGACTTCCAGCCACTTTGCCAGTGCGGAGAAGCAGTTTCGCTTTCCCCTGGAGTATGGAGGACAGCGACCCCTTGCAGCTACCTGGACTGTCACAGGAAGCGGAGCCTTTGTCCTTGCCTCCAAGGGAGGAAAGGCCCGCATATCGGGCGTGACCCCAGGCCGGGTGGTGGACTATGGATTAAAGGATTCTCTAAATATGGGAGCCTGTATGGCACCTGCGGCCTGCGATACCATCTATCAGCATCTGGTGGACTTTGGACGTAAACCAGGGGATTACGACGCCATTGTCACGGGGGATCTGGGTAGTGTGGGACAGACCATTTTGCTGGATCTTCTGGAGAAAAAGGGCTTTGATATTTCCAGACAGCATCTGGATTGTGGCATGATGATTTACAATGGGGAAACCCAGGATACCCATGCAGGAGGCAGCGGCTGTGCCTGCTCGGCGGTCACCTTGGCGGCAAAGCTACTCCCCATGCTGGAAAAGGGGCAGTGGAAGCGGATTCTCTTTGTACCCACCGGAGCCCTGTTGTCTACAGTCAGCTATAATGAGGGACAGGCAGTGCCGGGTATCGCCCACGGCGTGGTCATTGAGCACTGCTGAGGTCAGGTCATAAGGAGGGAAATGAGAGATGGATTATATCAATGCATTTTGGGTGGGTGGCCTTATCTGTGCCCTGGTGCAGATACTGATGGAAAAGACCAAGATGATGCCGGGCCGGATCATGGTGTTGTTGGTGTGCACAGGTGCAGTGCTGGGTGCTGTTGGCATCTATGAGCCCTTTCAAGAGTATGCCGGGGCGGGAGCCAGTGTTCCCCTGTTGGGCTTTGGCAATGTGCTCTGGAAGGGAATAAAGGAGGCAGTGGATGCCGACGGATTTATAGGGATTTTTAAAGGAGGTTTTACGTCCAGCGCTGTGGGAGTATCCGCCGCACTGGTGTTCGCCTATATTGCCAGCCTGATTTTTCAGCCAAAAATGAAAAAATAAACAGGCATTGTTTTTTCCAGATAGACCTGTTATACTGGTTTCCGGAGACAGTAAAAAGCAATAAGAAGCTGTCAGAAGAGGAGGAATCGTCTTGCGAAAGGTTGCCATTGTAACAGACAGCAACAGCGGCATTACCCAGGAAATGGGAAAGCAGCTTGGAATCTACGTGCTGCCTATGCCGTTTACCATTGATGGAAAAGAATATTTTGAGGGGATTACCCTTTCTCAGGAGGAATTTTACGAAAGGCTTGTTAAGGATGCGGATATTGCCACATCCCAGCCCTCGCCGGAGTCCGTGATGGATCTCTGGGAGGAAATTCTGAAGGAATATGAGGAACTGGTGCATATCCCCATGTCCAGTGGCCTGTCAGGCTCCTGCGAGACAGCCATTGCTCTGGCACAGGATTTTGACGGAAGGGTGGAGGTGGTGAATAACCAGAGAATCTCCATTACCCAGAGGCGGGCCGTGATGGATGCCATTGCTCTGGCGGAGCAGGGAAAGAGCGCCGCACAGATTCGAGAGCAGCTGGAGGAGGAAAAGCTGGAGTCCAGCATTTATATTACTTTGACTACCTTGAAATATTTGAAAAAAGGCGGGCGCATCACTCCGGCTGCGGCAGCCATTGGAACCATGCTGCGCTTAAAGCCGGTGCTGCAAATCCAGGGGGAAAAGCTGGATGCATTTTCCAAGGCCCGCACCTTAAACCAGGCCAAGGCCACTATGCTGGATGCCATTCGCAATGATATAGAGAGCCGCTTTGGAGGGATTCATGCCCACAAGGTATATCTGGACATAGCTCACACCAACAACTATGAGGAGGCCGAGAAATTTAAGGCCGAGATAGAGGCGGCTTTTCCCGGCTTTCAGGTGGGGTATATGGACCCGCTCTCCCTGAGTGTGTCCTGCCATATTGGCGACGGAGCCCTGGCCATTGCCGCCACCCAGATCCATGCAGGATAAGAGATACCTATTTTAATATGGTAGGAATGCCACACACCATCCGCACCACACGGGCCGCCTCCTGGGCCAGAAGTACGCACATGCGTCCTGTCTGTTCCCGGGCCAGGCGGCCCTGTGGGGTGTCAGGGATAATGCCGCTGCCCACCTCATTGCAGATAACCACCCTTTTATGGAGAAGCTTAGGAAGCAGCTCCCCACAGTGGAGTGGGTCCTGTGCTACCATACGGTGGAGATCCGTTAAGACCGGGCAGGCATCCTCCAGGATAGGGGACATTTCTGCCTCCTGAAAGCCCAGTTCTTTTACAAAGGTTCGTTTTCCGGAGGCTTCTGCCCCAATGACCAGGATCATGTGAGAATCTCCTTTTCCAGAATTTTCCAGATGTTTCATTAAGGGAGAGTTGAGGGTTCCCCTGCGCAATAGGGGAATACCGGCAACCACTTCCAGCACAGCATCCGCAAAGGCCGCTGCCAGGCAATTCAGCTGTCCTAGCTTGGCTGCATATTGAAGGGTGGACGGGGGATAGGAAGGCCAATCGCTGCCCACATCGTTGGTAACCACAAGCAGGTTATCACACTGGTTAGAAATACTTTCCAGACCTTGAAAAATCTGCTCGACTACGTTTATAGACTTGAAATGGCTATTATGGGAAAATAACTCATTGTCCAGCAGATTGCAGAGGCATTCCAATAAAACGGTGCCCCGTTTGGGAAGACAGAGAGTGTCCAAAGCTGTATACCGTTCTATGGTGATAAAGCCCTTTCGGTTATGGGAGGCCCGATGTCTAGCGATGCGTTCAAAGCTTTCCGGTCCGTAGGGTCTCATGGCTGCCAGGTAATAGTGTGGGCCTGTAAGATCCAGGGCCATTTTTTCCCCCAGCGTGCTTTTTCCATTGGCAGATCCGCCAGTCAGCAGAAGCTTCATAGCATATTCCCCTCCTCTGGGGATTTCCATTGTCCATAGAGTCTTTGCATCCAGTCAAAAACATCCATCGTGTACACAGCATTCAGGTTTTCCGGAGTCATGACCTCCCTGGTGGTTCCGGCGGATACAATGCGGCCCTTTTGCATCAGGATGGCGTGGGTTCCATAGGCGCGGGCCAGGCTTAGATCGTGTACCACGGAGATAACAGCCCTTCCCGGCTGCTTGAGCCATTCCTGCACCAGCTGAAAAACCTGCTTCTGGTAAACCAGATCCAGGTGGTTGGTAGGCTCGTCCAGGATAAGCAGTTTGGGGTCCTGGGCAAAAAGCTGAGCCAGAAAGGTTCTCTGGAGCTCTCCGCCAGAGAGGGTCAGCACGGATTGTTTTAAAAAGGGCTCCATGCCTGTCTTTGCAATGGCCTGCGCTATCTTTTCTTCCAGGTCCTTTTGCTTATCCCCCCATAATCCCGGTGCGTGGGCATAGCGTCCCAGGCGGATAACCTCCTCCACGGTAAAGCCGTAGCCTACATAGTGATTTTGCGAGAGAACGCCAATGCAGCGGGCCAGATCCCGGCTCTTTTTTTGCCGAATATCCTCTCCTGCAAAGGATATCTGCCCTGTATAGGGGACTGATCGGGAAACAGCGCTGATAATGGTGGTTTTTCCGGCGCCGTTGGGGCCCACCACCATAAGCCACTGGCCAGGGGCAATGGAAAAGCTTATCGTATCGACAATGGTGAGGGCGCCGAAGCGAACCGTAAGATTTTTAACTTCCAGCATGGGATATTCCGCCTTTCCTGTTTGATAGGGTCAATGTGCCCGGGCTTTGTAAAAAATATAGATAAATACCACGGAGCCGATAAAAGAGGTGATCACCCCTAAAGGCAGTTCCCGGGGACTCAGCAGGGTTCGGGCCAGCAGATCTGAAAGAAGGAGAAAGCAGGCCCCGCCAAAAAGAGCGGCCGGCAGCAGGCGCCTGTGATTGGGGCCTGTGATGCTGCGCAGCATATGGGGGGTCACCAGCCCCACGAAACCGATGGTTCCGCTGACGGACACGCAGACCCCAATCAATACGGAAATGGAGATCAACAGGGTAAGCTTTACCCTGGGCACATCCACACCAATACTTCTGGCATTGTCCTCCCCTACGGCAAAGGCATTGAGCTCCCGGGCATGTCCCAGGAGAATCCCCCCAAAAAGGACTAAGGCAATCAAAAGAAGTAGAGCATTCTCATAGCTGCTGCCCTGTAGGGAGCCCATAGTCCAAAAGGTGATGGTTTTTACTCTGTCCCCGGCAAAAGTGATAACCAGACTGGAGATACTGCTGGCAAACATGGAAAAAATAACACCGATGAGAATAATGGTGTTGGTGGACAGGGAGGAATCAAGCTTATAGGCCAGAGACAGAATCAGCAGCAGGGAGAGAAAGGCAAAACAGATAGCCAGAACCATGGTTCCTCCCAGGGGAAAGCCAGGGAGGGAAAAGCCAAAGGCAATGGCCAGCACAGCTCCCAGGGAAGCCCCGGAAGACACGCCCAAGGTGGTACCGTCGGCCAGAGGGTTCTTTAAAAGCCCCTGCATAGCGGCGCCACAGAGAGAGAGGGAGGCGCCCACCAGAGCCACGCACAGCACCCGGGGCAGGCGTACAGGCAGTAGAATATTCGCTGCCAGCTCATACTCCTGGTTCCCGGCGCCTGTGATTACATTCCACAGCACAGCTACTGTATCTTGGAGGGGCAGCATAACACTGCCCACACACACGCAGAGCAGCAGAATAGCCAGGGTAATGGCTGCAAGGATGAGATAGTTCAAAGGGCGAAACCCCTCTCTTGTTTTTTTCATGAAAATCCTCCTGGGATAGCTCCGTGGACAGAAAGGCCTACGCGGCGTCCTGGCCGTAGACAAAGTCAAAGAGCATCTGTGCACCCTCAGCCAGCCGGGGACCGGGGCGGGACAATTCATTGTTTTGCAGATTCAGAATCCGTCCCTTTTGGATAGCTGGAATATTTTCCCATCCCTCCCGGGAGGATATCTCCTCCTCCGGTGTGGGGCCTTCGCCAAAATACATGGTAACGGTCACAATGTAATCCGGCGCCCGTTCAATGACCTGCTCCTGAGAAATTTCTCCCCAGCCACGAATGTCCGCAAAGATATTGGTCAGTCCCAGCATCTGGGCAATTTCGTCCATAAAGGTGTCACTTCCTCCGGCCCACAGACCATATTCCAGAGGGGATACCTCAAAATAAACGGTTTTCTTGTCCCCACTGGCTTCCGTTTGGATATTGCCAAAGGTGGCCTGCATATCTGCCACCAGGGCATCCGCCTCCTGGGTTTTTCCCATGAGAGTGCCGATAAGCGTGATGGCCTCATAAACGCCCGCAATATCCTGGGCATCGCTGACCACTACCTGGATACCTGCGTTTTCCAGGGCTGCGATTTGCTCCTGGGTTTGGGCCATGGTACTCATAAGAAGTACCTGGGGATTCAGGGCAATAATCTGTTCAATATTCGTGTCAGCTCCGGACTGTACAGAGGGAACCTCCGTTACCTGGGAGGGCCAGTCACAGTATTCTCCCCGACCTACCAGGGTGTCACCGGCCCCCAGAGCATACAGGATCTCACAGTCCGAGGCGGTCAGCGCCACAATTCGGGTGGCTGGCTCTGTCAGGGTGATTTCCCGGCCGCTCATATCTGTCACCGTGATGGAAGTGGGAGAACTTTCCGTATGGGAGGCCTGCGTCTCCCCAGAAGTCTCAGGTTGGGCTGCCGCTTCCCCAGTTGGCGCGGGTTCCTCCTGGGGTGAACTAGCTTTGCCGGAACAGGCCATAAGCAGCAGAGCAGCCAGCAGGGAAAGTACATATGGCATAAATTTTTTCATAAAGGTACCTCATTTCTAAATGTTTTGTCCACATGTGTTGTCCATGTAACACACCCATTCTAGCGGGTTTGGAGTGCAAAGTCAAGGAACTGGCAGAATGTACAAAAAGAAGATCTAATAATTAATGATAATTATTATCAATAACGCTTGACGCTGATTTTCCCAGGTGCTATCATAAAGGAAATACAAAAAGTGTGAAAATTCGAGGAATTTTTCCTGTATTTTCCAGTTTGACTCTATAAATCTGCTCTGCATGGAGGAAAAAAGCATGATGTTGCGGGAAGGAAAGCTTAAAGAGGGATATCTGGTGGAGGAAATTCAGCTGGGAGATAAAATCAGGCGGCGTCTCCAAATTTTGGGACTGACCAGAGGAACACGGGTGGAGGTCCTGAATCGAAAAAAGAATGGCACCATTGTGATGAAGGTGCGGGGCACCCGCTTTGCGGCAGGAAAAGAGGTGGCGGAGGGTATCCAGGTGCGGGAGCCAAAAAATCAGGCTATCCCCGCAGACTCCAGGGAGGTGAGACCATGAATACACCCATCCATGTGGCATTTGTCGGAAATCCCAACTGCGGCAAAACCACCCTGTTTAATGCCTACACCGGGGCACGGCTAAAGGTGGCCAACTGGCCAGGGGTGACGGTGGAAAAAAAGGAGGGCGCCTTTTCTTATCAGGGGGAGAAGATTCGCCTGGTGGACTTGCCAGGGATTTACAGCCTTACCTCCTACACCATGGAAGAGAAGGTATCTCGCAGTTATATTATGGGGGAGGAGGTTCACGTGGTTATCGATGTGGCGGATGCTTCCTCCCTGGAACGGAACTTATATTTAACGTTACAGCTTATTGAGCTGGGAAGACCGGTGGTGCTGGCGCTGAATATGATGGACATTGTGGAGGAGCGGGGTATGGCCATCGATCTTCATCGGTTGCCAGAGATGCTGGGGATTCCCTGCATACCTGTGAGCGCCCGGCAGAAACGGGGGTTGGAGATCCTGATGCATGCGGTGCTTCACCACAAGGACAAGGAGCTGGATGCGCTGGAGCACGATCACCCTTACGAGAGCAAGCACCGGCACGATCACCATAAAGACATTGTGATGGTGTACAGTGATGAGATAGAGGACAAGATTGACGTGATCTCGGAGCGGATGGAGGAAACCTTCGGTCCCATGGACAATGTGCGCTGGTATGCCCTGAAATATCTGGAGCAGGACGAGGAAATCCTGGAAAAATATCCTCTGGATTTGGGCGATGTGGTGGAGCGCAGCTATGAGACGGACATTATCAATGAGAAATATGACTTTATTGAGGAAATTATTCAGGAATGCCTGGTGGGAAAAAGTGAGAAGGCAGAGTTTACGGATAAGATTGACCGGTGGCTAACCAACCGCATTTGGGGTGTGCCGATATTTCTGGGAGTCATGGCTCTGGTATTCTTCCTGACCTTTGCGGTGGGAGACTGGCTGAAGGGGTATCTGGAGCAGGGAATCGAGGCGGTTTCCAGTCTGATTACCAATGGGCTTGTGGCTTTGGGAGTGGGAGAGCTGGTCCGCTCCCTGGTGGCGGACGGGATTCTGGCCGGCGTGGGAGGCATTCTCACCTTTTTACCCAATATCTTTATCCTGTTTCTGGCCTTGGCCTTTTTGGAGGACAGTGGTTATATGGCTCGGGTGGCCTATGTGATGGACGGAATCATGGGAAAAATCGGTCTGTCCGGCCGGGCTTTTATTCCCATGCTTTTGGGCTTTGGCTGCACGGTGCCTGCTGTTATGGCTTCCAGAGCCCTGGAGGACCCCAGGGATAGACTAAAGACCATTTTGGTGACGCCTTTTATGTCCTGTAGCGCCCGCTTGCCTATTTATGTGCTGTTTTCCCAGATGTTTTTTGGAAACTATGCCCTGCTGGCTGCCTACTCCATGTATGTGCTGGGAATTCTGGTAGCCATTCTGGTAGCTTTGGTGATGAACCAGTTTACCAAAAGAAAGGGAATCAATACCTTGCTTATTGAGCTACCAGAGTATAAGACTCCCAATCTTCACAGCATTGCTATTTATACCTGGGAGAAGGTGGAGGACTATCTGAAAAAGGCAGGCACTACCATTTTTGCCGCATCCATTTTAATCTGGGTGCTGCTAAACTTTGGTACAGCTGGCATGGTGACGGATATGTCGGAAAGCTTTGGAGCCACGCTGGGACGTCTGCTGGTGCCGGTAATGGGCCCAGCCGGGTTGGGCTACTGGCAAATTGTGGTGGCATTGATTTCCGGGTTGGCTGCCAAAGAAGTGGTGGTATCCAGCATGAGCGTCCTCTTTGGGGTGTCCAACGCGGCAGGGCAGGCAGGAATGTCCGCTATGGCAGCAGCCCTGGCAGGCATAAGCTTTACCACGGTGAATGCCTATGCCCTAATGACCTTCTGTCTTTTGTATACCCCTTGTATGGCAGCCATTGCCACTATAAAGCGGGAGACAAGGTCCTGGAGATGGACCCTGTTTGGGGCAGGCTTTCAGTTGGTGGTGGCCTGGATGGTGGCTGTGGTGGTGTATCAGGCGGGCCTATTTCTAACTAAAATTTAAAGTCTTGCTTTTTTCTGAAAAATATGGTATAAAGGTTTAAAGTGTGATAAAATGTTGTCGAGAGTTCGCACAGAAAATTGAAGGGGGAGTTTGTAGAATGGGCGTTGCATCATTAGTATTAGGAATTATATCCATCGTGCTGAGCCTTTTTGGAGGCACATGGGTTAGTGCGCTTATTGGTATTGTAGGTATTGTTTTGGGATCGCTGGGAAGGAAGGCCAATCCCGAGAACAGCGGTATTGCAACGGCAGGTATGGTTTGCTCCATTATTGGTACCATTTTGAGCCTGCTGATCTTTATTGCATGTATAGCTTGTGCAGCTAGTGTAGGAGCACTGTATTAAAGTAGAAGAGAGCTATTACATTGGGTATGAATGGATAGGAGTGCAGATGCATTCCTATCTTTTTTGTTCGGTCAGGTGCCTGTTTTCATCTGTAAAGAGAGGATAGATATATGGGATTTCATGTGGGAGCTTTTTTCATTCCCTATTATGGATTTTTTATTGCCCTGGGTGTTTGTGCGGCTGCTCTTTGTGGCTATGTGCAGGTAAAGCTGTTCCACCTGGATGTAAATGATTTTGCCATTATCGCTTCCCTGGTGGGGCTGGGTGGTATTGTGGGGGCCAAGATCCTTTATCTTGTGGTGTCCTGGAGGCAAATTGACATTTCCCGTCTGTTGGACTGGGAGTATCTCAACAGCATAATGGTGGGTGGCTTTGTTTTTTACGGAGGGCTTTTGGGAGGACTTTTTTGCTTGTTTCTGTGTGCACGGATTTGGAAGCTTCCCGTATTTCGCTATGTGAATGTGTGTATGCCCTGCATTCCCATTGTCCATGGTTTTGGTCGGATAGGCTGTAGCCTTGTGGGGTGTTGCTATGGTGCGGCCTATGAAGGGCCTTTTGCACAGGTATACGAAAACTCTTTCTTTGCCCCCAATCATGTCTCTCTCTTTCCAGTACAGCGCACGGAAGCGCTGGCGAATCTGATTATTGCAGCCATTCTTCTATTATATATAGACACGCAAAGGAGTCGGAGGAAAAGCAGTCTGAGTATCTATCTCCTTTTGTATGCTCCTGTTCGTTTTGGGCTGGAATATTATCGCAGCGACAGCCGGGGGGCTTTGGGAAGCTTTTCCACGTCTCAATGGATTAGTATTGTTCTCTTTCTCGCTGCGTTGATTTACTGTGGGATGAACAATCGAAGAGACCGGACAACAGGAGATATTTCCTAAGGTGAGGGAAAAAATGGAAAACCCTCCAAAATGGCCATAAATCAGCAGGGAATTGGATAGGAATTGGGAATAACGTTTTGACAAGGTCTCTGGCCTGTGATACACTGTTTTTATTGTGGAGTAATATGGTTCATTGTAGTAGATTGCGGCATTTCTTATGCATTGGGGTGAAATATTGGACAAGTATGAATTTAAGATAAAAGCGGAGCAGATTCAAAAGCTGATCCAGCGCAAAGACTATCGCATGGCGGCAAAGATCGCAGATGGAATAGAGTGGAAGCGGGTAAAAAATGTAGAGCTTCTGATGCAGATTAGTGAGGTTTATGAGAGGCTGAAGCGGTACGAGGACAGCTATGAGATTTTGAATATGGCCTACGACAGGGCGCCCATAGGCCGCATGATCGTATATAAAATGGCGGAGATGGCTACCCTGATGGGAGAGGTGGAGGAGGCAACAGAGCTTTACAAGGAGTTTGTAAAAATTGCCCCCCACGATTTGAGCCGCTACATATTGAAATATAAGCTTTATCAGGCCAAGAGTGCACCTACCGAGGATCTGATTGCTATTTTGCAGGAGTTTAAGAGCCGGGAATATCATGAGAAATGGGCTTATGAGCTGGCAGCGCTTTATTATAAAGAGGGTATGCTGGATAAATGCGTGGAGGAATGCGACGATCTGATTCTGTGGTTCAGTGAGGGGGAATACGTCCGCAAGGCCATGGAGCTGAAACTGAAGATCCAGCCGCTGACTGCTTCCCAGGAACAGAAATACCGGGAATTTGCCCATACAGACGAAGAACTGGTTCAGTTTGATGAGCTGGTGGATCAGATGGAGGACAGCCAGCCAGAGGAAAGCTTTTCAGAGGAACCGGAGATTGAGATTTTCACCATTGATCCAGAGGAGCGTTACAACACCGTAAACCTCCAGGCTGAGGTGGCAGCAGGAGTGCGGGGGTATATTGATGAGGAGGTCCATACAGACCAAACTTATGCCGGAGATGGCTATGGGGACGAATCCTATGGGGGAGAGTCCTATACGGAAGATGGGGATGAAGAGTATGCCTATGGAGAGACTGCCTATGAAAATAGCGGGTATACAGAGAACGGTTATGAGAATGACGAATATGAGGCGGGTGGCTATGGGTATGGCGGTTATGTAGAGGGTGATTATGAGATTGACGCTTATGGAGAACCGGGCTATGAGTCTGATGACTATGAAGCGAGTGGGTATGAAAATGAGGGCTATGTAGCCAGCGACTATGGAAATGATGTCTACGAAGAACCGGGCTATGAGTCTGATGACTATGAAGCGAGTGGGTATGAGAATGAGGGCTATGAAGCGGCAGACTATGAGAAGGATACCTATATAGAACCGGGCTATGAGTCTGGGGGATATGACGAAGCTGCCTACGGGGAAGAAGCCTATGGAGAAGCCATCTATGGGGATGACGGATATTCAGAGGGTGATTATGAGACTGACATCTATGGGTCGGAGGAGTATAGGGCTGAGAACTATGAGTCCGGGAATTATGAGATTGAGGACTATGAGTCCGGGAATTATGAGATTGAGGACTATGAGTCCGAGAATTATGAGATTGGGGACTATGAGACGGACGCTTATAACTCTGGCTCTACTGAGACCCAGGGAGATAGTGACGACAGCTATGAAGATGAGACTTACAAAAAGGAGTCTCTTGTCCCAGACTATGGTGCAGAGGAAGCGAAGAGAACAGAGGAGATAAGGCCGGAGAGCTCCGCCCGGGCAGGGGACAGCAAGCCTAGGAAGCTGTATCTGGGCCAGGCAGAGGATGGCCAGCTGACCTTTGACGATGAAGAAAACGTTCTGGACAGACAAATTACTGGTCAGATCCGGATAGAGGATATTTTGGCGGAGTGGGAAGCCAAAAAGCAAAAAATGGGCGTGGAGCTAAACCGCATGGCCAGAGAAGAGCAGGAGCGAAAGGAGAAGGCCCTTCGCCGGAAACTGGAGGCGGCGGATTTCCAGAGTGGGCTGATTCCAATGGATGTGCAGCAAATTTTGGATGAAATCGAGGGAAAGCTTCCGGTAAAAATCATCGTGGAGCCCATCGAGCGGCAGCAGCCTGGATTCCTCCAGGAGGAAACGGACTCCGAAGAAACCGGTTATGAGGAAGAGACGGACCATGGGGGAGAGGCTGGCAGTCAGGAGGAATATGAAGAGTACCAGGAGTACGAAGAATATGACCAGGAGCAGGGCATTGATACAGGGGATTACTCTTATGAGGATGATGAAGAGGATACCTGGATGGATACCCAGGATACAGAGGAATATGGTCTGTTTAAAGAGGGAGAGGACCCAGATTATAGCGAAGATGACTCCTATTTGGAAGAGCCTGAGGAAGAATTTTATGGAGATTACCAGGAGAATAGCCAGTATGAGGAAGCCAGCTATAAGGAGGACGTGGAATACCTGGAGGAAACGGAGGATATAGGGGACGACGAATATGAGGAGTTCCCGGACTATCCGGGGGATGGGGAGTATGAGGATGATTCCCAATACCAGGAGGACCCGGAAAACGAAGAGGACCCTGATTATTTGGAGGATGACGAATATCTGGAAGATGGCAAATACGAGGAGGACCTTGGCTATTTGGAGGACTCCGAAAATGAAGAGGACCTTACTTATTTGGAGGACCCCGAATATCTGGAAGATGGCAAATACGAGGAGGACCCTGGCTATGAAGAGAACATGGACGAGAATCAGCAGGATTATCCCCAGGAGGACGAGATAGAGGAAATCCTCAAGGTGGCTCTTCATGAGGAGATGGAGTCCGGCGGAGATTTGTTTGCGGAAGAGAACATCAGTTCTGGGGGCTCCAAGGAAGACACGGACCAGGAGGAAGAGAAGGAGGCTACCAAAAAAGAAAAAGCTGAGAAGGAGAGCAAAAAGGGGAAACAGGATACCCGGCGGAAGGAAAACCAGGAGACCCCATCGGGAAAGAAGAGGAAAGCCTCGGAGATGATGTGGGATCTGGAGAAGGTGCTGGAGGATGAGCTCAAGCAGGTGAGTGGGAAGAGACTCAGCGAGGAGCAGGAAAAGCTGTTTGCCTATTTTACCTCTGTACATGGCATGAACCAGCAGCTGTCCCAGTTTCTGGAGGACGAGGAAAACCGCCAGCTGGACGGTACATCTGTGGCGGGAAATATTGTAGTTACCGGGGAGAGCGGGAGCGGCAAGACCACTCTGGCCGTGGATTTGGTAAAGGCTATCCAGAAGCTTCGAGGGGTTAAGGGAAGCAAAATGGCAAGGGTCACCGGAGACTCCATGAATCAGAGAGATGTGGCAGCGGTGGTGCGCAAGATGAATGGCGGTGCCCTGGTGATAGAACGAGCCGGAGGGATGACAGCGGAGGCAGCGGCCAAGCTGTCGGGAGCTATGCTCCGGCAGACGGGAAACTTGTTTGTGGTGTTGGAGGATGAGCCAAATGAGGTGAAAAAGCTGTTTACCCGGTGTGAGAGCCTGGCAGCCAAATTCGAGCGCACCATAGAGATCCCTGTGTTCACCAATCATGAGCTGGTAGCCTTTGGAAAATCCTATGGCCAGGAGCAGGGCTATGTGTTGGACGAGATGGCCGTGCTGGCTCTCTACAATCGGATTGGAAACAATCAGACCAGCGACCATCTGGTGAATGTGTCAGAGGTCAAGGACATGATAGATGACGCTATTATCAGCTCCAGCCGCAGAGGCATAAAGAGGCTGTTTTCCAAGCGGAGGCAGGATGAATTTGGCAACTATGTGCTAATGGAGAAAGATTTCGAATTGTAACAGAGAGGAATATAGGAAAAGGAAGTAAGAGGCGCCGTGGCAGCAGGAAACCTGAGTTTGACCGCGGCGCCTTTTATAGCTGGCAGGTTTGAGGATAGGAAACCTTATTATGTGTTACAGGAGGATGGATTTATGGAGAACAGGGGGGGCGGGTATCTGCTTTCAAAGATGAGTCTGGATATGATAGAGAATGACTATCATATCATCAAATACAGCGAAGGGGAAAATTCTTCCTATTTTATGCATTATCATGACTTCTACGAAGTGATTATCTATATGGGGGAGGACATGACCTATCTGCTGGAGGAAAAGGAGTATCCCATACGGGGAGGAGATGTGATTCTGTGTCGCATGTTTGAGAATCACATGCTTTTATGCAGGGAAAATGAGGGACATCAGCGAATCAGCCTTGGCATTGATCCCAAAATTTTGGGGCAGCTGTCAACCCGGGAAGCAAATCTGTTTCAGATATTTTCCAAGAAAAATCCTGGTTATCCCATTCTCCATTTGGAAATGGAGGCGTTTTATGACTATTTGAAAATTGCCGAGCATTTTCAGCGGCTTCAGGCCTGCACCGGACCGGAGAAAAAGATTCTGGAGCGGGGACTGGTGATTCAGGCTCTGGGATTTTTGTTTCGGGACAGCTTAAGAGGCAGACAGCTGGGACAGTCCGACGACGGACACATACAAAAGGTTTCAGAGATCCTGGAATTTGTGGAGAAAAATCTGGAGCAGGAGCTTCCCCTGGAGCATATCGCCAGAGAATTCAATTATAGTGTATCCCATATCTGTCGCCTGTTTCGGGAGGTGACGGGAAATACGCTTACCAGCTATATTATTGAAAAACGTATCAGTTTAGCTAGACAACTTCTGTACGGGAATGCACCCATTGTGGAAATTGCCCAAAAATGCGGTTTTCGCAACTACAGCAATTTTTATAAAATGTTCCGCAAGTCTATGGGGATTGGCCCGGAAGAGTACAGAAATCAAAAGATAGGAAATATAAATAATAAAATATGAAATATAAATAATTTTGTCAATTAGAAATATATGACAAAATTACAGGGGGGAATTATACAAACCTTACAAAAAAACCGGGAAAAACCCCATGAGTTTCAGAGAAAATGAATGATGGAAATAGAAATAAGATAGGTAAGGGTTGCTATAGACGTATGATGTCTAATGGGATAAGATAGAACTACGAATGATTTTACCGGTAAAAATCAACAAATGAAGGAGAAAAAATATGGCTAGATTCTTAATCGTGTTGTTGCTTGCAGTCATAATCCTTGTGTTTATGATTGTAAAATTGGGAATTCATCCCGTACTTGCCCTGTTTATCAGTGGTGTTATTGCAGGTCTTGGCTTTGGCTACGATGTGGGAACCACCATTACGGTATTCACAACGGGCTTTGGAGGCACCATGACGAGTATTGCCTGTACGATTATATTTGGTTCCATTATCGCACAGGGAATTCGAGATACCAGTGGTGTGAAATCCATGGTAAACTTTTTCATTAATGTCTTTCATGGAAAGTGCCTGGAGCTTGCTACGGCTCTGTCTGCATTTATTATGTCTATACCCGTATTCGGAGATATTACACAGGTGCTTCTTTCTCCCGTGGCTGCTCTGCTGGCAAAGAGAAAGAAAATTTCCATGTCCGTTATGGGTGGCTACACCTTGCTGTGCTCCTCTCTGACACACTCCATCGTTCCTCCCACACCGGGTATTCTGGCTGTGGCCGTTCTGTTGGAGGCAGACCTGGGCTTCGTTATCTTATGGGGTATCGTAATTTCTCTGATTGGTCTGTTTGTATGCTGGGGCTTCGGAAAGAAGATCCTTGCAAAAGATTGGATTGAGCCCCGCGAGGACTTTATCGTAGGCGTGGAAGAGGTTAAGAGCGATGATTACCATGAGCTGTTGATCAAAGAAGAGGGACTTCCCAATGTGGCGCTGGCCATGGCTCCTATTCTGGTTCCCGCTATTCTGATCGCTGTTTCTTCCTTCTGCAGCATGTATATGGCAGAAGACAATACCTTCAACGTGATTATGCAGGCACTTGGAAACAGAAACGTTGCCCTCTTTATCGGCGTTCTGATTACCTTCATGAATGGTGTGATAGGAAAAGAAAAGGTATTTGAGAACTTTAAGAACTTTACAGGAAAGACGGAAAAGAGCTTGCTGAAGATTATGACCAATGAGTGGGTTGCAGAGGCTCTGAGCGTAGCGCTGATTCCTCTTCTGGTAACTGGTATGGGCGGCGGCTTCAGCCAGATTATCAAGAACTATGATAATGTACACGAAGGCTTCAATACTGCCCTTGGTACTGCAGTTGCAGGCTCCGGCCTTCCCATGCTGCTGGTTCCCTTCCTGATTGGTGCAGTTATGATGATCGCAGTTGGTTCCAGAACTACCGCTGGTATGACGGCTGCTGCTATCTGTGTACCTATGATGGGCCAGCTGGGACTGTCTCCAGTAGCTGTTACGCTGCTTATTGGGTGTGGAACCATGATCGGTTCCCATGTAAGCGACAGTGGATTCTGGGTAGGAACTGCTATGTTTAACCTGGATACCAAACAGGGCTTGAAGTACATAACACTGCTTGGATCTATCTGTGGTGTGGTTTGTCTGGCAGCAGCAGCAATTCTGTTGGCAGTAGGAATTATCTAAGATGAGTATTGGGATTGATCTTTCCGGGAAAAACGCCATCGTTACCGGGGGTGGCGACGGGATCGGAAAAGTTACGGCAAAGCTTTTGGCTCAGGCCGGAGCGAATGTGTTTCTTGCAGATTTAAATTTGGAGAATGCCAGGAAAACCGCAGAGGAGATCCAGGCGGAGACCAGCGTGCAGGCATATTACTGTAAATGCAATGTAGCAGTAAAGGCCGAAGTAGATGCTATGGTGGAGGAGGCCGTAAAGGCCATGGGCACCATTGATATTCTGAATCACATTGCGGGAGTATCTCGGAAGGTGGATTTTATGGATATGACAGAGGAGCTTTATGATTTTGTCATGGACATAAACACGAAGGGAACCTTCTTTGTGGACCAGGCAGTGTTGCGGGTGATGATGCCCAATAGAAAGGGGAAAATCGTCAATATGTCCTCCATGTCTGGAAAGGAAGGCTATGCGACCAATGTGGCCTACTCCGCGTCCAAGTTTGCAGTGACAGGCATTACGCAGGCAGTTGCCAAGTATGCGGCGCCCTACAATATTAATGTAAATGCGGTTTGTCCTGGCATTGTTCGGACACAGATTTGGGAGGGATTTTTGGCCCAGACGCGAGAGCAGGGCGGCGATGCGGAAGCTTATTGGAAGGAGAGGATTTCCGCGATTCCTCTCCAGCGTCCCCAGACTCCGGAGGATATAGCCAGAATGTTTGTGTACTTGTCCTCGGATTTTGCGGATAATATGACAGGTCAGGGCATCAATGTGACAGGAGGATTGATCCTTCACTGACGCTTGTTGCACTGACAGGGACCTACAGAACCGACCCTACCTGGTTGCTGGTCCAAATAAAAACAAAATGGTAAAAGAGAAAGAGCCCTTTGGCAGAGCACAGACATCCTTATCTGTGTGGCCAGGGCTCTTTTTATGGGTTTTGTATGTATAGCTCATGGGCAGCCTATGACAGGAATAGCCAGGGCTGACTATTTATAAAATGGTGATTTCCACCTGGGGCAGCAGCTCCTCCAGATCCTCTTTGGAGGTGAGAAGGGTCCCCTCCAGGCGGACAGATCCTCCGGCTGCGGCCATAGCATAGCGGAGCATGGCCTCCGGTCCCAGTCTGCGGCGGATGGCGTAGCACATACCAGCTACCATGGAATCTCCGGCGCCGGTCAGACCCTTGGCCTCCACCGGAAGGGGGGCCGCCCGATAAGCATGATCCTTATCCACCAACAGGGCACCATCGCTGCCCATGGAAATACATATGTAGGAGATACCGCTGTCAACCACATTTTTGGCCACCTCCAGGGGACTTTTGCCTGCCTGGATCTCCTTTTGAAAAGCCTGTTCAAACTCAAAGGCATTGGGCTTAATGAGATAGGGCTTTTCCTCCAGGGCCAGCAGAAAGGGATCTCCGGAAGCATCCAGCACAGTTTTTACGTCTTTCCGGTGAGCCATGCGGATAATTCTCCTGTAAATATCCACAGGAACTCCAGGGGGAATGCTGCCGCTTAAAACCAGGAGATAGGTCTCATCCAAAATAGCCTCGATTTTGTCCAGCAGAATATCCACAGCCCGGGCTGAAACCGTGGGGCCGGCCTCGTTGATCTCCGTCATAACCTGACAGGACTCGTCAAAAAGCTTTACATTGGTACGGATTTCTCCATCGGTGAGAACAAAATCCTGGGTGAGGCCCCGGCGGTTTAGCACCTGCTCCAGCATCTGGGCATTTCCCCGGAAATTCAGCCCCATACAGCGGGTTTGTGCCTGTAGGCGGGAGAGCACCGTGCTAACATTGATACCCTTTCCCGACAGGTCGCTTCGGGTGCTTTTCACCCGGTTGTAGGCGCCAATGGAAAGCTGATGGAGATAAATGGTTTTGTCAATGCACGGGTTTAAAGTGACAGTTACAATCATGGGGACCTCCTGTAAATGCTATGGTAAAAATGCGAAAACGTTATCCTCTCCGAACCCATTTGCCGAACAGGGTCCTTTTGTAGCGGCGCAGCTCTTCCTTGGCCTTAGGGAAATTCCCCGCTTTTTGTAGGTAGGTCACACCTGTAGGAATATCTTCCTGTATGCCTCCCAAGCCCTGGGCGTAGATGACACCTCGCATATAGTCTGCCTCATCGATTTTCTGGCTCACATAACTCAGGAAACGGAAAGCCTGCCCATAATCCTGAGGGGTACCCCACCCATAGAAACAGCATTTAGCCAGATAAAAAGCACCCCATTTACTGTCCTGCTTGTAGTAGGCGATGGACAGATAGTGATAGGCTTTGGCGTAGTCCTGGGGAACCCCATCCCCCAGAAAGTATGCCTTGCCCAAAAGATTGCAGGCTCCTGTGTAAATAGGGTCCCGGGCCAGCTCCCGCTCAAAGCAAGAGACTGCGTAGGCGGAGTCTTTTGCCGTGCCTTCCCCGGTAAAATAGCAGCGTCCTACGTCATACCATGCTCCGGGATGGCCTCCCTCGGCCGCCTTTTTGTACCAGGAAAGAGCTTCCTCCTTCCGACCAACCTTGGTGAGCTCGTCGGCATAGATGGCCTGATCAATGGGGTGACCATACTCCGCACCTAAGCGCCACAGGTCTCGGGCCTTTTCTGGCTGAGGCGCAATGATGTCCTCATCTCCCTGTTCATAATAGCGGTTGAGATTGTTGGCGGCGAAATACATGCCTCCCCGGAAAGCCTTCCAGAACCAGTCCTCGCATTTGGAGATATTCTCCCGGAGATATGCCTTGAAAGCCTCATGACTGGGGAAAGAGTCCCTGTCCTTGTTATCGATTCGCAGGAAATCCCACCAAAAATACACGTTACCTACCACATACTGACTGAAGGCATCGCCACTTTTCGCCAATTCCTCCGCCTGTGTAAGGGCTTCCTTTAGGTTTGCAAAGGGCATTTTTTTCTCCACAGAAGGGGTTAGCTCACCACTGCGCATAGCCACCAACACGCCCAGGGCACTTCCCTGTTCCACGGACTTGTGGAGGAAATGGATAGCCTTGTCATCATCCTCCGGGAAACCGTGACCCGCCCAAACATATTGCCGGCCACAATAGCACCGGGCCAGGACACAGCTGGCGTCCCCGTCTCCCTTCTGGGAAGCCCGCTCCAGCAGGGCCAAAGCCTCTTTTCCACGGCCGGTGCGCTCATTGTAGTAAATGTCCTGAAGGGCCTGCTTTACCTCATTACTCAAAACCGTTGCCAAGATGTTCACTCTCCTTATGTTATGGTGTATGGATTGACTTTGAGGAAAATCCTAACATTTATTTTACCAGTTCGGGATCACCTTGTCCAGTCTCAATGGTGGTTGGGGATTGCTAGAAAAAGACCGAATTGGTTATTGACAATTTTTTTCCATAATTTATACTGGGTATAAAGGCACCAGGAGTATGGTCTGGTGCTTAAAAAAGGAAAAAACAGATCAGACGAGTGACAAGTGATAAGTGGTTGTATAGGAGGAGATAAGGAATTGATAGTACATGTAAACATTACAGAGCAAATTATTGAATATATGAAGAAGAATATTGAGGCAGGAACCTGGAAAGTGGGGGAAAAAATACCTTCTGAAAAGCAGCTGACAGAAATTCTTGGAGTGAGCCGTGCCAGTGTTCGGGATGCGATTAAATATTTTATTGGCCAGGGAGTATTAGAAAGTGTACATGGGAAGGGCACCTTTCTGCTGGACTATAATGTGGGGCGAAAAATAAAGGTAGAGAATACCATTACGTCCAAGGATTGTGAAAATATACAGGAGGTTTTGGAATTTCGACGTATTATTGAGAGTGAGGCCTGCTTTTTGGCAGCCAAGAAGGCTATGCCGGAGGAGCTAAAAGAGTTAGAAAGATATCTGCAGAAAATGTATGATAATGTGGAAGACAAAGATACCTTTTTAGAGGCGGATTCTTCCTTCCATAAAGAGATAGGAAGGATTTCCGGAAATCTACTGTTGGAAAAAAGCATTTGCAATGTATTTGAGGAGAGCAGGGCAGCAAACAGAAGGCTGTATGATCTGTTCAGTTATCGAAATGGAACCTATTATCATCAAAAAATTTTAAATGCCATGAAAAAAGGGGACGCAAAAGAGGCGAAAACAGCAATGTATGAGCATTTGCAGAAAACGATTGAAAGGTTGAAAATGAAGGAGATTATTTTATGAGGGAGGAGGAAATTGTAAAAAGCTGTTGCGATTATATAGAACAGAATTTAAGCAGTGAAATTTGTATGGATTGGCTGGCCAGCTTTAGCGGATATTCTTTTCGGCATTTGGAACGAATTTTTCAACAGAAGATGGGGCTTTCCATCTCAGAATATATCCGAAAGCGACGTGTGGATGAGGGACTTTATCGTATACTGCATGGGGTGCTGGTGGAGCAGGCAGCCAAAGAGCTGGGATATGCAGGAGCCTACACTTTTGCACGGGCTGTGTCAGGAGAATACGGTTGCTCTCCATTAAAATTTATAAAAAAACTGTCAAACTCCCCGGGAGATATGCTGGAGGGAATAGAAATTCGACGATGGCCTTCTTTTCCCATTTATTATCCCAGGGGGAAGAGTCAAAACACATACAGGAGCATACCTTTTGTGGATTGCAGGCGAATTGCCTATTGGAAATGGGGACAGGCGGAAAAAGGGCAGATGGAAGGGCAGATAGGATATTTTACTAAGACCTGTATCCCAAAGGCAAGATGGGAGGAAAAGTGGATAGCAGGTTCTCTATATGCTATTTTTCCCGTAGTCTTTGAGGTAGAGTTGGAAAAGTTGGTGGAATCCATAGTATTCCATGATTTTTGGAGAATATTGGCGGAGGGATGGCTTTTAAAATCTAAATACACCTTTAATTGGATGGGGGATGTCTTTGTATTCTCCACAAGGAAGAGAAGAGAGGGAGCTTATGTGGAAAATAGATACTTAAATATTCCTGTCAAAGAAAGGAAAGGGGATTTTCAACAAAAAAATAAACATTTAACGACATAATTACAGCAAATTGTAGAAAACAAGAGCGAGTTCTAGTATAATGACAGAGAAAACAAATAGGAGATGTTTTAAGGGAGGCTTTTTATAAGCTTTTTTAAAACGAGCAACAGGTCAGACGACCGAGGACAGATGTATAAGGAGGCTTGAGGGAAGCATGGAGTTTTTATCAACAGAAGAAAAACTGGAACGGCATCATGATTACTGGCAGGGAAAGCCACAAAAACGTCCTTTGACGGCAGTTCGTCTGGGAGATGTATTTTTTAATCGGCAGTTGTCTCCCAGCATTCCCTTACTGGACAAGGGAGGGATAGTCACCCCGGAGATGTTTGATGTGGAGGCATACATGCCAGAGTATCTGCGGATATTTCATGAGCTGGAACAGATTCCCCAGGATGCATTTTTCAGTGCGGCCCCTTTACAGGGTTTTCCCTGGATGGAAGCGATTATGGGAGCACAGGTCATGGCTACCCATGCGGCCTTTGTAACCCATAAAACCTTGGAGGATGTGGAGCAGCTAGGGAATGTGACGTTGGACAGGGAAAATCCTTGGTATCAGCTGTATCTGCAATTCTGTAGAAGGCTGGATGAGGTGTCAGAAGGACAATTTGCAGTGGGTCAGCCAATTCTACGGGGAGTAACCGATACCACAGGAGCCTTGATTGGGCAGACGGAGCTGATTATGGCTATGGTAGAAGAGGAGAAGGTGATTCCGAAAGTGTTTCGGGAGATTATGCAGGCCCAGAGAGCCTTGAATGAGGACCAGCATCGATTGACATCAGATTTTTATGGGGGAAGAGTCTTGGGATTCTACGATCTCTGGGCTCCGGGAGATGTGATCTGGTATCAGGAAGATCTGGCAGCTTTAATGTCGCCTAAGATGTATCAGGAATATTTATTTGAAATAGCCCAAGAATATATAAAAGGATACGAATATACCCTGGTACACCTTCATCCCAACACGTTTTTTAATCTGGAGGAAATGCTGAAAGTACCTGATTTAAAAATTATACAGATCAATAAGGATAACAATGGTCCCACTGTAAGAGAAATGGTTCCGGAATTTTTGAAGGTGCTGGAGGCGGGGAAAAAGTTGGATATTGGAATGGCATACCTGGATCAGGATGATATTGATGCTTTGTATGACTGCCTGCCCAGTGAGAATGTGGCAATTACACTGATTGCACCTACGGTGAAGGAGGCAGTTGAAGTTTTAGAATACATGGATACCAAAAGGAGATAGGAGGAAAAGATGAAAGAGAGATTGGCAGCATGGATTTGCGCGATATTATTGGTGACTGTGAGCATAGTGGGATGTGCAGGAAAGGAAGAGGCACAGGGGAACAGTAACGACAAAGCAGATGAAATAATCAAAACGGAGGCAAATGGGGAATCCGAACAGAGCGCTAAGGGCCAGGTGATTGAGCTTCGGGCCAGTCATACCAATCCTGCGTCCAGTATGATGGGAGTCGCTCTGGAGGAATTTGCAGAAAAGATTAATGAAAAGACAGAAGGGCGCTATCATGTTACCGTTTATCACGACGGACAGCTGGGAGATGAGCGGGATAATGTTGAGGGAATTCAGCTGGGAAATTTGGATATCGCCATTGTAAACGCCAGCGTATTGGGCAATTTTGTGCCTAAGCTGGGAGTATTTGACCTACCCTATGTAATTCAGGGGACAGAGCATGCAGATGAGGTATTTATGGGAAAAATCGGCGATGATGCTATGGGCTGGGTGGAGGAAGCCGGTGTTAAGGGATTGGGAATCTGGGAGTCTGGTTTCCGCAATCTGACCAATAGCAGGCGACCGATCAATACCATCGATGATGTGGCAGGACTCCGTATTCGGGTTATGGAAAATGAAATACACCAGAAGCTGTGGATTGCACTGGGAGCTGACGCGGTTCCCATGGCTTGGGGAGAAACCTATACTGCGTTGCAGCAGGGAGCTCTGGATGGGCAGGAAAATCCAACGTCTGTAATTCTGGCCAACAATGTGCAGGAGGTAAACAAGAATCTGGCCATGACGGAGCACATTTATTCTATTGTTGTTCCGATTATGAGTGTGGAGCTGTGGAATTCTATGAGCCAGGAGGATCAAAAATTGTTCCAGGAGGCGGCTGATGAGATGAGAATCCGGGAAAGAGAGATTGCACGGGAGATGGCTGAGGAAGCTGTGGGAAGTCTGAAAGAGGCAGGAATGGACATTACTTATCCGGATAAAAAGGATTTTATAGAGGCGACAAAAGAAATCCGTGACACCTATGGGGCAGAGTACGCAGAGATTTTGGCAGAGATAGAAGCTTTGGCAAAATAAATGAGGTGACAGCATATGAATAGTTTATTGCAGGGCTTTGGAAGGTTGCAAAAGCTGATAAACAGAATCCTTGCATTTTTGCTGGGGTTGATGATGCTGGTGGTTTTTTTACAGATATTTACCAGATATGTAGTATTTCACAGTATCCCCTGGTCAGAGGAGCTGTCCCGGTTTTTATTTGTGGGATTAATCGTAATGGGGATGAATATTGGTATCAGTAAAAATATGTTGGTTCGAATTGATATACTGGACGGATACCTGGGAAAGAGGACCAAACAAGCCGTGGAGATGGTGCGGCTTCTCATCGGATTTTTCATGAATGTGGCTTTTGCATACAGCTGCATGGATATGGTTAAAATCGGTAAATTACAGAGAAGCCCAGCCATGCAGATTCCTATGCATTACATGTACATGGTAGTAATGGCAGGGTTTATTCTGGCAAGCATATCCGTTTTGCTGAAAATGGCAGAGGAAACCATACAATGGAGAGAGGAGGGAAAGTAATGGAGCTATCGGTTGTTGCCATGTTAATTTTTGTAATTGTTGCTATGCTGTGTGGAACCCCGATTACCTGGGCCATTGGAGGCGGATGTGCTCTGGCCTGTGCGCTAGATTCCTCCTTATCCTTCTCTGTCTTGGCACAAAAGGTCTTTACTGGAGGAAATAGCTTTTCCATGTTAGCAGTGCCAGCCTTTTATCTGGCGGGGGATATTATGTGCAAGGGAGGCCTGTCCAAAAGGCTGGTTGCCTTTGCAGATTCCTTTGTTGGCTGGATTTCTGGAGGGATTTCTCTGGTTTCTATTGTAGCCTGCATGTTTTTTGCAGCAATTTCCGGTTCCTCCGTTGCCACGACAGCTGCCATTGGAGGCCTGATGATACCGGAAATGGAGAAACGGGGATACCCCAAGGATTATGCAGCCGCCGTGCAGGCCATTGGAGGCACTCTGGGAATTGTAATTCCTCCCAGCATTGTATTTGTAATTTATGGAAATATTACGGGAGTTTCCGTGTCTAAGCTGCTGGCGGCAGGAATCCTACCAGGAATTCTTGTTGGTATTGCCCTTTGTCTGTATGCATTTTTTAAGGCAAAGCTCTGTAACTATCCCAAACAGGAGCGATTTTCTATAACGGGATTTCTGCTCTCCTTCAAACATGCCATCTGGGCACTGATTATGCCAATTATTATTCTGGGGGGTATCTATGCCGGCATTTTTACTCCCACGGAATCAGCCGTAATAGCAGTGTTTTATGGAGTACTGGTGTGTATGGCCATCTATAAAGAGGTACATATGCTGGATTTATGGGAAATTCTGGGAACTACCGCGGCCAGCGTATCGAATTTAATGATCCTAGTGGTGATAGCGCAGCTTTTCGGATATATCCTGACCTATTACCGGATTCCAGTGTACGTGACGGAAGTATTTATGGCAGTGGCATGGAATAAATATGTGTTTCTGCTTCTGATTAATGTACTGCTCCTTATCTGTGGAATGTTTTTGGAGGTGGGAGCGACCAATTTGATTCTGGGACCAATTTTGGCGCCTATTGCGGTGAGCTTTGGCATTGATCCCATTCATTTTGGAATGCTGTTTGTATATCTGCTGGCCCTAGGGCAGGCAACACCGCCTTTTGGCACTACCATGTTTGTGGCTTGTGGAATTAGCGGTGTGCCTATTTCCAACATTGCTAAGCAGTTATTGCCATTTATTGTGGTTGAAATTTTCTGTGCCTTGCTGTTTTCTTTTGTGCCTATTTTGTCTACTTGGATTCCCTCTTGGATGTAACATAAACAAGCCGTTGCAAAAGGATAACGAGATTTTGCAACGGCTTGTTTTATGAAATATTTTATCTAGAACATATTTTGTCTAAAAAAGCTAGGTGAATAAATAGAGAGCTTGTGCATCCGGCGGTTCCGCTCTTTGATCTTGACGTTATATACCGAACGGTATATAATAGGAACAGAGGGATAAGATGGAAAAGCGAGAAGAAATTTTAGAGAATGCGCTGGAACTATTCTGCGGCAGAGGCTATGATGCGGTGGGAGTACAGGAGATCGCGGAGCGGGCCGGAGTGACAAAGCCCACGCTGTATTATTATTTCAAAAGTAAATACGGACTTTTGCGGGAGCTGTTGGAAAGAGGATGTGCTCCCTTTTTGGAGCGGCTGGAGAAGGCAACTGCCTATGATGGAGATTTGATGGGGACTTTGTGCGCATGTGCCAGAGCTTTTGTGGATTTTGCCAAAGGATCTCCCAGGTTCTATGATCTTTTGTTTTCCCTGTTTCATTTTCCCAAGGAGAGTGAGCCCTTTCGGTGCGCCCGCCCCTATGTTCTGCGCCAGCAGGAGCTGATTCGGAATATCTTTGAGGCAGCGGCCGGACAGCTGGGAAATATGCACGGCCGGCAGAAGCAGTTTTGTCTAGGATTTTCCGGGCTTATCCATTACTTTATTGAAATGAAGTTTGAGGAGAACACAGATGGATGCATCTGTGTCTCGGATGAAGAAATTTATTCCCTGGTCCATCAGTTTATGCATGGAATTTACTCCTGATGGGAAGGGTGTTAGGAGAATAAAGCATATAGAAGAGGAGAGTGAAAGATGAGTAAATGGTACGATGAAGCGGTTTTTTACCATATGTATCCCCTGGGACTTGCAGGAGCGCCCAAATACCAGGAGACAGAGGAAACGGTACACCGATTTTTGGAGCTGGAGAAATGGATCCCCCATATGGCACAGATGGGTTGTACGGCCGTTTATATTGGACCTTTGTTTGAGTCTGGCAGTCATGGATATGATACCCGGGATTATAAGAGGGTGGACCGCAGGCTGGGCAGCAATGAAGACTTTATCCGCTTTGTAAAGGGATGCCATGACGCAGGGGTGCGGGTGGTGGTGGATGGCGTGTTTAATCACACGGGACGGGAATTTTTTGCCTTTCAGGATTTGAGGCAAAACCGGGAATCTTCCCCTTATCGGGACTGGTATCGGGACGTCAACTTTGGCGGAGATACGGGCTTCCATGACGGATTCTGGTACAGCGCCTGGCACAATTACTTTGAGTTGCCGGCACTGAATCAGTGGAATGGGGATGTTCGCCAATATCTGTTTGATGTTATCCGCTTTTGGATACGGGAATTTGATATTGATGGTATCCGTCTGGATTGCGCGGATTGTCTGGACTTTCAGTTTCTGCGGGAAATGCGGGAGATGACAGCCCAGGAAAAAGAGGATTTCTGGCTGATGGGAGAGGTGATTCATGGGGATTACGCCCGCTGGACAGAAAATGGCCTTTTGCATTCTGTGACAAATTATGAGCTTCACAAGGGGCTGTATTCGGGACATAATGACCACAATTATTTTGAGATTGCCCACACCATTCGCAGGCAGTTTGATGAGAATGGAGGGATCTACAGGGGAAGAAAGCTTTATTCCTTTGTGGACAATCATGATGTAGATCGTTTAGCCAGTAAACTAAATAAGCCCGAGCATTTAAAGCTGGTTTGGACCTTGATGTTTACTCTTCCAGGGATTCCCTCTATCTACTACGGAAGTGAGTGGGGGATTCGCGGGAAAAAGGAAGGGGGCAGTGATGACCCGTTGCGGCCTTGTCTGCGGTTGGAGGACATGGCAGGCCAGGCGCCACATCCGGAGTTGCTGGCCCTGATTCAAAAGCTGGCCATGCTGAAAAAGAGACAGCCGGCATTGACAGAGGGAGCCTACCGGGAGCTGCTTCTGCGTAACCGACAGTATGCCTTTGCCCGGGTGCTGGGGGACACGGCAGTAGTGACGGCCGTAAACAGCGATGACCAGGGAGCGGAGCTGACTTTTTCCTGTCCGGCGGCCGCAGGAAGCGCTGTAGATGTATTGTCCGGCAGAAGTATTTCTGTAGAAAACGGTACAGCTAGGATTTCTCTGGGAGCCAATGAGGGTGTTGTATTTGTGGTGGGAGCCGGGGCGCTTCAGGAGACAGAGGCGTGGTCGAATGAGGCCGTGCAGGTATCAGGGGTGAAGAGCAAGGCAACATCTGGAGAAGCCGCAAAGCCCCTGGAGGAAGAAAAGATACCAGAACAGACAGTGGAGGAGCCAAGTGACAAGGCAGAGACTTCAAAGAGTTTTACCTGGCAAGCCCCAGAGTCAAGTGTGGAAGATAAGCCCCTGGAGGAACCAGAGAAACAGGCTTCCAGGGGAAATTTAGAGCGACAGAGACTGCGCATCTTAAGCGGTGCCCTGTATAATGATTTGACCCCGGAGCTTAAAGCGGCTAGGGAAAAGGCCGTTTTTCTGACCAACGAATACAATAATAGCTATGGAAGGCCAGAGGAAGAGAGGCGGGAGATTCTTTTAAGACTTTTGCAGTCTGTGGGAACCCATGTACATTTTGAGCCCGTATTTCGCTGTGAGTTTGGATATAACATCTCTATCGGGAATGATTTCTATGCCAACTTTGATTGTGTCATGCTGGATGGCGGGGGAATCACCATAGGAGACCATGTGTTACTTGGCCCCCGGGTTGGGATTTATACATCCAATCATGCCCTGGATGCGTCAGAACGGGAGAATGGCGCCTGCTATGCAAGGCCAGTGCGGATCGGAAATCACGTGTGGATTGGAGCTGGTGTGCATATCAATCCAGGCGTGACCATAGGAGACAATGTCGTTATAGGTTCCGGAAGCGTGGTGACAAAGGATATTCCGGCCAATGTGATGGCAGCCGGAGTCCCCTGCCAGGTGATTCGCAAAATCACAGAGGCGGATAAAACGGGATATTCTGTTTAAAATGTGAATCATTTAAAAACTATACAAAATTACAAAAGGTGATAGAACATGGAAGAAAAGAGCAGAAAGGATATGGAGGACATGGGAAAGGATAAAAAAGCAGGGTCCCCCAGGGGGGCAGGGAAAACCAAGACAGCCTCCGCCAAAGGAGCCCCAAAAGGCCAGGGCAAGACAGCCGCCGCCAAGAATGGGAGCAAGACAAAAACGGTTGTAGCCAAGAATACAGGTAGGACCAGAACGGCCGCAAAGGGCGGGGGAAAATCTAAGATAGCGCCCAAACGGCCGGAGTGCTTTGTGTCAGATCTGGATCAATATCTGTTTGGACAGGGAAATCATTATGATATTTTCCGAAAGCTGGGAGCTCACCTGACGGAGGTGGATGGAAAAAAAGGCGTTCACTTTGCGGTTTGGGCGCCCCATGCCCAGAGCGTGAAGCTTATTGGCGAGTGCAATGGTTGGGATGGCAAGGAGCATGAAATGGAGCGCCTGGAGCCCCTGGGAATTTACGAGATTTTTATACCCGGGGCCTGGGAGGGAATGTTATATAAATATTTGATCGAAGGGGCAGATCAACAGCTCTACTATAAGGCAGACCCCTATGCCTATGCCTCGGAGATGCGGCCGGGAAATGCCTCCCGGGTGGCAGATCTGGAGAACTATTCCTGGGGAGATAAAAGCTGGATGGAGAAGCGCAAGGGCTTTCAGATGAAGGAGCAGCCCATGGCTATCTACGAGGTACATCCAGGGTCCTGGAAAAAGCATCCGCACGGACCCCAGGAGGACGGCTTTTACAATTATCGGGAGCTGGCTCACAGCCTGGCAGATTATGTGAAAGAAATGGGGTATACGCATGTGGAGCTTATGGGCATTGCAGAGCATCCCTTTGACGGCTCCTGGGGGTACCAGGTGACGGGCTATTATGCTCCCACTTCCCGCTATGGCTCTCCCAAGGATTTTATGTATCTGGTGGATTATCTGCATAAGCAGAAAATCGGTGTGATTTTGGACTGGGTGCCGGCGCATTTTCCACGGGATGCCCATGGGCTGTCCTGGTTTGACGGCGCCCCCTTATATGAATATCCGGACCCCCGCAAAGGCGAGCATCCGGACTGGGGCACGAAGATTTTTAACTATGAGATGAATGAGGTGAAAAATTTCCTTATTGCCAATGCGCTCTACTGGGTGGAACAGTTCCACGTGGATGGTCTGCGGGTGGATGCTGTGGCTTCCATGTTATATTTGGACTATGGCAAGCAGGATGGTCAGTGGGTGGCTAATATTTACGGGGGAAATAAAAACCTGGAGGCCATCGAATTCTTTAAGCATCTGAATTCTGTGCTTTTGGGCCGGAACCAGGGGGCTATCATGATCGCGGAGGAATCCACGGCCTGGCCACAGGTAACGGATAAACCGGAAAATGATGGTCTTGGATTTTCCTTTAAATGGAATATGGGGTGGATGAATGATTTCTTGGAGTATATGAAGCTGGATCCTTTTTTCCGCAAGGGCGCTCACAATCTCATGACCTTTGCCATGACCTATGCCTACAGCGAAAATTATGTTCTGGTGCTGTCCCACGATGAGGTGGTGCATCTGAAATGCTCCATGGTCAATAAGATGCCGGGGCTTTACGATGACAAGTTCGCCAATCTGAAAGTGGCCTATTCCTTTATGATGGGGCATCCGGGAAAGAAGTTATTGTTTATGGGGCAGGATTTTGCTCAGTTCCAGGAGTGGAGCGAGGCCCGAGAGCTGGATTGGTACCTGTTGGGAGAGGAAAAGCATCAACAGATGCAAAATTATGTGAAAGCGCTGTTACAGTTATACCGGAAACGCCCAGCGATGTATGAGCTGGACTGTGTGCCGGAGGGATTTCAGTGGATCAATCCCAACGATTGCTTTCGGAGTATATTCTCCTTTGTGCGCTACGGAAAATCCGGCCGCAAGAATCTGCTTTTTGTATGCAACTTTACACCCATGGCCCGGGAGGACTACCGGGTAGGAGTGCCAAAGAAAAAGCAGTATAAGCTGGTGCTTGACAGTGACGCGGCAGAGTTTGGCGGCTCCGGAGCCGAAAAGCCGGAGATTTATAAGGCAGTAAAGCAGGAATGTGACGGCTTTGCCAATTCCTTTGCCTATCCGCTTCCGGCATATGGGGTGGCGGTGTTTGAGTTTTGATTCCTTTTGAGGAAAGCAATATCCGGTGACAACCAGGATATTGCTTTCCTCAAAAATGTTATGGGGTGCTTATTTCAGACGGCTTTTTAACCGATCTTCTGCTTTGGTTACCTCTGTATCCAGTGCCTGGGCCCGGAGGGCATCTAAGTGCTCCAGCTTATGTACCTTCTGCTCATCCTGCCATTCCTTGTTGAACTCTCCAGAGCGAATGGATTCATAGGCTTCTTTCAAAAAGCTTCGGATCATATTGTTGTCAGCCTCGTTGAAGCGCTTCAGTTGGGCATACTGTGCAGTGTGAGAGTGCAGACAGAGTTGGCGGAATAAGCCCCGCTCCGCGGCCTGCTCCCATAAAAATGCCATTTCCTTGGAAAGGTAGGCTTCTGTCAGCACAGCCTCCTCCGGATGTCCCATCTCCACCTCCAGGCGAAAGGCCTCTGCAAACACCTTGTATACAAGAGGCAGAACTCCCAGCTCTGTCATAAGATCCAGGTAGGTTTCGTCGTTGATATTGCCCTCAATGGTGCCCTTTTTGGTGGCGCCAATGGCTTTGCAAAGGGCTTTTCCGTATTCCAGGGCCTGGCCGCTTGCGTCCTGAGCCACGGCCACAAAGGCCGGATAGCCTTCGCCACTTACATACATCTCCCGGACGCCCTGTCCTAACATTCTGGGAGCGGCCATGACCACATCGGAGTCCTCGGGCAGTTCAATATTGTGGAAAGTCAGATTGTAGCCGGAGGCAAAATTCAGCAGTACGCCTTTTTTAAAATAAGGTTTCATCTGGGTGTTGTAAATCTCCGGGCATGCCTCATCTGGGAGAAGCACAAAGATGATATCAGCTTTGGCTGTGGCCTCCTCAATGGTGTATACGGGAAAGCCGTCCTCTACAGCCTGATCATAGGATTCATCCTTCCGATTTCCCACAATGACATTTTTCACGCCGGAATCCCGCATATTCAACGCCTGAGAACGGCCCTGATTGCCATAGCCCAGGATTGCAATACATTTGTCCTTTACCAGATTTAAGTCTGCATCCGCATCATAATAAATATTCGCCATTTCTTATCTCTCCTGTCTCCTGATTAATTTTGTTTTGATTCGGCCAAACCAAAATTGTGAAAAGTCACTTGTTTCTGTCTGATACCTGTATTATAATGGTTTTTGTAAGATGGTTCTACCATGAGAGTGACAGTTTATATTCTAAAAACGGCATAAAGAGAATGGTACTATGATATCGAAGTTGGTTTGGATGCAGCTAGCCGCTGACCAGCAGAAAAAACAGAGGCATGAAAAGCCCCAGTTTCCCTGTAGCGCTTATTACACGGACTGGCATAAGGGAGAGATCGATGGAGTTCCCTGGCACTGGCACAGGGAGCTGGAGTTTATGATGGTGAAAAAAGGAGCTGTCAGGGTACAATTTGGCGATCAGGAGGCGGATTTGAAGGAGGGAGAAGGGTTTTTTTGTAATACCCGTTTCCTTCACAGAGTTATGATGAGAGACTGTGAGGTCTGCTGTGTAAATTCCCTGGTGTTTGATGCAGGCCTGATTTCCGGCGGCCCGGGAACTATTTTTGATGGGAAGTATATTTATCCCTTGCTCTCTGCAAGGGCCTTGGCTGGCGGGGCTTTTTATCTGTCTGACCATAGACATCTGGAAATCTTGGGACATATCCAGGCGGCCTATGAAAACTGCCAGAGAGAAGCAAATGGGTATGAGTATGAGGTGAGATATCATCTGGCCAAGGCACTTCTTTTGATTCTGGAGGGAAATAGGGCTCTTCTCTCCCTGGCCGGAAAAGAAGAGCCTCAGATGGAAAGACTTCGGGGAATGCTTGCCTATGTTCACACCCACTATGCCTCCGCTATCACCGTATCTGATCTGGCAGGTTCCGTTGGTATCTGTGAGCGGGAGTGCCAGCGCTGCTTTCGAAACTTTCTTCATCAGTCTCCTATGGATTATGTACGGCAGTATCGCATACAGATGGCCGGCAAGATGCTTCTGGAAACCAGAGAGTCCATTCTGGAGGTGGGGCTGGCTGTGGGATTTTCCAATCCCAGCCATTTCTGCAAGGTGTTTCGCAGCCAAATGCATTGTTCCCCTGCCCGTTTTCGGAAGAGCTTTGAACAGAACTAGAGTAGGCAGGTTACTCGACGATTTTTTTGTCTGTCTGCGTTTCCCTTGTCGTTTCTTTTTCTTCTTCCCCGTCCGACACCTTTGCCTTTTCCAGCGCTGTCTTAATGGCATCCAGAATTACCATGGAAGTATATTGATTTTCTTCCGGATACGTGATATTATCCAGGGACTGGGTGCTGTAGATCTGGGTTGTCAGGTTCTCCAGAGCTGGCTGCATCAGTGGGTACATGGTGGTGATGGTCTCATTCAGGTTTACCAGACGGATGGACGCTATGTAATCTTTTTCCACGGTTACTTCCAAATCAATGGCATTGCCTCCCAGCACAATGGATGCGGTGTAGAGGCCGGGCCGGTATAGGTTTTTCTCCTCCTTCGGTTCCACGGCTGCGGCAGGCTCTCCGCCCTTCCTCCCCGGGGCAAACATGGTGACCAGCAGGACAATCAACAAGATTCCCAACAGCACGAAGATGCCCGTATAGATTAATTCCTTCATGCGAAGGACTATGATTTTGGTTTTGGAGTTCATAGACGCCTCCTGAAATTGATTATTACAATGTATGAACAAGGAGCCCCCTTTATGCCGCATAATTGCAGGAACAAAAGAGAAAAATAGGGGAGGAGTGGAACTAAAAAAACAGTCATGCTCTAAGGGAGTCTGAAAGAAATACGCGGGCGCGGATGCGCGTTCCTTTCAGATAGAGGGCTCCCTGGGAAGATGACGAAACTCTAAATTAGGAGAAGAAAGTATGAAGCAGTTTGGAAAGCGGGTGATAGTGGACTATTTGCTGATTCTGGCTGGTACTGGTCTGATGGCTTTTGCCATTAGTTCCATCTACGATCCAGCAGGAATGGTCACGGGTGGCGTCTCGGGCCTGGCCATTATTATCAAAGATTTGACTATACCTTATGTGGAGGGCGGTATTTCCCTGGGGCTGACCAACTTGATCTTGAATGTTCCTATTTTTCTGGTGGCTGCTAAGCAGAGGGGACTGGGATACATTGCCAGAACCCTGGTGGCCACATTGGCCCTGTCAGCCTGGCTGTCCATACTGCCAGTGGTGCCTCTGTCCCCAGGGGACTATGTGCTGTCGGCTTTGTTTGGCGGGGTGATTAGCGGTGTGGGGATCGGGATGGTGTTTTTGGCCCAGGCCACCACAGGGGGGACAGATCTGGTGGCTGCCATTATCCAGAAATATATGCCCCATTATACCATTTCAGATATTATGCAGGTCATTGACGGATTGGTGGTCATAGGAGGCGCCTTCCTCTTTGGCATCCATGTGGCTATGTACGCCATCATTGCCATTTATCTGGTTTCCAAAATATCCGACAGCATTATAGAGGGCCGGAAGTTTTCCAAGGCAGCCTTTATTGTCACGGAGGATCCACCCAAGGTGGCTTCTGTGCTGATGGAACATTTAGGCCGGGGCGTTACGGGAATTGCCGCCACAGGCATGTACTCTGGGCAGACTCGGCAGATGCTATACTGTGTGGTATCCAGGCGGGAGATTGTTACGCTGAAAGGGCTGGTGCTCCAGGAGGACCCCAAGGCCTTTGTGATTGTGACCGATGCCAGGGAGGTTTTGGGGGAGGGATTTCAGGAATATTGTCCTTAAAAATATATGTGAACTATGCACAGATAAAAAATTACCATAATTTCCCAAAAAAGAGAGGAAATGCATAAATATATTTGGATTTCCTCTTTCTTTTTTTGTGGTTTTGCATTAATATATAAATTAGGTATTTTCGTTTTGCAGGAATATGGGGGATATTTTTTAGCAATATTTCTGAAACTCAGGATTTGCAAATGCAGCGATGTGCACAACTATATATGAGCAAAGGAGCGGAGAGTTATGATTTCAAACCAGATACTTCAAAACACCATCGAGGGCTTAAAGGGAATTACGAGGATTGATCTGTGTGTCATTGATACGGAGGGGAAGGTATTGGCATCAACCTTTCCAGAGGCGGATACCTATACAGGTTCCGTTCTGGCTTTCATTGATTCTCCTGCGGATAGTCAGGTAATACAAGGCTACCAGTTTTTTAAGGTTTTTGACGAAAATCAGTTGGAGTACATCCTGCTGGCCAATGGCGGCAGTGATGATGTGTATATGGTGGGAAAAATTGCTGCATTCCAGATTCAGAATTTATTGGTGGCTTATAAGGAGCGATTTGACAAGGATAACTTTATAAAAAATCTGTTGCTGGATAATCTGCTGCTGGTGGATATCTACAACCGGGCCAAGAAGCTGCATATTCAGACGGATGTGCGGCGAGGGGTATTTCTCATTGAAACTGGCCATGACAAGGATATCAACGCGCTGGAAAGTGTGCGTACACTGTTTGGGCCCAAGTCCAAGGATTTTATCACGGCGGTGGATGAGAAAAATATCATCGTGGTCCGGGAAGTAGGCGCCAATGAGGGGTATGGGGATTTGCACAAAACCGCAAAGGTGATCAAGGATCTGCTTTTGGGGGAGGGAGAGGAGTCCGTACATATTGCATATGGGACCATTGTGAATGAGATCAAGGAGGTGTCCCGCTCCTACAAGGAAGCGAGAATGGCACTGGATGTGGGCAAGATTTTCTTTGATGACAGGGATATTATTGCCTACAGCGCCCTGGGAATTGGACGATTGATTTATCAGCTGCCCATTCCCTTATGTAAAATGTTCATCCGGGAGATTTTTGAGGGAAAATCCCCCGACGACTTTGACGAGGAGACTCTGATTACTATCAACAAATTTTTTGAGAACAGCCTGAATGTCTCGGAAACCTCCCGGCAGCTGTACATCCACCGGAATACATTGGTGTACCGCCTGGATAAGCTTCAGAAGAGTACGGGTCTGGATCTGCGGGTATTTGAGGATGCCATTACCTTTAAGATTGCCCTGATGGTAGTAAAATATATGAAGTATATGGAGACTCTGGATTACTAAGCACATCAGGAGGAATGCACAAAAAATGATTGATTTGGACAATGTGACAAAGGCCTATGCCAAGGGTACCCATGCGCTGAACGGGATCAGCCTGCACATTGATAAGGGAGAGTTTGTCTTTATCACAGGGAGCAGCGGTTCTGGAAAATCCACGCTGATAAAGCTTCTGCTAAAGGAGCTGGAGCCCACCTCAGGAACCATTAAGGTAAATGGGATTACCCTGGGACGTATGAAAAACCGGGCCATACCCAAATACCGCCGCATGCTGGGGGTGGTGTTCCAGGATTTCCGTCTTTTAAAGGATCGGAATGTATATGATAATATTGCTTTTGCCCAGCGGGTGGTGATTACACCTACCAAGCAGATACGAAAGAATGTGCCGGCCATGCTGTCTTTGGTGGGCCTGGCGGAAAAATATAAATCTTTCCCCCGACAGCTTTCTGGAGGAGAACAGCAGAGAGTGGCTCTGGCCCGGGCTCTGGTAAATAGTCCCAAGATTTTGCTGGCTGATGAGCCCACGGGAAATCTGGACCCCAAAAACTCCAAAGAAATTATGCGACTTCTGGAGATAGTCAATGAGCGGGGCACTACGGTGGTGGTGGTTACCCACAACCAGGAAATCGTAGACGAGATGAAGAAACGGGTTATTGTGCTGGATAAAGGCGTCATCGTGCATGACGAGCGGCAGGCTGGGTATACATATGCGGATTAGTACCATTGGCTACTGCTTAAAGCAGGGTCTTAAAAATATTTGGAGAAATAAGATGTTTTCCCTGGCATCCATCGCCACCATGTCCGCCTGTATTTTTCTCTTTGGGATCTTTTTTGCCGTGGTGCAAAATTTTCAGTCCATTGTGAAGGAAGCGGAAGAGGCTGTGACCATGATCGTGTATTTTGAGAAGGATACGTCCCAGGAGACCATGGAGGCAGTTGGCGAGGAGATCAAGGCCCGGGACGGGGTGGCCAGGGTAGAATTTGTGACCCCGGAGCAGGCATGGGATTCCTTTAAGGGGGTCTATTTTGCAGAGCGTCCGGAGCTGGCGGATGGCTTTGCGGAAGACAATCCCCTGGTGGATTATGCTCACTATGAGGTATATCTGGACGATGTGTCTCTCCAGGCGGATCTGGTGGTTTATATCGAATCTCTGGAAGGAGTGCGCCGGGTGCGAGCCTCCCAGGAGGTGGCAGATATTCTGTCCAATTTTAATCTGTTGGTGGGATATATTTCTATTTCCGTGATTCTCTTGCTCTTGTGTGTGTCTGTGTTCCTGATCAGCAATACGGTCACCATCGGAATTGCTGTGAGAAAGGAAGAAATTGCCATAATGCGGCTAATCGGAGCTACCAACTCCTTTATCAAGGCACCCTTTGTGGTGGAGGGCATCTTAATCGGCCTCATTGGCGCTGCCCTGCCACTGGGACTTCTGTATTATCTCTATAATTCGCTGACCAGCTATCTGGAGGAGCAATTCAATCTGCTCACTGGATTTATGAAATTCCTTCCGGTGAATGAATTATTTGAGATTCTTCTTCCCACAGGTATGCTATTGGGAGTGGGAATCGGATTTTTTGGCAGCTTTTTCACCATCCGCAAGCATCTGCGGGTGTAGAGGAAATGCAAGAAGAGGCAATGAGATCCACGGAATCGGATGCAGGTTGTTCTCTGGGCAGCCCTGGGTACATAAGCTGAGGAGTATGAAAAGATTTGAGCGAGAAAAAGGATGAACATCAGTTTGTAAAAAAATGGAAGCCAAAATTTTATGGGGGTATGCTCCTTCTTTTGTTACCAATTCTGCTGGCAAGCTTAAGCGTTCGGGCCACAGAAACAGGAGACAAGGCTGTGATAAGCACAGAGGAGGGCAGCACTTCCGGAGGCGGTTCGAAAGGTACTAACAAGCCTAAAATTGACACCAGCGAGCTGGAGCAGAGACGCAAGGATCTGTTGAATCAGATTAACAATATTAAAAACAGCATTGGCTCCGTAAAAGATCGGATCGAGGAGCTAGAGCAGTCCAAGAGCAACCTCCAGAGCTACATCAATAAGCTTGACGCGGAGGCTAAGAATCTGGGGGCGGAGATCGAGAAGGTGGAAGGGGAGATCCGTCAGAAGCAGGAGGACATCGAGGCCACGCAGTTGGAGCTGGAGGAGGCCCAGAGGACAGCGGATACGCAGTATGAAAATATGAAGATCCGAATCCAGTATATGTACGAAAATGGAAGTATGTCTTACCTGGAAACCATACTCACCTCCAAAAGTATTTCTGATATGCTAAGTAAAATTGATTATATTTCCCAGATGAATCAATATGACAGAAATATGCTGGATGAATATATTGCTGTGAAGGACAATGTGGCGGCCTACAAAGCAGAGTTGGAGCAGCAGGAGGTGGAGCTTGAGACTTTGTCCGAGGGATTGGCAGAACAGAAGGAGGCCGTGGATCTGCTTATCCAGACCAAGACCCAGGAGATCAACAATTATCAGAATCTGATCAATGAAGCCTCGGCAGATGCGGAAGATTATGAAAAACAGCTGTTGGCTCAGGAAAAGGCTCTGGAGCAGGCGGAGGCGGCCATTGCGGCAGCGGCAGCGGCCAACGCGGGAGCCAATGACGGGGATGGGGGAGCGTCAGGATTTATCTGGCCCTGTCCGGCCAGCCATCGCATTACCAGCGGCTTTGGAAACCGGGAAGCGCCGGTAGCCGGAGCCTCCACCAACCATAAGGGGATCGATATCGGGGCCTCCACAGGATCGGCGATTCTGGCGGCCAGCTCCGGTGTGGTGACAACGGCAGCCTACAGTGGTTCTGCGGGGAATTATATTGTCATCTCCCACGGAGGCGGTTTGTCCACCGTATATATGCATTGTTCCGCCTTGTATGTATCCGCAGGCCAGCAGGTAAATAAAGGGGATACTATTGCCGCAGTGGGCTCCACCGGCTATTCTACGGCTCCCCATCTGCATTTTGGCGTGATCAAAAATGGGACTTATGTAAATCCTCTTGGCTATGTAAATTGACAGGCCGCAGGATACATGACAGGTATTGGACAGAAGAAAATTGCGTATGCTTATAAAAAGGAGCTAAAAAGAGGAATCTATGGACGAGCAGAAATTATTTCGAAAGGGTATTTTTTGCGGAATTGGTGCCACGCTTGTGGTGGTACTGGTTTTGTTTTTCGGTTTTCAGGTGTGGCTGTTTCCGGATGGAGGGCTGTTTTCTGGCCTTAACAAAAAAGACGAAGGGCAGCTGGATGTGACCAATGCCTCCGTATATGAAAAGCTGGAGGAAATGGAGGATATCATCAACCAGAATTTTCTAGATGAGGTGGATCAGGAGAAGGTGGAAAACTACCTGTATACAGGTTTGATTTACGGGTTGTCCGACCCCTATGCCGCCTACTATTCTGCGGAGGAATTTGAGAGCCTTCTGGACAGCAGCAATGGCAGCTACTGCGGAATTGGGGCCATGTTCTCCCAGAGTATCCAGACGGGAATCATCAGCGTGGTGAAGGTTTACGAGGGATTTCCTGCCATGGAGGCTGGCATGCGGCCTGGGGACCTTCTCTATGCGGTGGAGGGAGTGGAGGCCACCGGCCAAGATCTCACCAAGCTGGTGTCAGAGATCAAGGGACCGGAGGGCACCACTGTACATTTGACCATGGTCCGGGACGGAGAGTCGGACTACCTGGAGATGGATGTGGAACGTCGTCCCATTGAAGTGCCTACGGTGGAGGTGGAGATGCTGGATGACCAGATCGGCTATATTGCCGTCAGCGAGTTTGATACCGTGACCAGCAGCCAATTTGAGGCGGCGCTGGAGCAGTTAGAGGGCATGGGTATGGAGGGCCTGATTATCGATCTGCGGAACAATGGAGGCGGTGTGGTGCGGGCTGTGACAGCCATGGCAGATCTCATGCTGCCAGAGGGGCTGATTGTGTATACGGAAGATAAATATGGACATCGGACGGAAGCCCGCTCTGACGGGGAGCATTATTTTGATCAACCTCTGGTGGTGCTGGTAAATGGAAACAGCGCCAGTGCCTCGGAAATCTTTGCCGGCGCTATCAAGGATTACGGGGTGGGAACCATTGTGGGAACCCAGACATACGGAAAGGGAATCGTACAGCAGCCCTTCCAGCTAACTGACGGCACAGCCATAAAGCTTACCATATCCAAATATTATACGCCCAATGGAAACGATATTCACAACGTGGGCATTGCGCCAGATGTGGAGGTGGATTTGGCTGAGGAGCTAAAGGGAAAAGCAGTGATTACCCATGAGGAGGATAATCAGCTCCAGACAGCGATGGATGTGATTCGGGAGAAGCTTAAATAGGTACCTTGGGAGAAACAGGAAGGGAGCAGAAGAAAAGCCATGGAGATGTTTCATGAGTGGTTAAATATACTGGTGGATGGAGCCATTTTGTTGTTTGAGTTTGTGGGGGTGCTGGTGATCATTGCCTCCGGCATTCGGGGAATTATAGACTATATCCGCCACGAGCCGCTGACCCGATTGAATCTGGCCAAGGGGATGGCCATGGGACTGGAGTTTAAGCTGGGCAGCGAGGTGCTGCGCACGGTAATTGTCCGGGAGATGTCGGAGATTATGATTGTGGCCAGCATCATTGCCCTTCGGGCAGCGTTAACCTTCCTGATTCACTGGGAGATTAAGAATGAGCAGGCGGAGCATAAAGAGGGAATGTAAGAAATTTCCATTTTATTAGGCGATTGGCTGGAAAAAGCTGATGACAGAAAAAGAAAAACAGGGCTTGGGCGCACAAGAGGTTTTCCTCTGCGCCCGGCCCTGTTTCTGCTTTTAGGACTGACAGCTGTAGGTTTTCCGAGCCACGCCCAGCTCCTCATTGGCCGGTATCACATGGATGGTAACAGGAGAGTCCGGGGTGGAGATCACGGCGTTTTCCGTGTAGGAAATATTTTTGGCCGGGTCCAGCCAGATGCCCATATGCCCCAGGGAATCACAAACCTTTTCGCGGACCGTGGCGCTGTGCTCCCCGATGCCGCCGGTAAAGACCAGATGCTGAAGGCCTCCCAGCTCTGCATAATAGGAACCAATATAGCGGATAATGCCATTGCAGAACACATCGATGGCCAGGGCAGCCCGGGAGTTCCCTTGTTGGGCAGCTTCCTCCACCAGACGCAGGTCATTGCTGACCCCAGAAATGCCCAGGAGTCCCCCTCGCTTGCTTAAGCCCTCCAGAATTTCATCCAGGGACAGGCCTTCCTTTTGCAGAAAGGGAATGATAAAGGGGTCCATGTCCCCATTGCGGTTGGACTGGATAAGCCCCGTCTGGAGGGACAGACCAAAGCTGGTGTCCACGCTCTTGCCGTTGTCAATGGCACACAGAGAGCCGCTGCCTCCTAGGTGACAGGAAATGGCCTTTCCGGTACTGCCATACTGTCCAGCCAGGGTGTCCGCCACATAGCTGTGGGAAGCACCGTGATAGCCCAGCCGCTCAATGCCATATTTCTCATACCATTCATAGGGGATGCCATACATTTTTCGCTCCAGGGGAATGGTAGTGTGAAAAGCAGTCTCAAAGACCCCTACCAGCATGGCCTGGGGAGTCAGCTTTTGAAACTGGCGGATAGCTTCCAAATAGGGGATGTTGTGGGCGGGGGCCACCACCAGATAGTCCTCCATGCCTTTGAGAACCTCAGGGGTCAATGGATGGATGCCATAATGCCCCTTGGAGAGGACTGTCTTAAAGCCCACCCGCTCCAGCTCGTGGAGGCTTCCCAGAACACCCTCCTGGGGATCCAACAGGCAGTCCAGAAACAGCTGGATGCCTTCCGTATAGGTGGGAATACACAAGCCCTCCCGGTAGATTTTATAGCCATTTGGCTTTTTAAAGTGGTAGATGGCGCTGTCCTGGCTTCCCACCCGCTCTACCTTGCCTTCGGCCAGAACCTGATCCCCGGGCATGTGGAACAGCTTGAATTTCAGGGAAGTGCTGCCTGCGTTGCATACTAAAACTTTCATGTATTGCGCTCCTTTTTTCTTTATTCTGCAAAGGATGATCCAGTGGAAGGAACCGCCTCCGCAGGAGTGTTTGGCTTTGCTGCTTTTTAGTATAACGGATTGGCCACAAAGACGCAAGGAAATGTGGGACTGTAGACAGACTTCAAATGGTTTTCTTTTATAAAAGCTTAACGGAAACTTTATTGCGGAATAGGAGATGGTAAGCTACAATAGAAAAAAGAAGGTAAAGAGGCCTCAAAAGGAGGCTGGTCAAGGGAAAGCAGAGGAGGAGTTGTTTGTTACACAATGCGCTTTTAAAAGAAAAGGTAAAGGAATCGGTGGCAGCTGTGTTGCCCATTACAGGAATTGTGCTGGCATTGAGTGTGCTGGTGGTGCCTTTGACACCGGGCACGCTGGTGCTTTTTTTATTTGGAGCCCTGTTGTTGGTGTTTGGGATGGGCTTTTTTACCCTTGGGGTGGAGATTTCCATGATTCCCATGGGTGAGGGAATGGGAGTGTTTATCAGCAGGCGCAAACACATGTGGGTGCCCTTAGTGTTTTGTTTTGTACTGGGGGTGGTTATCACCATGGCGGAGCCGGATTTACAGGTACTGGCCAATCAGGTGTCCTCCATCCCCAATCAGGTGTTGATATGGACTGTAGCTGTGGGGGTGGGAGTCTTTCTCCTGTTTTCCCAGCTTCGCATGCTGCTGAAAATCCCTCTGTCTCATTTGCTGGTATTTTTTTATGGAATTGTATTTTTCCTGGCAGCTCTGGCACCGGAGGCCTTTGTGCCGGTTTCCTTTGACTCCGGGGGAGTGACCACAGGCCCGATTACGGTTCCCTTTATTATGTCTCTGGGAGTGGGCATGGCCTCTGTGCGAAGTGACAGCCAGTCGGAGAGCGACAGCTTTGGCCTGATTTCCCTTTGCAGCATTGGACCGGTGCTGTCGGTGCTCCTGCTGGGAATCCTGTACCGGCCCCGGCAGGAGGCCCAGGAGCTGTCCCAGATTCCGCTGGTGGAGACTACCCTGGATGCAGCGGCCTGCTTTGCCGGGACTCTGCCAGAGTACGGGGCGGAGGTGCTCACAGCCATGCTTCCCATTGTTCTCCTATTTTTCCTGTTTCAGCTGTGCTATCGGCGGTTTACCCTCTACCAGGTGATCCGTATCAGCATGGGGCTTTTCTACGCATATCTGGGACTGGTATTGTTTCTCACAGGAGTAAATGTGGGATTTATGCCGGCCGGGCAGCTTATTGGCTCCTCAATGGCCGGAGGAAAAAGTCCCTGGATGCTGATCCCACCAGGGATGTTAATGGGATACTTTATCGTTAAAGCTGAGCCTGCGGTTCAGGTGCTCACCCGCCAGGTCGAAGAAATATCCAATGGGTCCATTAGTCAGCATTCTATTCAGATAAGCTTGTCTTTGGGAGTGGCAGTGTCTGTAGGATTGTCTTTGCTTCGGATTCTCACAGGGGTATCTATTTTCTGGTTTCTCATACCAGGATATGGGATTTCTCTGCTTATGACCTTTTTTGTGCCCCAGATTTTTACAGGCATTGCCTTTGACTCCGGCGGAGTGGCCAGCGGGCCTATGACGGCCACCTTTCTCTTGCCGCTGGCCCAGGGCGCCTGCGTAGCTGTGGGAGGAAATATTCTCACCGATGCTTTTGGCATGGTGGCTATGGTGGCTATGACGCCTCTGGTAACGATTCAGCTTGTGGGACTTTACGGAAAGCTGCGGCAGAAAAGCGGACGCAGGAGACTGCCTGTATTTGCCCCGGAGGCTGTGGAGGAAGGGATTTTGTATTTTGACTGACAGGGAATGTTTCAGATAAGGAGAGGACAGGTTGAGTCATAGAAGAGAGGTTATCAAATGGATTGTGACTATTGTGGAGCATGGACAGGGGAAGGCTGTGATCCGATTTTACGAGAAAAACCAGATAAAGGTTCATTTTCAGAGCAAGGGACGGGGAACAGCCTCCTCGGATTTGCTGGATGTGTTGGGGCTGGGAGGCACGGAGCGGGACGTAGTGTTTAGCCTGGCGGCGGGGAGCCTTTGTGACAGGCTGATGAAGCAGCTGAGAGAAGAGGGCGGGGAATCCCTGCGGGTAAAGGGGATTGCCTTTTTGCTTCCCCTCAATGCCATTAGCAGCATACCGGGAGCCCAGCTTTTGCGTCAGGGAAAGGCGGAAAACAGAAACGGAGGGGAAGGCATGGAACAGGAACAGGAGAACAGTCTGGTTCTGATTGTGGTGAATCAGGGACACACGGAGGAAGTGATGAATACGGCCCGGGCAGCCGGAGCCAGGGGTGGCACTATTCTGCGCTCCCGCTGGGCGGGGCAGGAGGAGGCAGCCTCCATCTACGGTATTCCCCTTCAGGCGGAAAAAGAGTTGATTGCCATAGTAGCCTCCAAGGAAAAGCGGAATGTGATAATGGAGACCATACAAAAAAAGCACGGAAGAGAAAGTGAGGCGGGAGCCATTCTCTGCTCCATTGGATTGGAGGAGACGGTGCGCTTAGGATAGTCAGGAAAAGAACAGCAGGCCAGTGTCATCAAAGGTTTGATAACACTGGCCTGTATAATACTCTTTTTTTCCTATTGTTCCATCTGGCGGCCCAGAAATCCGGCTGCTGAAAGAGCCAGCTTTTGTTCGGTTTCCCCCATTCTTGCTTTGGGGTCTTTGCTGAATAATATAACAGCCCCAATGGCATCGCCTTCACATAAGACAGGACTGATGGTTTCTGCATAGCAATCCTCCATCTCCTCATTAAGAATACGTACATATTTGCGTTCGCCGGCATTGGCCTGGAGGCTTTCTCTCTCCTGGATAATATCCTCCAGCTGCTTGCTGATGGGCTTTCCCAGGTAATCCTTTTTGGCGCCTCCAGCGGCCGCGATTACTGCATCCCGGTCGGCCACACATACCATCAGGCCGGTGGTCTGAGCCAGGCTCTCCGCATACTGTCTGGCAAAAAGACCCAGCTCTCCAATGGGCGAATATTTTTTCAGAATAATCTCACCTTCCCGGTCGGTAAATATTTCCAGAGGGTCCCCCTCCCGAATCCGGAGTGTTCTGCGGATTTCTTTGGGTATCACCACACGTCCCAGGTCATCAATACGTCTTACAATACCAGTCGCTTTCAATTCTTTTTCCTCCATCTTCCAGGAGACCTGGCAGCCTCCTTGTTCTTTATGGTCTCTGATGGAGTTATTATTTGTAAAAATTGGTGATTTATGCATGGAAAGCGCAGGAACCCTGTATTTTTTGCCTGTACGGATACAGAATATTTACAATTTAGAGATATGAGAGTTATACTGAAGGGGTAGAATGGAAGCAGAAAGGGATGGGATAAGAAAATGGATGAAAGGAAGATCTTGATTATTGAGGATGAGAAACCCATTGCTGATATTTTAAAGTATGGCTTTGAGAAGGAGGGGTTTTTGGTGAAGTGTGCTCACACTGGAGGTGAGGGATTTGTCATGGCCTGCCAGGAGCCGCCGGATCTGGTATTGCTGGACTGGATGCTGCCAGATTTAAGTGGGGTGGATGTGTGCCAGATGCTGACAGAGCGGTATAAACTGCCTATTGTAATGTTGACAGCCCGAGGAAATGTGGAGGATAAGCTTTACGGGCTGGAGTCCGGAGCTGACGATTATATCACCAAGCCTTTTGATCTGCGGGAGGTAGTAGCCCGGGTAAGAACCATTCTGCGTCGGTTTGACAGAGCTAACGGAAACGGAGAGGAGGAGCGCTGGCAATGCGGAGATTTGACTGTGGTGGAGCGGGAACACAGTGTATACCGGCAGGGGGAGCTTTTAAGTCTGACGCCCAGAGAATATGACCTGCTCCTGTTCTTTTTAAAGCATCCCCGCCAGGTATTTACCCGGAGTGTGCTTCTGGATCGGATTTGGGGATATGATTTTGCCGGGGATACCCGGACGGTGGATATCCATGTACAGCGCATTCGCAAAAAGGCGGGTCTGGACGAGACGCTGGTGACAATTTTTGGAGTGGGGTATAAATATGTTCCGTAGGACGGGAAAAATCCGGTTTGGCATTCGGGTAAGAATGGCGGCTGTGCTGTTGGCAGTGTTTCTGGCCGGTGGTTTGTTTCTCTATTGGAGTATTCACACCCAGATTGCCCGCAGCCAGGAGAATCAGATTTCCCAGGAGCTCCAGGTGATCCGGGAAAACACCCGGGTCTATGTGCGTCAGCTGTTGATAATGAATAATGCCAACAATGACGAGGAGAGCTATCGCCGGATTGCCGGGGATATTGCTCGGGAGCTCTATAGCACCGGAGGGCGGCGCCTTAGCGTTTTGAACCAGAATGGAGAATACTTAGACGGAAACTTAGGGACCACAGATTACATGCCAAGGGAGGATTTGCAGCTGGCCCTGGACGGAGAGGCAGCCTTTACCATGACGTATCCTTCTACGGATCAGATGATGGTGTATTTTTCCATGCCCTTGGAAATTGAGGGGCGCACGGTGGGAATTATCCGGTATCAGGTGGACGAGTCCCAGCTGTATGTCCAGGGAAAACAGATGGAATGGCTGGTATGCCAGACAGCGGCAGCAGTATTTGGGATTGTGCTGCTGGTGCTGCTGGTTTTGATGGGGCAGATGCTTCGGCCTATTCAGACGCTGACCCAGATTTCCTGGCAGCTCACCCGAGATTTAAACCGGGAGGAAGTGGAAATCCAGCTGCTGGCGGAGCTGGCAGATTCCAGGCGCAGGGACGAGGTGGGGGAGCTGTCCCGGAACTTTCGGGTGATGCTGGAGACCATCGGAACCCAATTTCGCAAAATGCAGGACGACCAACAACGGATTATGGAGCTTTTGGGCAGCAGGCAGGAATTCTATAACAATGTGACTCATGAGTTGAAAACGCCTCTCACCACCATTCAGGGCTATGCCCAGCTGATGGAGGAGGATAAGGGGAAGGATGCCCAGCTGACAAAGCAGGGACTGCATCATATTCTCCAGGAGAGTACCCGGCTTCACCAGATGGTGTTGCAGCTGCTGGAAATGTCCGATAAAAGCATGTATATGGAGAAGCAGAGGCTAAACCTGGCGGAGGTAGCTGGCAGCGTGGCAAAGTCCATGTCTATTAAGGCCAACCGGTACGGAATGCAAATTGAGACCCAGCTTCCCCGGGAGCTTTGGGTAATGGGGCTGGAGGAGCGGCTCCGTCAGGTGATCATCAACCTTGTGGATAATGCCATTAAATACGGAGAAAGCCATACTTCCATCCGGATTCAGGGATTGAGCCGGGGGGGCTTTATCCTGTTGTCTGTGTGGAACCGGGGAAAGGGATTGAAGCCGGCGGAGAAGTCCCGGGTTTTTGAACCCTTTTATCGGACGGATAAGGCCTACTCCCGAGAGCAGGGCAGTGCGGGCCTGGGGTTGTCCATTTGTAAAAAAATCCTTCAGGAGCATGCGGGGGTGATCGGTGTGGAAAGTGAGCCGGGGGAACAGACGGTATTTTACTTTCGCCTCCAGGAGGCCCGGGAAGTGGGGGGAGGATGAAACCAGCATTCGCCCGCTCTTGTAGCCATGGAAAAGAAAATAAAGCATGGAAAATAGAGGTGTTAGAATGATAAGTGGGAGATACAAAAAAAGATTTCGGAGGGCAAGGCTGCTGGCTTTGATGCTTTTGCCTGCTGTTTTTACAGCCTGCACGCCCAGACAGAAAACCCTACGTCTGCCAGAGAGCCAGGAAGTGGAGGTGGAGCAGGAAAACGCATCCGAGGGCTTTACGGTAAAAAGGATTTATACGTATGATTATGAGACAAAGCTTGCCTGGGAGCGCAGCGCCTTTTTATCTGACTGCGGTCCCCATGAGGTCAAGATTGTTACGGCAGAGCTGTCCAGTGAGGAGGAAGGCGTAGGTGGGAATTTCTGGAAATTAGACTGTCGTATGGTAGATTATCGGTATGGCTTTTATGATTCCACCGGAAATCTACGCCTGTGGCATTCGGATGCTCTGGGGGAGCTGTATCCCAGGAAGATTAAGATTTCCCCCACCGGGCGGGAGGCTTTGTTCTATGAGGGCAGTACGTTCTGGGGAAATATGCTGGTATGGCTTTGTGATTTTAAGACCCAGTCCACCCAGCTGCTCTATGAAACTGTGGGAGAAGAAGAGATAAATAGACGGCTGTTTCCTTCCTGGTCACCCAACGGTCGTTGGATGAGCTTTGACATGATGGGAATCAAAGAGGGGAGTCTTGTCGGTCTGTATGATATGGAGTCCGGGGAGATGGACAGGGAGGGTGACTCCTCAGAGACGGATGGGACAAAGGACAAGGAATGGGAGCAAATGATGGAGAGCCTGGGGTTGGGCGGGAGTAGCTTTCGCTCTGTGGACAAATATCTGTACAATATAGGTGAAAGCAAGAATTTGGGGACAGATCAGGAAATTTTTGATCAGGAGCTTTTTGATTGCTGGGAGGGAACGGCAGGCATTCTTAATTTTGTAAGGGATTGGAGTAATCCGGAGATCCTGCGGGTGATAGCCATGTATCCCCCGGAATGGGAGCAGCAGGAGCCTAGCTGGGAGAATCCCCAGGCCTCAGAGTTTTATCTGCATTGGCAGATGGGGGACATTTTGGATTACCTGGCTTACCAGGTAAACTGGGAAGAACAGATGCTCTATTATCTTATAGGATATGAGAGGGTGGAGCAGATTCATATGGGGGAAAATACCTCTGAGACAGTCCTTCAGGCTTCTAACCTTGAGGAGCTGATTTTAGATTTTCGGCGGCTGGACGATGGCAGTTTTTTGACCATTCAGGGTAAGGGCTATTTTATGGGAAATGAGGAGGTAACCAATGAAGGAGGCGGGCAAACCATGGGGAACGGTATCGAAAAAGATATGGAAAATTTAATGCTGACCCAGGTGCAGGAGCTCCTTCATACAGAGGACTTAAGCCTGTATTGGTATCCACAGGGGCAGCAGGAAGGGCAGCTTCTCTACAAGGATCTGCACAATCTCATTCATATGGAATATGACGCTCCAAGCAGACGCATTTTGCTGGAAACCTGGCAAGGGGAAACGGTGTATGATGGAAAGCGTCAGTGTATGATATTGGAGCTCTAGGAGTGGCGTGTTGGCTGGGAGATCCTTTTGGAATAAGACAAAGAGGATAAAAAGCAGATGCTTTTTATCCTCTTTGGTTGTATTGCAGAATTTTGAGAGTATCATAGGGAACCATCAGCCAGAGAATCCTCTGGGAAATAGATTTTGTACCAGGTGAGGAATGCATAGATGGTCCAGATTTTATAGTTGGTCCAGCCACGGCCGCAGCCCTTTCCAGCTAACAGTTCCTCAAGTGCGTCCTGGTTAAAATATTTTTTTGCGGCCGGGGAGGAAAAGGCCTCCTTAAGCTTTTCCTTTCCTATGGCAGATCCCAAAAAGGCACCCAGGGGAACAGGAAAGCCCAGTTTCTTCCTCTGGCTGGTATCCCAGGGGAGATGCCGGAGGGCCACCTGGCGGAAGAGCTCCTTGGAGATCTGCCCCTTTTGTTTGCAGCCAGGGGGAAGGCTTCTGGCAGCCTCAAAGACCTTTCGATCCAGATAGGGAACTCGCACCTCCAGAGAATGGGCCATGCTCATGCGATCTGCCTTGCGCAAAATATCTCCAGGTAGCCAGTGAAGGAGATCGATATATTGCATACGGCTGGCGTCATTGAGATGCTTGGAATCTCGGTAATCTTCCTCCAGAAGCTTCTGAGGAGAAAGAGCACGAGTACATACCTTAAGCAGATGCTTGCGCTCCTTTTCTGTAAATAGATTTACATTGCCGATATACCGTTCTTCTACGGTCTTGCTGCCCCGGATAAGAAAGCTGCGTCCTTTCATATTGGGCAGATGACTGGCCAGGGAGGCCAGAGCTTTTCGAAGATTTAGGGGAAGCTTTTGATAGCCATGGAGAGCGTTGGGTTCACAGTAGATACGATAGCCACCAAAAAATTCGTCGGAGCCCTCCCCGGACACGACTACCCGTACTTTACGGGCAGCTTCCCGGGAAACAAAATACAGGGCTACAGCAGAAGGGTCTCCAAAGGGTTCATCCATGTAATACAGAACCTCAGGCACAGCTTCCCAAAATTCTCGCTCGGAGATGCGTTTTCCATTGTGGGTTAGTCCCAGATCTTCTGAGAGCTCCTTGGCCAGAGGGATCTCATTGTAACGGGAGGGATCACTGCCAAAGCCTACGGTAAAGGACTTGTCTCCGGTAAATTCTGCGGCGATAAGGCTGGAATCCACACCGCCGGAGAGAAAGGTGCCCACCTCTACGTCAGCAATCATATGAGTCTGGACAGATTCCTGGATAGCACTGTCCAGCTGCTTTCGCAGAGCCTCCCGGCGCAGAGGATTGACATCAGAGCCCTTATCTGTGGACAGGGGCGCTTCCGGGGTAAGCGTGGGAGTGAAATACCGGCGCAGCTCTAAAACCACCGTGTCCTGGCGAAATTTCAGGAAATGACCTGGGCGCAGCTGGTAAATACCCTGAAAGAAGGTCTCATCTAGCACAGAATACTGGAAGGACAGATACTGCTCCAACGCTTCCTGGTTGAGCCTTTTCTCATAGCCTGGATAGGCTAAAATACTTTTGATTTCTGAGGCAAACACAAAGGTTCCATTGATAAGGGCATAATAAAAGGGCTTAATACCGAAAAAGTCCCTGGCCGCGTAAATCTGGCGGCTGGTCTCGTCCCAGATGGCAAAGGCGAACATGCCCCGCAGATGGTCAGGCAAATGTTCTCCCCATTCCTCATAGCCGTGGATCAGCACTTCGGAATCTCCCTGGGTGGAGAAACGGTGTCCGGCATCCAGAAGCTCTTGACGCAGCTCCTGATAATTGTATATCTCTCCGTTGAAAACCAGAACTTTGTCACCAGCTTCATTGGTTAGAGGTTGCATACCGCTTTCTATATCAATAATACTCAGCCGCCGAAAACCCAGGGCCGCATGCTCAGAGGTCCAGGTCTTGCCCTGATCCGGTCCCCGGTGCACCAGGGTGGCCATCATATGCTCCAGAATTTTATTCTGGGTGGAGTCCGGGCCGGAGACAAGGGGAGGCATCTCTTTGGCAGGATTGGCGAGCGAGGTTTTGGTTTGTTCTATAAATCCACAAATTCCACACATAATTGGGTTCTCCTTTTTTGTTCTGTTGTTCTTTCCTGAAATATTTGATGGTTTTATCTTAGCAGGGGTATATTTCCCCGGATTTACAGAAATGTATCGAAAGTGTAACAAGTTGTAACCAAGTGGTAAGAGTTTTTGAGAGGAGGGTTTTTCCAGGGGAACATTGACAAATAGAGGGATATTTTGTAAAATTTTAAGATACCCTCGGTGGACAAGGGTAGCAGGGGGAGTTTCAGAAAACTTTTTATGAGGAGGGCTGAATGAATACAGAATATGATATGCAGGAACCAAATACGCGGTTCTGTCCAAATTGTGGGCAGGAGGTATTCCCAGAGAGCTGCTTTTGCCAGGAATGCGGAGCAAGACTGGAGGAAGAAGAGCAGGGAATAGAGCGGGAAAAGGAGACTGTAGGTTCAGAGGAGATTTTTCAGGAGAGAGTAACAGGAGAGGCCTTGTTGACGGCAGAGGAGGGGAACAGCGCAAAGGGCTCCAGAGGGATCCCCTCCGGATTTGCCGCGGGTTTCTTTTCCCTGTTTTTTGTTCTTTTTGCAACCATACTTATGGCAATGGCCTTTTTTCATGGACTGGCGGCGAATGTAAATTTTCCATCTGTAGGAGGCATATCAGGAGACAGGCTTACAGAGCTGCTGGAATCTTCACTTCCGTTGATTTTGGGTGGAATTCTGGTGGGGATTCCTCTGTTTTGCATTGTGTTTTTAAATATTCGGTGGGTCAGAAGAATCTTTTTATTTTTGGGAATATCCGGCCTTTTGACAGGGCTGCTAAGCTTTTTTGGGGGACTGTTTTGGCCTTTGTTGGTAGAGAGAATGTCCGGAGGGATGCAAAATATACTGAAGGCGTCCATGACGGCTTTTCAGGATGTAAGCTTTATGTATGCGCTTCTTTGGTTGCTGCTGGGGGCGGTTTTGATTTCCGTTTATTCTTGTATCACGGTGTGCAGAGGGAAAAAATATGAAAAAAATATGTAAGCGGGTTCTTATTGGGTTATTGATTTTAGTTCTGGCTTTTGGGGCCTTTTTGGCTCTCTGGGTGTTTTTTCTGTTTCCCAATTTCTTTGATCCCAACCGGGGACAGGTGGAAGAGACGCCTTTTGTCGCGGAGGAATCGGAATATATTGATTTTAATCAGGAAAACGGAATCCTGTATATAAACAATGAGGTGGTGATCTTTGCCAAAGCCTCCGCTACCTGGGAGCAGATGACCCAGCTTGCGGAGGAATACGGGGGAGAGCTGGACGAGACCATGGGGGACATTGGGGTGTATAGGCTAATGCTTCCGGACGCCATGACCTACGAGGATCTGGAACGCCTGGTCAAAAAGATTAAGACCAGGGATACGGTGGAGGATGCTTACCTGAATCTTGTCTCTGAATTTGAGGCAGACGATGTGGACGAGGCGGCAGAGGGAGATATTGTCTATAAGGAGGCTGCCTATCCTTCGGATCCATGGAATGGGGATGAATGGAATATGGAGGTGCCCAGGGGAGAAAACTGGGGCATGGAGGCTATCCATGCGCCCAATGCCTGGGGGTACCGGGATGATATGACCACGGTGAAGGTTGGGCTTATTGATACCATGCCCGATATCTCCCATGAGGATTTAAGCATTGTCAATTCTACCAGTCTGTTTATCAACCCCAAAAACGGCGCGGTAGCAGAAGGCACCTATGTTGTGCCTGCTGATGAGCATGGCACCCATGTTTCCGGCACGATAAGCGCCAGATGGGGGAATGACACAGGCGTTTCCGGTGTGATGGGTGGCATGGGTGAGTTGTATCACAGCCAAACGTATTATGACAAGGGGAAGAACTATGATTCTGGTTACGGGACAGCCTACAGTTATCTTTTGGATTTGAAAACGTTACTTGATCAGGATGTCCAGGTGATTAATATCAGCCAAAATACCAACCGGCTTATTGGATTTGCGGCCAGTCATGGGAATCAGAACGCCATCCAGTATCTTACCACACAGGCCAAAATGACAGAGGCTGGATTGGCACGGATTATTTCGGCCAGACAACAGGAGGGAAGGCCGGATTTTTTAATTTGTGTGGCAGCAGGAAACAGTAACAGTACCTATTACTATCGTGATAATTCCTATCCCTACGGCTATCGTACCGAGATGAAATGGGGAGAGACCATCATGTCTCTCTTTGGATGGAAGGGAGAGGTGGGCGGTTCCCTGGCGCTCTACAATAATTTCCTGAACCTAATGACTGCATCGGAAGTAAAGGACCGGGTGGTAGTGGTGGGAGCTGCTGGGATTGATGGCAGCAGATCAACGAACACCGAAACTTTTTATTACTATGCTGGTTTTTCCAATGTGGGCGCCAGGGTAGATATTGTGGCGCCAGGCTGCGATGTATATAGCTGCCAGGTGGACGGCTATAAATATAACAGTGGTACATCCATGGCCACACCCCATGTGACCGGCGTAGCTGGATTGATTTTTGCCTGCAACCCGGAATTGACCGGACCGGAGGCAAAGGAAATTTTGCTGGCTTCCACTACCACTCGGTTTTATTATGAGGATGGCACCAGCCGTATGGTGGATGCGGGACAGGCCGTGGAGAATGCCTTAAGATCAAGGAATATGACCCTGGGCCGTGTGCTTCAGACTTCCGTAAACGAAGGGATGGATCTTTGCTTTGTGGTGGATACCACCGGATCTATGCAGGATGATATTGACAATGCCAAAGCAAATATGGTGAATATTTTGGAGAGTCTACGGGAGAAAACAGAGAATTACCGGGTGGCTTTGATTGATTATCGGGATTTTCCAGATCGCTCCGGGGCTTCCCAGGATTATCCCTGCAAGGTTCAGCTTGCCTTTAGCGATGATGATGCCGAGATAACAAACGCGGTAAACGGGCTGGAGCTGGGAGACGGAGGAGACAATGAGGAGACCGTTTTTTCTGCTCTTATGGAGGCGGTAAAGCTTGACTGGAGGCTACATGCAAAGAAAATTATCATTATTTTGGGGGATGCCGCGCCCTTAAATCCGGAGCCTGTGACAGGATATACCTATGAGGATGTTCTGCTGGCTTTATTTAATGCAGACATCAGTCTGGATTATGAAAAGTCGGACAAGCGGGTGGCTGATTCCATGGGGGAGAGCCTTATCAATGTGTTTTCCATCGGCACAGATGCCAGCAGTGATGCGGAGGACTTTTTTGCCAGCATTGCGGAGGAAACCGGCGGCAGCTATGCAGGGGTCAGCGATGCATCGAAAGTGAGTGATGCTATCATGGATTCCATTGAACAGATTGAGGTAAAGGAAAGCTTCCGGGTCAATGTAAAGTTTGGGGAAGATATGGCCAATGACAGCATTGATTTCTATGATGAGGACGGATACTTATTTACCGCAGAGACGGATGAAGAAGGCCGGGTGAATCTGGATGATATGGAGGCTGGGGATTATCGCTGGTCCTCCAGAGGCGTATATGCAGCAGGGAGCATAGAGATCGGGGAGAAGGAGAGTAGTGTTTCGGCCAAAGCCAGTCGGGAATATTGGTTTACGCCTGTCCAGAAATATTGGAGGCAGAACCGGACAGGACTTTTGCTGGCTTCCCTTGGCATTCTGGCAGCCTGTGTTCTGGCGCCTGTGATTCTGGCAGGACTTCGCAGAAAAATCCTTTCCCGGAAAAGTCCCCAGTCTTTCTGACAGAGGGGCCTTGTCTGGGAGATATAGGTCTATTTGGAAACGCTGTCAGGAAAGCTGTAAATTGTGAAAAATACCATACTCCCCGGGCCTGTGGGTTTTTAACACAGGCTCGGGGAGTATGTATTTATTCTGCGTCTATGTCATCCCCATACGGTTTGGGGATTTACAGGGTCTGATTCATCTGATCCAAGAGTCCAGACTTAATTCGGAAAAGTTTGTCTGAGAGATCCACATACACCTTATGAGGATTGGTCAGGCGGCGGGTCTCATCCCAGAGGGTATCCTGCTCTCGCTGACAGTATTCCCGAATTTCCATAACAGTGGGAGACTGGTAGACCAGACGGCCTTTTTCGAATACCGGAACCAAAAGTTCCCGCATGGTGTATTCCCCACCCTTGAGCTTGGTCTTTTTCCAGGTCTCAATGGAGTCAAAGATCAGGAGATCCTGGGAGGTATCAAAGGTTTCGTCAGATAGGCAGATCAGGTCCGCCTTCATTTTTCCTGTATCCTTCTCATAAATGCGGTAAATAGTCTTATTACCCGGGTTGGTGATTTTCTCTGTGTTTTCGGACAGCTTGATCTTGGGAATAAATTCTCCCTCCGCATCCTGTACGGCGGCCAGCTTATAGACCCCTCCAAAGGCGGGACAATCGCTGGAGGTGATCATATTGGTGCCTACTCCCCAGGAGGTGATCTGAGCGCCTTGTCCCTTGAGACTGGTGATCAGATATTCGTCCAGATCGCTGGAGGCGGAAATCACTGCATCTGGGAAGCCAGCGTCATCCAGCATTTTCCGGGCCTTCTTGGACATATAGGCCAGATCGCCGCTGTCCAGACGAATGCCGTAGAAATTTAAGGGGATTTTGGCATCCCGCATTTCCTGGAATACCCGAATGGCATTTGGCACACCGGATTTCAGGGTATCATAGGTATCCACCAGGAGAATGCAGGCCTCCGGATACAGGTCCGCGTAGGTTTTAAAAGCTGTATATTCATCGGGAAAGCTCATAATCCAGCTGTGGGCGTGGGTCCCCTTTACCGGCACGTCAAAGAGCTGGCCGGCCAGTACATTGGAGGTACCGATACAGCCACCGATCATGGCAGCACGGGCGCCGTAAATCCCTGCATCCGGTCCCTGGGCACGGCGAAGGCCAAATTCCATAATGCCATCCCCCTTGGCTGCGTGGACCACCCGGGAGGTTTTGGTGGCAATCAGACTTTGATGGTTGATAATGGTCAGGATAGCTGTCTCAACCAGCTGAGCCTCCATAATGGGGGCAATCACCTTCAGGAGCGGTTCTCTGGGAAATACCACGGTGCCCTCGGGAATGGCGTAAATATCGCCGGAAAAATGAAAATCCTCCAGATAGGACAGAAAATCCTCGTCAAAGAGGTGTAATCCCCGGAGGTAGGAAATATCCGCCGGTGTGAAGGTCAAATTGCTTATATAGTCGATCACCTGTTCCAGTCCGGCCGCAATGGCAAATCCGTTTCCACAGGGATTGCGCCGATAAAACATGTCGAACACAACAGTTTCATCGGACTGACTCTTGAAATATCCTTGCATCATGGTCAGCTCATATAAATCGGTCATCAGAGTTAAATTCATTGTACTCATAAGGGTAATCTCTCCTTTTTCTGTACCTTCCTGACAGGCGTTTTCCGGGGCCAGCAGGCACACTGATTTTCATTTAAAATAGCATATTTATATAAAAATAGCAAGATTACGCTTCCTTTTTTCAGAAAAATATGATACTCTCAGTTGACAAGGGCTCACCTCTGCTGCGCGAGACCATGCAGAATTTTAAGCTTTGTATTTTGATGTCTGTCAGGGCAGAGGATTGCAAAAGCAGACGGCAGGGAAAAATATAAATATAAAGAAGGCGCCAGTCATATGATCGATTTTTTGGTACACCGGTTTGTAAAAAATTATGAACAGACAGAGAATGCCAGGGTGCGCACGGCTTACGGCGTGCTGGGCAGCACCATAGGCATTTTTTGCAATCTGTTGCTTTTCGCTGGAAAGCTTACGGCAGGTCTTTTGCTGCACAGTATTTCTGTGACAGCGGATGCTTTTAACAACCTGTCCGATGCGGCCTCCTCCGTGATTGGCTTTATCGGAGTGAAGATGGCCAGCAAGCCGGCAGATCAGAACCATCCCTTCGGACACGGTAGGATTGAATATATTGCAGCGCTGATTGTGTCGTTTCTGGTAATGGAGGTGGGCTTTACCTTTTTAAAAAGCGCTTTTGAAAAGATCCGGAATCCCCAGGATTTGTCCTTTCAAATGTTGTCTTTGCTTGTGCTTTTGGCCTCCGTGGCCGTTAAGCTTTGGATGGCCTATTTTAATCGAAAGCTGGGAAAGCGTATTCGCTCCAAGGTTATGCTGGCCACGGCCACGGATGCTCTGGGGGATGTGTGCACCACCACAGCCACCATAGGATCTATCTGCATGTTTCATTTTACAGGGGTGAATATAGATGGCTATGTGGGACTTGTGGTGGCGTTGATTGTTATGTGGGCCGGCCTTAGCATTGCAAGGGATACCTTAGAGCCTTTAATTGGGGAGGCGGTCTCCCCAGAGGTTTATCAGGCGGTCACGGAGCTGGTGGAGAGCTATGAAGGCATTGTTGGCACGCACGATTTGATTGTACACAATTACGGCCCTACCAGAAGTCTGGCTTCCATCCATGCGGAAGTACCCAATGATGTGGACATCCAGGCCTCCCATGAGATCATCGACAGAATTGAGCGGGATGCGGCGAAAAAGTTGGGGATTTTTCTGGTGATTCATATGGACCCGGTGGAGACCCATGACGAACATGTGAATGAGACGAAGGCCCGGGTGGAGGAGGTAATCCGCAGGATTGATGGGGAGCTTTCCATCCATGATTTCCGCATGGTGGACGGAAGGGAGCAGGTGAATCTGATTTTTGATGTGGTGGTGCCTTTTTCCTATCAGGAGGATAGGCAGCAAAGCTTGCAGCTTAAGATTATAGAGGAGTTGCAAAGAGAGGATTCCCGATATCAGTGCATCATGACTATGGAGAAGAGCTATGTGGCGGAGGAGAGAAAATGAACAGGGGGGAATGGAGATGATGAGGCGTGGGAGTTAAGAAAATTGGAAAAAATTTACAGATATAAAAAGATTAAAAATTTTGAAAAAAGGACTTGCATTTTGTCCGGAGATCCGTTATAATACCATTTGTTGACACACAAACGAAGGGCTATCGCCAAACGGTAAGGCAACGGACTCTGACTCCGTCATTTCAAGGTTCGAATCCTTGTAGCCCTGTTTTGAAAACCCCAGTGGAGAAATCTGCTGGGGTATTTTTGTGTCCGAAAATGTGAAAGGTTCGAGCGATAACGAAAAAGCACCACCATTCCATTTGTGAATTTATGTATTCGGCATAGGAATTGCTTTCTCATAAATGGTTATTGTATTATTTATCTATAAATCTGGCCTGTGTTTCCGGAAAATATAGTCAAATTTATTTAAAAGCTTCGAGGCGCGCAAGGAATGATTGTGAAAAGGAGAAGTGATTATGAGTAAATTAAAAAAACGTTTGGTTACTTTGCTGGCTCTCAGTTTAAGCCTCTCTTTGTTGAGCGGATGTGGTAGCAAATCAGAGGAGACTGCCCAGCAGCCTTCGGCACCTTCGGATGAGGGAGCCGTGGAAGCGCCTGGGGAGGAGGAGGCTTCCAGTGGAGAGAGCAAAAAATTTGACTGTACCTTAAACGTGGTTGGGGTTGACAATGTGCTTGCCACTACCATGATGGAGCATCTGGACGAGCTGGAAGAGGAGTACGGAATTAAAATTGAATTTCAGCAGTTCAGCAATGAACAGGCATCTAATAAGATTGCAGTGAGCATGGCAGCTGGCGGTGGAGATATTGATGTTATGATGATCCGTCCTCTGGACGAAACCCTGCTGTTTTCCCAAAATGGATGGCTGGAAAATTTACAGCCCTACATCGACAACGATCCGGACATTGACTACGATGACTTTATGGCGGCTTGCCAGGATGTATGTACCAACCAGGAGGGCGATGCTGTTTGTCTACCGGCTATGACAGAGTCCGGAGTTATTTACTATAACAAACCCATGTTTGAGGCAGCCAATATAACAGAGCTTCCCAAGACCATGGAAGAGCTTTATGAGGTGGCTGGAAAGCTGCATGATCCTGCCAATGATGTATGTGGGTTTGCATGCCGGGGAGCTGGAAATCCTGCGGTAACCCAGTTTTCCGTTTTCCTGAGAGGCTTTGGATCCGATTTCTTTGATGAGAATGGAAAGGCTCTTTTAAATACACCGGAGGCGGTGGAAGCCTTTGAATATTATGGAAAGCTGTTAAGAGATTATGGTCCGGATGGGGTTTTGAACATGGGTTGGACCGATACCTGGAACCTGTTTACCCAGGGCAAGGCAGCCATGCGGTTGGATGCAAATACCAATTTAGGATCCTGGAGCGATGATGATGCGGCTATTGCCTTTGAGGATATCGGATATTTTGATGTTCCCGTGGGACCCAACGGAGATTACGGAAATTATTATATTACATCCTGGGCCTTTGGCGTAAGCTATGGCTCCCAGAATAAAGAAGCCGCCTATACCTTTGTAAAATGGGCAACCAGCAAGGAAATGCAGATCGAGGCACAGAAGAAGGGTAGCTCAGGGGCAAGACTTTCCAGCTGGGAAGGAGACTACAGCCCATGGCCCCGTGAAGTCCAGGAGCTGGCTGCAGAGGCAGGCCCCAGATCCTATGGCGCAGAACGCCCCTATATGATCAACGTCAGCAATGGACGTGATATTATTGGCGAAATCATTGTAGCTGCTATTGAGGGAGAGACGGATATTCAGGCTCTTGCGGACAAGAAAAATGCGGAATTCCAGGCATTACTTGATTCGGAGAAATAGGAGATAGCAGAGGAAGTGTAAGGTCTGGAGCTTATTGATCAATGGCTGTCGTAGTCCAAACAAAAAAGCGCTGCGGCAGCCGTTTATTTGTTTACTGGATAAAAAAACTGTTATCCTTGGAAAGGAGTGTTGCCTGTGAATAAGATAGGAAAATGGCTAGATCGGAGGCTGCATTATGTATTTACCATTCCCACGATTTTATTTGTGTTGGGAATGGTGCTGTTTCCGATTATTTATACCTTTGTGTTGAGCTTTCATTCCTGGAGACTGTCTGCGAACATTCCCTGGGAATTTGTGGGGCTGCAAAACTATATCAAGCTTTTCAGTGAAAGCCGATTTCCCATTGCAGTGTGGAGGACATTTTTCTTTGCCTTCCTTGCACTTTTTATTGAGGTGATTCTGGGAATCTCCATTGCACTGTACCTAAATCGGACATTTTTTGGAAAGAACCTGGTGAAAACAGCTTTTTTACTGCCAATGGTGGCCACACCGGTGGCCATTGGTATGGTTTGGAAGCTGATTTATGAGCCGAATATTGGAATCCTGAATGCGGTTATCCGGGGGATGGGAGGTCCCAAGATTGACTGGCTGGGAAATTCCGATATTGCCTTGTATTCTTTGATCGTGGTGGATATTTGGCAGTGGACGCCCTTTGTCATGCTGATTATTCTGGCCGGATTGACCTCCATTCCCACAGATCCCTTTGAATCAGCCATGATTGATGGGGCAAACCGGTGGCAGACCCTTACAAAGATCACCCTCCCCTTGCTTCGGCCGACGATTTTTACGGCAGTGCTGCTGCGCCTGATTGATGCGCTAAAGACCTTTGATATTATCTATTCCATGACCCAGGGAGGCCCGGGCTTTGCAACAGAGACCATGAATATTCTGTCTTTTCGACAGGCCTTCGAATTTATGCAGTTTGGCCAGTCCGGGGCAACTCTTGTGCTGTTCTTCTTTGTGGTAATGTCCATGGCTGCGCTCACCATTAAGCTTAAAAGTAAAACGGAGGTGGATTTCTGATGTTAGATCATATGGCTGGTTCCAAAAGGCAAAAGATGATACGGATCACCTTGTTCTATCTGTTTGTTTTATTTGTACTTGTGGTGGTTTTGTTTCCGTTTTTCTGGATGATTCTGGCATCATTCAAGAAGAACGCAGATATTTTAAATGTGGAGAGACTCTTTCGCTTTGTACCTACCTTTAAGAATTATATCAGCGTGTTTGTAGACTATGATTTTATCAAGCCTTTGACCAACAGTTTTTTTATCAGCTTTGTATCCACTATGCTGGCACTGCTGCTGGGGCTTCCGGCTGCTTATGCCATCGGTCGTGGTAGAATGCATCTGTTCTCGGGAATTATCCTGATGATCCGGATTGTACCAGCCATTTCCTTTCTGGTACCCTGGTATTTGCTTTTTACAAAGCTTAAGCTGACGGGTACGTATACCTCGCTGATTATCTGCCATTTGATTGTCTCCCTTCCCACCATTATCTGGATTATGATTCCCTATTTTGAATCGATTCCCAGAGATCTGGAAGAAGCTTCCAAAATTGACGGAGCCTCCAATATGGGGACCTTTTGCAGGATTATGATGCCCCTATCCACGCCAGGCACACTTACGGCGGGAATCCTGGCATTTATTTTTTCCTGGAACAACTTTATGTTTGCCCTGATTCTTTGTTCCAGCAGAACCACCACCTTGCCCATCGCTATCTATCAGTTTATTTCCTACTCCAATGTAAACTGGGGCGGTATTATGGCGGCATCGGTGATTATTACCATGCCTATCATACTTATTTCATTCTTCCTGCAACGCCACATTATCACGGGGCTTACGGCGGGAGCGGTTAAGGGGTGAGGACTTTGGAAGCTGTTGTCATCTGCCCCTACCAGTAGTGTCAAAGGTTGTGAATCTGGCGGAAAAATAAGAACCAGTAATTCATAAGCTGCGAATTGGAGGAGCTGTAAAAGATTCTTTTTGAAAGAGTGTTTTTTATCTTTAAAATCATTTCAATACAGAGGCTGCCACATCAAATTTCACATGTGCGCAGCCTCTGCATATACAAGATCTTCTATTGTCACATAAAGCTTCACCAACGATTAAAGCCGCGGAGAGTAAGGGTCTGGCTGCTCATTCCCTCTGACAGGGAGGATGAAAGATACAGCACAGCGTTGGCCACTGTCTCCGGGGAGAACACATCCCCGCCTCCAGACAGAATAAAATCCCGGACAGCGGATTTTTGAAACATCTCGGTGTCAATGGGGCCCGGGCAGATCACGTTGGTGCGAATGCCGTATTGGCGCACTTCATCCCCCAAAGTCTGGGTAAAGCAGACGACACCAGCCTTGGAAACTGCATAGGGAAGGCTGCCTGGAAGTCCCCGCAGGGCGGCCCCGGAGCCAATGTTTACGATATTGCCCTGGTGGCGTTCTACCATGGAGGGGAGAAAGGCCTTTGTCAGCAGCATCACTGCGCGCAGATTGACCTGAAAAATTTGGTCCCAGACCTCCACCGGCATTTGAAGAAGGGAATATTCTTTGGAGATTCCAGCGTTATTGACCAGAATATCCAGATGTCCAAAATCGTTTAGAACCTGGGAGGCTAAATGGGCAATCTGGGAATCCTCAGCCAGGTCTGCCACATAAGAACGGAACCTTCCCCCATCTTGACGAAGGATTTCTTCGGTCTCCTCCAGGGTTTCTTTTCTTCTCCCGGTCAGCAGTACCAGGGCGCCTTCTCGGGCCAGTGTTTTGGCAATGGCCCGCCCTAATCCGCTGCCTGCACCCGTGATAAGGGCAATCTTATCCTTTAACAGCATAAGGCACCCTCCCTTAATTCACATGGAACCGAGGTTCCTTCCCATCCAGCACATCACAGATGCACTCGCAGGTGGCCAGGGCGACCCGGCGGTAGGAATCGGCAGTCTCCGCACCGGTGTGGGGAGTTAAAATTAGGTTGGGGCACTGGAAAATAGGGGAATCCACAGGGAGTGGCTCCTCCTCAAAGGCATCCAGGGCAGCTCCAGCCAGCTGTCCGCTGAGGAGAGCTTCTTTTAAATCCTCCAGATTTACAAGGGCCCCACGGGCGGTATTTACCAGATAGGAGCCTTTTTTCATGCGGGCAAAGGTCTCGGCACAGAACAAATGATAGGTATCCTCGGTTGCCGGGACATGGATACTTACGATATCACTCGTTTCAAGGACCTCATCCATGGTGGTCAGCCGCACGTGGAGCTGGTCAGCTGCCTTCTGATTGGGGTATAAATCAAAGGCGATAACATTGGCATCAAAGGCTCTGAGCTTTTCCGCAACAGAGCGGGCAATGGCCCCAAAGCCTAAAAGCCCCACGGTTTTCCCTTTCAGTTCGCTTCCAATAAAGCGCTGCCAGACTCCCTGCCCCATTTTCACATGGAGGGGAACCACAGAGCGCAGCAGATCCAGCATAAAGGCTACAGCCAGCTCAGCCACAGAGTTGGAATTGATGCCAGGCGCATTGATCACGCGGACCCCGTGGCGGGTGGCTGCTTCCACATCAATATTGTCTACGCCCACTCCAAATTTTGCTACAGCCTTTAATTTGGGAGCTGCTGCAAACAATTCTTCTGTGTAGTGATCCAGGCCAATGAGAGTGCCATCGATATCCGGAAGGATCGCCTTTAATTCCTCGGAGGTGTAGGCAGGAAAGCCTCTGCTGGGGTCATAGATAACCTCATGTCCCCGGGATTCTATCAGTTTCCAGGCATCCATACACAAGGTGTCAAAATGTGAGGATGATATTAATATTTTACCCATAAAAATCTCCTTGCCAAGTAGGAGCTCCTACTTATATTGATCCACAAGAATCTTTGCCAGCAGTTCCGGATCGGAGGTACTGGCAAGCTTCTGCTGCTTTTTGATTTCATAGGCCTGGAGCTTTTCACAAAGGGAAACTACCTGTCCCAGATAGGCAGCGGGGAATTTTACCGCGCCGTTTTCATCCATATGAATGATTTCACCTGGGGCCACATCCATTCCGCAGATGGATACAGGCGTGTTGATTTCTTCTATGACAAAGGGACCATGACCGGCACATACACCGGTAAGCATATACTGGATTCCCATGGGGCGAACTTCATCCAAATCCCGGGAGGGACCATCGCTTACCACACCCACCACTCCTAGGGAACGAAAGGCTGTCATCATGTTGCCGCCGCACAGGCCGTTCTTTCTCTTCAGGTTCTCCGGGAGATTTTGCCGGATTGCCACAATGACAGGCTTAGGTGTCTCATTGATGACACGGTAGAGATCTGCAAAGGTGGGACGTCTGGTAATGGTGTCAGGAAGCCCAAAGGTGACGGTAACCACATGGCCAGCCAGACGGCCAAGCTCAGGAAACATACACTTGCAGGTGCTGTCCGTGTACCAGTTTCCATTCCAGGGATGATAAAGACCCAGACAATGCTCTCGATCTTCCGGATAGGTAGCCACCACATTGGTGACGGAGGGGGTATCAAAGCTTTTTAATTTTTCCAGTAATTCCTTGTCATTCATTTTTATGACTCCCTTCTTTGAAAGCCCCGGCTCTATGAGATGTTTCTTGTCAAAATTTGGTTACATCTAAATAGTCCAGGGCTTTGATTTGTTCTAAGAACATATGTTCTTCCTCTGGAGACAGGTCCCGCAAAGGCTTGCGGACCGCGGAGCATTTGATAATGCCTCTTTCCTTCAGGCCGATTTTATATCTGGACATATGGTTCGGACCGCTGATATAGGTAATCAGACGGTTGGTCTTGGCCTGAAGAAGCCTGGCCTTTTCATAGTTTCCTGCCTGGAATGCTCGGTAAATTTCTACAAAGTGCTCCGGAATTACATTGGAATTTCCGGAGATAGTCCCATCTCCGCCGGAGGCCAGAAGTGCGAAGAACAGATCGTCCGGTCCTGCCAGAACAGAGAAATCGCCCTCTCTTATCTCCATTAACTGTAGAAGCCGGGGCATATCCGGATAGCTGTATTTGATTCCCACCACATTGGGGCAGGTGCGGGCAATGCGCTCTGCCAGATCCGGGGTAATATCATTGACGGCCAGCTGGGGAATTCCATAGAGATAAATGGGAAAATCTTCAGCCACGCTGGCTGCTACCTGCTGGAAATAGGTGAGCAGCTCCTGTTGATCCAGCTTAAAGTAGCTGGGTGTCACCACACCGATTCCGTCGGCACCTGCGTCCTGGGCATGGCGGGCCAGCTCAATAGTCTCCGCTGTTGTCTGGGCGCCTACCATACAGAATACCTGTTTTCTGCCGTTATTTGCATCCAGCACACATTCTAAAATACGCTTCCGTTCTTCTGTGGTAAGATAACTCATCTCTCCAGTGGAACCATTGGGGTACAGTCCGTCCACGTCCTTTTCGATCAGGAAATTGCACAAGCTTTTCAGGCTGTCATAATCCACCTCCCCTGCCTCATTCATGGGACAGGAAATGGGTGTATTTACGCCATACATCCGTTTCATTTTAAAACCCCCTGTTTTTATTTTCTTAGATTCAGATTTGGTTGGCCAACCTAAAATTATTGTAAAAACAATGGGATTTAAAATCAATTCAGATTGAGAATGTACTTATTACGAATTTGCATGGGCTGCGTATTCCTTTTCCAGAAACTCCATAATTTTCCGGGTGGTCTTGGAAAACACCTTTCTCTTGGGAGTGACAAATGCGGTCCAGCTTTTGATGGATTCGTGTAGCGGTATAATGGTACATCCAGGCATCTGATAATAGTTTATCACATTTTCAAAAGCCAGATAAACCATATTTTGTTCCTGGGCAATCTTTAAGGTTAAATCTATATTTCCACTTGTAATACATCCTATGTTTGGGCGAAAGCCAGCGGTGATACAGGCTTTTTCCGCAATGAGCCTGAGATCGCTGGCCTTGGGTGGCAGTATAAAAATATCATCCTTTAAATCCTTTAGAGAAATCATCTGCTGGCCGGCCAGGGGGTGACAGGTGGGGAGCACAGCGCATAAGTGATCCTCAACAACAGGATAGATGCGGTAGATGTCGGAATTTAGAAAATCGGTTCGCAAAATCGCAAAATCGCATTCCTCCCGTCTAAGAGCCTTCAGCACATAGCTGCTCTCCGGCAATTCCATGATGCTGAATATCAATTCCGGGAATTCCCGCTTAATCTGGAAGATAACATCCTCCAGGGAGTAGGGGAGCATAACGGGAATGGATGCAACACGAACAGGCAGCGTTTGAAAGGTGGTAAAGCTTTCCATTCCGTTGCGCATTTCATCGTAGATATTCAGCATCTTATAGGCATATTCCAAAAAATGCTCTCCGGCTGCGGTGAGAATAACCGTTCTCTTTTTTCGCTCAAACAGCTTTACGCCCAGTTCATCCTCCAGGCTCATGATTTGCTTGGAAAGAGAGGACTGTGAAATACTGTTTTCATAGGATGCAAGTGTGAAATTTGCAAGATTAGCTGCAGTGACAAAGTATTTTAATTGAAACATATCCATAATGGTACATCCCACTCCTTTCAGCGTGATGGAAAACATAAGTTTGCCTTAAATTGCACAGGGGAAGTTCTAAATACCTGAAAACAGGAGAGAATTAAAAAAATCTCCCGGAGCCGCAGGCCCTAACAGACATGCCTATCCGGGAGAATATTTTTACATCCCATTTTAAGTATTCCATTTTACCCTCAGTAGACAAGGGGATCTTTACAGGATCTCAATCCAGATCATATACAAACTGCAAATAGACATTTCCCAGGCTCTTCAAGCTGTTCAGCTTCTCCCAGAAGGCTTCCTTGCCTTTTAACATAATTTTTTCATTCTCAAGCTTCTCCATAATAACGGACAAAAGAGTCCGGGCCTCCTGCATATTGCTCACACCAATAATGAAAAAACTGGAATTATCATTTTCTTCAGGGGGAATATAATTGACGGAAAATCTCGGCTTATAGTTAAAGTGTATTTCTGCACTGGCAAAGGTATAGGTAGCTTCCGTGGATTTATTGAAAATTCTGCCCACCAGCTCCTTGCGCTTTACCACACAGCCGTTTTGAATATTTTGCAGTATTTGATTCTCTATGTACTCACAAATCCGCACAACGATTTTGTCGGCCGAGGGAAAGGCCGATCGTTCTTCTTCTGCAAGCTTCTCATAATAGATTTTCTTGGCCAGTTCTACCTTCTGTGAAAAAGAGCTCATGTTTCCTCCCTTTCCTGTTTGCGTTTTGTTACCCTCCGTGACAGGAAACTCCTGTTAAAAGGTATCATAACACAGAAACAGGGGGCTTTCAATGCTTCCTGGAGGATTCGAGAGAACTTTAGATAATGGCCGAAAATTCTTGTGAATTCCTGATTTCTCGTCTATAATACTAAAAAGAACCATAACCAATCCAGTATAAATGAAGGAAAGGACACAAGAAACATGTATACATTTCAAAGCCGGGTTCGCTACAGCGAGGTGGGTGAGGACAAAAAGATAACACTGCTCTCCATTCTGAATTATTTTCAGGATTGTAGTACCTTCCATTCGGAGGAGTTGGGGGTGGGATTAAACTATCTGGAGAGGCAGGAGCGGATCTGGGTGTTGAATTCCTGGCAGATTGTAGTGAATCGGTACGCGGATTTGTGTGAGGCCATTTCCGTGGAGACCTGGCCTTATGCATTCAGCGGGTTTACCGGGCTGCGCAATTTTGCCATGCGGGGGCAGGACGGGGAGCTTTTGGCCTATGCCAACACTCTGTGGGCATTTTTAGATACTGGGCGGGGGAGGATGGTGAAGGTGGATCCACAGGTGGCCAAAGCCTATACCCTGGAGGAGCCACTTTCCATGGAGTATGCCCCCCGGAAGGTGCCGGTGCCGGAAAATGCCCAGCCCCAGGCATCCTTTTGGGTTCACAAATCTCATCTGGATACCAACCATCATGTGAACAATGGACAGTATGTGCAGATGGCCAAGGACTACTTGCCTGACGAATTTTCCATTGGGCAAATGCGGGCAGAGTATAAAAAGCAGGCAGTTCTGGGGGATGAGATATTCCCCTGGGTGGAGCAAATGGAGGGGCGCTGTACAGTAGCCCTGTGCGACCAGGAAAGAAAGCCCTATGCGGTAGTGGAATTCCAAAAATAAGGCTTTCGGGAAAGGCTATAAAGGAGGAACATATGATAGAGCTGGGTAAAAGACAGACACTGACGCTGGTGAAGCGGGTGGATTTTGGTGTGTATCTGGCAGAGAGCAGAGAGGATCAGGTGCGAGTATTGCTGCCAGCCAAGCAGGTGCCGGAGGGAAGCCAGGTGGGGGATACCCTGGAGGTGTTTGTCTACCGGGATTCCAGGGACAGGCTTATCTCCACCACCCATATGCCGAAGCTGGCTCTGGGGGAGACGGCGGTATTAAAGGTGGCAGATGTGGGAAAAATAGGTGCCTTTTTAGACTGGGGACTGGAAAAGGATCTGTTGCTTCCCTTTCGGGAGCAGACCAGACGGGTGCGTCCGGGAGAGGAGGTTCTGGCGGCCCTTTATCTGGACAAGAGCGGCCGCCTCTGCGGAACTATGAAGGTGTATCATTATCTGCGCACCGATGCTCCCTATAAAAAAGATGATATGGTAAAGGGCAGGGTCTATGAAATCAGTGATAATTTCGGCGCTTTTGTGGCGGTGGATGATACGTTTTCCGGACTTATAAACAGACAGGAGTACTTTGGAAACCTGACTGTGGGCCAGTTGGTGGAGGCCCGGGTACGGGGAGTGAAGGAGGACGGAAAGCTTGATTTAAGCGTGCGTGAAAGGATTCCCCAGCAGATGGAAAAGGATGCCCAGCTGGTTCTCCAGGTTCTGGAGGAGTATGATGGGGTGCTTCCGTTTAACGATAAAGTATCCCCGGAAATCATAGAGCGGGAGCTGCATCTGAGCAAAAATGCATTTAAAAGGGCCGTGGGACATTTGCTGAAGGAGGGAAAAATAGAGATAACAGAGAAGCGGATTTTACGAAGGTAAAAAACTTCTACAAGGGGGGCAAAGCGATATGGGAGGAAATACTAGAAAATCGGAGCAGGAGCTTTATCAGGAGGGAAGTGCCTTTTTTTTGGCTGGGGACTATGGACATGCGGTGGTACGCCTTTTGGATTTGGCGGATCGGGGGCACTATGGGGCCCAATACTACATGGGGATTATGTATCACAGGGGATTTGGCACAGAGCCCTCTCAGGAGGACCTGGAGCTGGCGAAAGAATATTTGTTACAGTCATACCAGCAGGGATGCCAGGAGGCCGGGAACTATCTGAAGGAGCATTTCCGGGAGGCTGTGACAGAGGAAAAGGAAGAGGTACGAACAGAAGCAGATTTATACTGGCAGGGCCAGGAGGCCTACAGGACCGGCCAATACGCGGCAGCTGCCTGGTATTTCGATCAGGCGGCCAGGGAAGGCCATGCAATGGCCCAGCTTGCGCTGGCAAAGATGTACCAGCAGGGGCAGGGGGTGGAGAAAAGTGATGAGAACGCCTGCTATTGGTTTAACCATGCGGCCAGAGAGGGGATCCTGGAGGCCCAGGTGAGCATGGGAAGCCTATGCGAGTTTGGAATTGGTGTCAGGGAGGACAAAAAGGAAGCTGCCTTCTGGTACCGGAAGGCAGCGGAGCAGGGAGATGCTACAGCACAATACCATTTGGGGTTTTTGTATGAAATGGGAGACGGCGTGGAGAAGGATGAGGCTCAGGCCCTGAAGTGGTTTGAGGAGGCGGCCGCCCAGGGAAGTGAGGAGGCTCAGCAGGCCCTGCAGATTATCCGTTCCGGAGATGCGGAGGATTGGGAGGGCGGCGATGACCAGGATTGGGACGAAGATTATAAGGAGGAACCGGCATATAGCCAGGAGAGCGCTTCCGGAAGATCCGGGGAGGGTGACGAATGGCTTCCCATGAAAAAACCAGAGCCAGACCAGACATATATGAGCAGTGCCATTATACAGATTCTGGAAAGGGAGTCCCAGGAAGAGATCATTGCCCTGGCACATAAATATTTGTCCGCAGGCTTGGATCTCTTTGAAGAGGGAGATAAGAAGTATTTAGAGTGTGTGCAGATATCAGCAGAGCTTGGCTGTCCGGAGGCTCAGGATATGCTGGGGCTTTTTTATGCCCAGGGAAGAGATGTGGAGAAAGATCTGCATAAGGCACGGGAGTGGACCCGGAGGGCTATCGATAACGGCTATGAGGAGTCCAGGGAGAATCTTCTGACAATCATGGGACCAGAGGGAAAGATGACGGAGGAAGAGATCTACAAGGAGGCGGTCAGGCAGTTAAATGGTGGTGACCGTGACGAGGGACTGCTCTATATGCATGAGGCTGCCTGCATGGGATCCAAAAAGGCCCTGAATTTCATTGGCGCTGTTTTGTTACAGCAGGAGAACGCAAATATGCAGGTGGCTGTGGCCTATCTGGAGAAGGGAGCGATGGCAGATCCCACGGCGCAGAACTTGCTGGGAAGCCTTTACTATGAGGGAAAGCGTATAGAGAAAAATATTTCCAGGTGCCTCTATTGGTCAGAAATGGCTGCGGAAGCCGGACAGTCGGCCTCCATGGTCCGTCTCGCCGACATGTATATTAAGGGGGAGGATGTAAAGCAGGATTGGGAAAAGGCCACCTCTTTCCTGCAAAGAGCGGCGGAAGCCGGAAATGCCCAGGCCCAGAGAGCTCTGGGAGGCATGCATCTCATGGGAGATCATGTGAAAAAGGATCAAAAGGCAGGCCTATATTGGCTGCGGAAGGCGGAGGCCCAGGGTGATAAGATTGCAAAAGAAATTTTAGCCAAGTTCTAGGGAAAAGGGGAGCTTTCAACGAAGCCCTAGGTTCAGGGAACTTCCTTTTAGTAAAAATGCATTTAGAAGGGCTGTGGAGCCCCGGTGAAAGGAGGGCAAAATAGAGATAAGGGAGAAACCAATGCTCTGAAAATGAGAAAAATTTCACAAAGTTGGAAAAAGTGCCCAAAATTACTTGCAAACTGGGGAATTCTGACTATAATAGGGGGTGTAAAAGGAAACAAGAAATAAAACGCATCCCCGCCTTCAGGAAGGAAGGCGATATGAAGAAAGGAGCAAAAACGATGAAGGTACAAAATATTTCTAACATTGAGAAATTTTTTCAGGTGATTGATAGCTGCCAGGGAAAGGTAGAGCTGGTAACCGGCGAGGGAGACAGACTGAATCTGAAGTCCAAGCTGTCCCAGTATGTTTCTATGGCAAACATTTTCTCCAACGGCGAAATCCCGGAGCTGGAGATTATTGCCTATGAGAAGGAGGACATCGACAAGCTGGTGGCCTTTATGATCAATGGCTAAGAGATTGGGCTGAAAAGAAATATAACAAAGAGGAAGGAGCTGTGCAAGGCAGAATAGAGAGTCTGCCAGAGCAACAGCTCCTTTTTATGCTCCAAATAGAAAAAGCAAAAGACAAAGTCCCAGAGGAATTTTACACCTCTATCAACTGTTCCAAAAACTGTATTACATTGGCCAGCTGGGAGAGCTTGTTCTCCCGCAGCCAGGATTTCTCATAATCCGGAATCCAGTCAGCCCACTGTTGCCGAAGTTCAGCCTGGCTGAGTATGCCGTTGTTCCCCAGGAAGAGCACAGTGTGATTCAAAAGCACAATGGCCCGGGCCGCAAGGGTGAGATCTCCTATGCGGGGGTCCATATCCCCAAGGTTTCTAAATTTTTCCAAGAGCGCTTCTCCCCGGACAATATTGGTTTTAATCTCGGACACATGAAGCTCCAGAGAGGGAGTCTCTCCCCGCTTCCTTGCGCTGAACCAGGGCACCAGCTCGGCCCATTCCGCCGTGCGCTCACACCGGCCCAGCTCCCGGATAAGGGCTATCACATTGGTTTTCCTCTGACCATAGAGAAGAGCGCTGGCAGCCTGGTCAAAGGCTTCATCCAGCTCTCCCAGGGCATTCCAGGCTTTTTCTGCCCCTGCGGCTACGCCAAATTGCTGGCAGTTCCAGCTACAGATGGCGCCGAAATCTCCCCAGTTGGTGTTGAGGAGCCCCTGTGCCTTATTTTCATAGCCGTATTGGGCCATTTTGGTAATATTTCCCGTGGAGCGGTCGATTTCCTCCACAAACCGATTCCAGGAGGAGGTGCCAGGGCAGACAATCTGCGGGTGACCGCTTTGGGCAAAGAACTGGACATGCTTCTCCACCGGCTCTTTCAAATAGCACCAGTTTAACAGGACCGTATCCTTTGGCAGCAGGGAGACCTTTTGAGGATGCTCCAGAACAATATCCCCCCACATCTGAACGGATTTTCCCCGTTTCTCCAAATGGTCGATAAGCTTTCTCACAAAGGCCACATACTCCTCCCCGCTGTCCTTGCCCAGATTCCGGCCCTTACACAGGTCAAAAGTCTCGTCACAGCAGATATTGAAGCGGTTGCTGCGAAAGAGAGGGAGGTATTGATCGATAAGAGAGCAGATAAGGGCATAGCTCTCCGGATTGGATACATCAATGGTGTGATGATCCATTTTTTCCATCCAGTAATGATTGGTGGGTTGGTAGTTTTCCAGCTCGCAGAGATGGCGGTATTTTCGGCTGCGGAGCAGATCGTGTAAATGGCCGAAGGTGGAAAGGGAGGGCACCAGTTCTATAAAATGCAGGTGGCAGTAGGCGTCCAGCTCCACCAGCTCCTGAGCAGTCAGGCGATTCTCCGGCGCTGTGATATTCTCGCATTCTTTAAATTCGTAATTACTCTCCACATATAACTCCAGACAGTTTACCTTCATAAAAGAGAGCTCTTCTACCATACGCTTTAACTGTTCCAGGGTGGGAACCCGGCCCCGGGAAATATCGTGATAAAAGCCCCGGTCCGGAAAATCCGGGTGATCAGCGATACCCAGACAGGGCAGGTCCCGGCCATACTGGGATACCAGTTGGGACAGGGTTTGCAGGCCGTAAAAAGCACCAGAGGGGCCATCCCCCTGGATCTTTATGCCATCCGTGGCTATCTGTAGGGTATAGGCATCTCCTGAAAAACCATGGGAAATGTAAATCGTGTTGGGGGTAGATGCCCCGGCACACAGGCGTAGAGATTGTTCACACAAGTTCTCCAGCGTCTTTTTCAGACCAAGGGCATGATAGGACAGGCGATGGTCGCAATGTTCCGCCAGCACAAGGGCCGGGTTTTCCAGGCGGAAGAGGCCAGATTTTTGAGTGAGCTGTTTGGGTTTTGGTATGAGATTCATAGAAGTATCCTCCCTTAATTAGCAAACATGTAATACCCAGGGCATTATTTTTATGGGAACAGACTATCACAGAGAAACTGGGCCAGTCAACCGAAAATAGAAACCTGTCAAATTTGTATGGATATAGGTTTAATTTGTTGATTGAAGGGGAAAGGGGCACATGCTATTTTTAAAGCAGAGACCCTTGCGGACCAAGAGGTCTTAGGAGAGAGGGCCTTTGGGATCTTGTCTGAAAGACAAAATATCTTAAAAACTAAAAATAAGGGAGAAGGGGTTGAGAGAATGAGAGATAAGGTAAAAATCGGCGTTTTTGGAGCTGGACGTGGAGAGACTATGATGAAATACTGTACCCATGGGGAGAACGCGGAGTTGGTAGCCGTGTGTGACAAAAATGAACGGTTTTTAAACCAGGTGAGAGGGAAGCTTAATCAGGATTCTATCAGCTATTACACGGATTTTGACAGCTTTTTAGCCCATGATATGGATGGGGTAGTTCTGGCTAACTACGCTACGGAGCACGCGCCCTTTGCGGTGCGCTGTTTAAAAGCGGGAAAGCATGTGCTCAGCGAGGTGCTTCCCTGTGAGACCTTAGGGGAGGCCGTGGAGCTTGTGGAGGCTGTGGAGGAGAGCGGGCGAATTTACGCCTATGCAGAAAACTACTGCTTTATGCCAGCGCCCCGGGAAATGCGCCGTCTGTATAGGGAGGGGAAACTGGGAGAATTTGAGTACGGAGAGGGAGAATATTTTCACAACTGTGAGAGCATTTGGCCCTCCATCACCCAGGGGGAGCCGGACCACTGGCGCAACAACATTTCCGCCACCTTTTACTGCACCCATTCCCTGGGGCCCCTGCTGCATATCAGCGGACTGCGCCCGGTGCGGGTGACAGGCTTTGAGCTGCCCTACAACAAACGCTGTGCCCGTATGGGGGCCAAGGCCGGGCTGGGAGCCATTGAGATGGTGGAGCTGGAGAACGGGGCCGTGGTAAAGAGCTGTCACGGACTGGGGGTTTCCAGGAATTCCGTGTGGTATACCATCTACGGTTCTCTGGGACGAATGGAGAGTGCCAGGGAGGATGCAGAGGCAGGCAACACCTCCAAGCTGTACTGCAACCTGGACAATTTTGAGGGAGAAAACGCCACCAGGGTGGAGAGCTCTTCCCCCAGGGATACGCACTCGTCGGCTTCGGAGGCTTACGGGCATGACGGCTCTGACTACTATGTGATGTGGAACTTTGTGGAGAAAATCCGGGGAAATCAGGAGGCGGAGACCATTGACGTGTATGAGGCCTTGGATATGGGACTTGCCGGACTTCTTGCCTATGATTCCATCTTAAGAGGTGGGATACCTGTGACCATCCCCAACTTTCGTCACCCTCTGGAGCGGGAGGCTTATCGACACAATACCACCAGCACAAACCCTAAAAAAGCTGGCAGCTTATACGTGCCCAGCTACTCCAAGGGAAATCCTCAGGTGCCAGCTTCCACCTATGAGCGTATTGCAAGGATTTGGGAGGAATCGCTGAAAGAAAAATAGGACTTGGTTAAATATATCGTTAAATCGATGAAGACGGGTGAAAAAAACAAGAAAAAATATACATTTCCACGAAAAATAGTTTAATTTGTCCGCTATAGAGGTTTAAAATTTTTAATTACATGGGGGACAGAGGGGATTATACTTAGTACATCACTTGATTCGGACATGAAATAATAATTGAGAAGGGAGAAAATGAGTTCATGAAAAAAAGGAATCGATATGGGTGTTTGTTTTTGGCGATTATGGTGATGGCATCGGTTTGTAGTGGATGTGGAGGCAACAAGGCGGAGGAACCTTCGGTTGCTGCGGACCAGGGAACAGCAGAAGGAGGGGAAGCAGGTGGAGAGGCAGAATGGGACGGCAACATGGACAATCTGTACGTTATCGACATTATGCCCCCCACACCGCTTATCACAGCATCCCTGGATACGGCAGTGGGACAATATATTGCAGAAGAATTCGGAATTGCCTTTAACTATGTGCAATACTCCGGAGATATCAAAGAAAAGCAGGCATTGATGCTGGCCGGCAGCGAGTACAATGAGATTCAGTACATGCAGGGAGAAGATATTTTTAAGCAGTATATCAACGCAGGGGCCCTGTTGAATCTGGATGATTACAAGGATCTGATGCCGGATTTCTACGAGCGATATGAGAAGATTATTCCCTACTGGCGTGCTTCCGCACCGGACGGCGGCCTCTATAAATGGGAGAGAGACACACCCACCGAGACAGAGACCACCCTTACCCACACCGATGTGCTGGTTCGCACAGACGTATTGGAATACTATGGATGGCCGGAACTTGTTTCCGCCAGCGATTGGAGAGATTTCCTGGCAAAGGCTGTGAAGGACTTCCCCACCACCTATGACGGACAGGCAACCGTAGGTATGACCATGCCCATGGCTGAGTCCTATGGAATTCAGGGAATCGTTCCGGTAGGCTACGAGAAGGGTGACACCTATTTTGGCTCTGGCAACGATTATCACATTTACAATATTAAAACCGGACAGTTTGAGGAATATCTGCTGGCTCCGGAGGTAAAGGAGTCCTTCCAGTTCTTTAACAATCTGTATCAGGATGGCACCCTGGACGAGGAGTGCTTTACAGACACGGCGGATATTACCCTTCAGAAGCTGAGCAATGGCCGCGCAATCGCAGCCTGGTATGTGACCTGGAATCAGGGTACCGCCAATCAGGAGCTGAGCAATGCAGGACATCCGGAGATGAGCTATATCCAGTTGCCCTTCCAGCTGGATTCCCAGGTAGGACAGGACTATGTGCTGCCTATGAGGGTCTCCTATCCCTACTATTCCATGGGAATCACAAAGAATTGCAAATACCCGGAGCGAGTTGCCAAATTTATCAACTGGTGCTGCACCGATGAAGGGCAGATAATGCTTCAGTCTGGTCTGGAGGGTGTGCATTACACTGTGGAAAATGGGGAGCGTGTTCCCACGGACCTGTTCTATCAGTGTGCGCAGGATGTGGAAGTGCAGAAGAAGGAAGGCGTCATCGGAGCCTTATCCGGGCTTCCCCTGTGCAATTCCTACGCGGAAGATGGCCAGCCTTTCAATCTGGCACAGACCTGGGAGTTTGTGGATGGCTTTTCCCTGTCAGATCGGGAGAAGGAGGCTTATGCAGGACTCGGATGGGAGACCTCTAATCAGTGGTGGAATGAGCATTGCAAAGGCTTTGATGCTGGCTATTACCAGTCCTGCGCTCTGGAGCCTTCCAGTGATTTGGGAAAGGTGGGAGCTAAAATGACAGAGGTTCGGGTGAAATATTCGGCGAACCTGCTTATGGCGGATGACTTTGAGGCCGTCTGGAATGAGCTCATGGAGGAATATAATAAACTGGATCACCAGCCGGTCATCGATGCAATGAATGAGACGCTTGCCGGATTTACGGAAGCGCTGCAAAATTAAGAATCAGCAGAAATGTCAATCCGCCCGGCAAAAATGGCTTTGGCCGGGCGGATTTTCTTTCCATAAATAGTCAGGAGGGATACTATGGGGCAAGTGGTGGCCAGGAAAAAGCTATGGGCTAAGATCAAAAGACAGAAATGGTTGCTTTTGATGATGTCGCCTGCGTTTATCTGCATTTTGATGTTTAATTATCTTCCCTTAACTGGCTGGTACATTGCATTCTCGGAGTATCAGCTGGGCGGATCTCTGTTTGGAGGAGAATTCGTGGGCCTGAAATACTTTTTTAAAATTTTCCAGGAAAGCTCGGATTTGGTCTATCTGATTCGAAATACCCTGGTTATGAATGGGGTCACTCTGGTGCTAAACCTGGTGGTAGCTCTTATTCTGGCAATTCTTTTGAAGGAGGCTACCTGGAAACGGGGAGCGAAAATTACCCAGACGGTTTCCTTTTTTCCCTACTTTGTATCCTGGGTAATCGCGTATTCCATCGTCTGGTCGCTCCTGGCTGTGAATTCCGGCGCGCTGAACCAATTTCTGGTGCGGGTGGGAATTTTAGATAAGGGACTGAATATCCTGGGCGACCCCAAATATTCCTGGCAGCTGATTATTCTGCTGAACTTGTGGAAATCCACAGGCTACAATACGATTATATTCCTTTCTGCCATATCGGGAATCTCTTCGGAGGAATATGAGGCGGCAGCTCTGGACGGAGCGGGACGCTGGCAGCAGATCCGGTATGTGACTTTGCCCAACCTGCTTCCCACGGTGTCTGTGCTGCTGATTATGAATGCAGGATGGATTTTGAGTTCCAATCTGGAGCAGTTCTTTATTTTCAGCAATCCCACCAACTGGTCCAGGATGGAGGTGCTGGATATGTATATCTACAAGTTTGGTCTGAAAATGTTGGATTTCCCGTATGCCACAGCCATGGGAATTATCAAGACGGTTGTCAGTATTCTGCTTTTGCTCTTTGTGAACTGGCTGACCAAGCGCATGAGTGAAAACTCGGTGCTGTAGGGGGGATATTGGGATGATTAGAAAAAAAAGCTTTGGGAATTTTATGTTTGATGCCGTTACGGCCGCGCTGCTGATCCTGATCTTTGTGATTATGGTATACCCCTTCTTGTATGTGATCAACTTTTCTATCAGCTCCCTGTCGGAAACAGGAGGAAGCTTGCTTCTGCTTCCCAAGGGAATCACCTTTGCGGCTTATGAGACCTTGTTGAAGGATAAGGCCCTCCTAAGTGCATTTATGGTTTCTGTGGCCAGAAGCATTATCGGGCCGGTGCTGATGTTGGCTGTCACAGGGATGGCAGCTTACGCGCTGGCCACGCCCAATCTGGTGTTTGGAAAATTTTTCCGTACAGCCTTTGTGCTCACCATGTATGTGTCCGCAGGCACGGTGCCCACCTATATTTTTATGAAGCAATACGGCCTGATGAATAACTTCCTGGTGTACATACTTCCGTATTTGTGCAGCGCCTTCAACCTGATTCTCATTCGGACTTATATCGAGGGCATTCCCCGCTCCCTTCAGGAGGCGGTCTATGTGGATGGGGGCAATGACCTGGTGGCCTACTGGAAGGTGATTTTCCCGGTCTGCCAACCGGTGAACGCGGCGATTTTGCTGTTTGGTATCCTGAACCAGTGGAACAATTTTATGGATACCCAGCTGTACTGTGCCATGGAGGAGAAGCTCTACACCCTCCAGTATGTGCTCTACAATACCCTTGCGGCGCAGACCAATATTGAGGCGCTGAAAAACGGCGCGGCCATGACCTCCAGTGGCCAGACCATTAAGATGGCCATTACGGTGATCACGGTGGTTCCGGTTATGTGCATCTATCCTTTTCTACAGAAGTATTTTGTTTCCGGGATTATGATCGGATCGGTGAAAGCGTAAAGCCGGCTGGGTGATAAAACCGGCTGGGTCAGTGGAGCCGACAGGACATGGGTTTTTGGACAGGAAAGGCAGCTCTGTGGTATACTATATGGGATAGCATTGAGGAACGGCAAGCCTTGGAGTGGGGAAGAATCAAGGCTTTGAAGGTCCGCTGCCAAAGAGGGGGAGCCATTAAGCCATGTATAAAAATGCAAGTATTCAGAAAAAAATGACCATTGCCAGCCTGTTTGTCACCATGCTACCCATGTTGCTTATGGAGTGCATATTTTTTCTTTTGATTCAGCAGGCAACCCTGGAGGAGTTTAAGGACTCTGCTGGGGTATATGTGGGCCAGCTGGAAGAAAATTATACCAATGAGCTGGACAAGCTGGAGCATCTGGCCGGGACTCTGGCTGATTTCAGTATGCTGGAGGATTACCTGACCAGAGAGTTTGAGAACCGGGCGGAAAGCTTTCATTATTATAGCCAGAATATTCACCCTATTTTGGACAACTGCAACAATGCCTACGAGGGAATCCGGGTACGGATTTATCACAACCATAAGGGAATCAGCAATTTTTCCTTTGAGCTGAGCAATGGGCTGGACGGTCTGTTTCAGCAGGGGATTTTGGATGAGGAGAAGCTGAGTTCGGATGGCCAGTGGCAGAAGAGCAACATTCGTTACAATACCTATGAACCGGTTTACAGCTATTATCGGGCGGTTCGGGAAAAGGGAGGGGATTATGGAATTTCCTATGTGATTTCCCTCCATATGGATGAGAATTCCTTTTATACCCAGATTGCCAACCAGCCCGTGGAGGCTGGCCTGGTCTTTGTGATGGACCAGGAAGGACGGGTAATTACCTCAAATCAAAGATCCCAGGGGGACAAAACTACAGGGGAGCAAGCAGATGGCAGCGGGCTTGCCTTACAGAATCTGGAGGATTGGCAACGGCTTACCTATGAGGGAAATGCCTATATTGTAATACAGCGCAAAACCCAGGATCTACATATTGTATATCTTATGTCCTACAGCAATGTGTGGAATGAGATGCAGCGGTATATGTGGATTATGATACTGGCTGGCCTGGTGCTATTGGGGCTTTCCTATCTACTGATGATGGGGATCTCCAGGGAGATCACTTCCGGAATCCACCGCCTCCATAAGAAAATGCAGAATATTGATCGCAAGAGCATTCGTTCCATCGCCTCTCTCACGCCAGATGTAAACAGCAGGGATGAGGTTGTCCAGCTGGATGCGGTGTTTATGGAGATGATGGCGCAGATTGACAATCTGATTGACACAGCCGCCAAGAGAGAGCAGACCCTAAAGGATGAAATCATAGCCAGACAGCGGGCGGAGATTCAGGCCCTGCAACATCAGATTGACCCCCACTATCTCTTTAACACCCTGGAGGCTCTGCGCATGAATTTGATTTTGCGGGAGGATCGGGAGAATGCGGAGATTGTCCGGCTTTTTTCTGAGGGCTTTCGTCGCTATATGGATATGCGGAATGAGTATGTGACCCTTTTTGAGGAGGTGGAATTTATTCATAAATACATCCGTATCCAGAATTACCGGCTAAATAACAGGATTACCTTTGACACGGACATAGAGGGGAACGCTCTGGGCTATCGGGTGCTGAAACTTTTGTTACAACCTCTGGTGGAAAACGCAGTCTGCCATGGACTGGAGGCAAAGGGTGGAAACGGAAGGATTCTCCTTACCATTCGCAGGGAGATGGGGGGGCTCCTTTTTATCATCGTGGAGGATGATGGGGCAGGCATGGATGAGGAACAGCTTCGGGCACTTCGAGCTATGGTTTACGGAGGACAACAGGAGGAGTCTGTGGCTCTGCACAATGTATATGACAGAATACGTTTGGTTTATGGGGATGAGGCAAATCTGACCATTGACAGTGTTCAGGGAAAGGGAACAAAAGTTCTCCTACAGCTGCCCATTCGCCTTTTGGAGGAGAGAGTATGTATCGGGTCATGATTGTGGATGATGAGCAAGTGGTTTGTCAGGGAATGCAACGGCTGATTGACTGGGGCTCCTATGGATTTCAGGTGGTGAGAACAGCCTCCGATGGACAGGAGGCTCTGGAATTGCAACTCCAGGAGCATTTTGATCTGATTGTAACAGATCTGAAAATGCCTCGAATGGATGGGGTGGAGCTGGTGCGGCAGCTGGCGGAAAGGCAGGAGAACTGCAAGGTAATCATTGTCAGCGCTTATGGAGAGTTTTCCTACGCCCAGGCAGTTATGGAGTACGGGGTGCAGTATTATCTGCTAAAGCCCATTAATGAGGTGGTTCTCTGTGGGTATCTGAGCAGAATTGCGGAACAGCTTTCGGCCAATGGGGAGACGGAGCAGGCGGAAGGGGAGGAAGATTTCGCTGAGGAGGCGGAGCAGACGGGCGCTGCCTGCAAGCAGTTTGAACATTTGTACCGGCTTTCAGCCAATGGGGTGATCACAGAACTACTTGGCTATATCAACGACCATTACAGCGAGCCTCTCACTCTAAATCTGTTGGCAAAATTATACAGCTTTAGTCCGGTTTATCTGGGCCGACTGTTCAAGAAGGAAACAGGTCTTTCCTTTAATGAGTACCTGAACAGCTACCGTATCCGGGCGGCTGTGGAATATATTGACGGGGGCCATGACATGATTTATGAGATTGCAGAGCGGGTAGGATACCGGGATATCAATTATTTTTATAAATGCTTTAAGGCATTAGTGGGCACCACTCCCGGGGAATACCGAAACCGCTTTAACCAGTGAAGAAAATAGAAAATTTTAACAATTTTAGCTTAACCAACACCTTGACTTGTAGAAAAAAGGAGGAGAGGATACATGAAATTAGGGACATTTACTGTGGTGCTGGGAAATCTGTCACTCCATGAAGCCTGTGCCTTTCTAGCGGAAAATGGCGTGGAGATGGTGGAGATCGGCTGTGGGGGCTTTCCTGGACGGGCACACTGTGATACGCCGGCATTGCTGGCGGATGAGGAAAAAAGAAAGGTATTTTTGGATACCATCCAGGGACATGGACTGGAGATCAGCGCCCTGAGCAGCCATGGCAATATGGTACATCCGGACCCGGCTACAGCCAGGAGGTTTGATGAGGATTTGACAAATGCCATTTTGCTGGCGGAGAAGCTGGGCGTTTCTGTGGTGAATACCTTTTCCGGCTGCCCTGGAGGAAGCCCAGAGGATCAGATGCCCAACTGGGTTACCTGCCCCTGGCCGGATGATTTTTCCAGAGTGTTGGAATATCAGTGGAACCAGGTGCTGATCCCCTATTGGAAGCAGAAGGCGGCCTTTGCCAGGGAGCATGGGGTGCATAAAATTGCCCTGGAGCTGCATCCGGGCTTTTGCGTTTACAACACCCAGACGCTCTTAAGGCTGCGGGAGGCGGTGGGACCGGAGATCGGCGCCAATTTTGATCCCAGTCATCTGATCTGGCAGGGAATGGACCCCTGTACATGTATTCGGGAGCTGGGAAAGGCGGGGGCCTTGTTCCACTTCCATGCCAAGGACACCAAGATGGATACCAGAAACACCGCTGTCAATGGCGTACTTGACACCACCCATTATGGGCAGGAACTGAATCGCTCCTGGATCTTCCGGTCCGTGGGCTACGGACATGGGGAGGAGTATTGGCGGGCGATAGTGTCTGAGCTTCGCATGGCAGGCTATGATTATGCCATCAGCATTGAGCATGAGGACAGCCTTATGTCTGGCCGGGAGGGATTGCTGAAATCCATCCAGTGTCTTAACAATGTGTTGATGAAAGAGGACCGGGGAAGCATGTACTGGGCCTGAGAAAAAAATGGAGAGGGGGCTTATCCCATGAGACATACATTGGCAATGGTGGGCTTTGGCGGAATGGCCGGCTGGCATTATGATTTGATTGAGGAGATTGATAACCTGCTGGTGGCAGGCGTGTGGGACATTAAGGAGGAGCGGCGGGAATACGCAAGGTCCAGAAAGATTCCTGTTTATGGAAGTCTTGAGGAGCTTTTGGCAGACCCCACTGTGGAGTTGGTGCTGGTGGCAACACCCAACGATGTGCACAGGGAAATTGCTATCCAGGCTATGGAGGCGGGAAAAAACGTGATTTCGGAAAAACCAGTGGCCCTTTCCTCCCAAGAGCTTAGGGAAATGATAGAGGCATCCCAAAGAACGGGCCGGTTTTTGACAGTACACCAGAATCGAAGATGGGACGGAGATTTTCTCACGGTGAAGAAGGTAATGGAAAGTGGAAGGCTGGGGGATATATTTCGGGTGGAATCCAGGGTCCACGGCTCCCGGGGCATTCCGGGGGACTGGCGACAGGAAAAGGAGCACGGTGGTGGCATGGTTCTGGACTGGGGGGTACATCTCTTAGACCAGGTGCTGCTACTTTTGCCCGGGGTAAAGCTGCACACAGTCTATGGAACCTTGACCCATGTGACCAATCAGCTGGTGGACGATGGGTTTACCGCGGACTTGGGCTTTGAAAATGGGGTACATATCCTGGTGGAGGTAGGAACCAGCAACTTTATCAATCTGCCCAGGTGGTATGTGCTGGGAACCAATGGATCTGCGGTGATCACCAACTGGGGACAGGATATGCAGCTGGTGCGGGCTGTGGGAAAGAGCGAGGAGGACGTGATTCCCGTAAGGACCGCTGCGGGACTGACAAAGACCATGGCGCCAAGGAGACAGGACAGTATCTGCACTGAGGAGCAGATTGTTGAGGGCGCAGATGTGAGGGAATTCTACCAGAATGTGATGGCAGTTCTGGAAAACAGGGAGGAGAGCCGGATTAAGCTTTCCCAGGTGATGCGGGTAATGCAGGTGATGGAGGCGATATTCCAGTCAGCCAAGACCTGCCAGGTGGTACGGCTGGAGGAATAGGGAGCAGACAGGGCTAAGCGGGAGGCAGGCTGAGATGCAGAAAGGAAAGGGCTGAGCATATGGAAGGAATACCGGTTGCGGCGCAGGTTTACTCTGTGCGCCGGGAAGCAGAGGAGGATTTTGCGGGAACTATGGAGCAGCTGGCACGAATGGGCTATGCGGGCGTGGAGCTGGTGAGCCTGTATGGAAAAGAGCCCGGAGAAATCCGGGCCTGCCTGGACCAGCTGGGGCTAAGGGCTATCAGCGCCCATGTGCCTCTGGGGGAATTTGAGCGGGATCTGGAGGGGACTGTCCGTACCTATGAAGCGCTTGGTTGTGGGTTTCTGGCTCTTCCCTGGATGGATGAGGGAAGGCGAAGTGATCCCAGGCGTTTCCAGGCAACCCTGGACTATTTTTCGGTGATGGGTTCCCGGTGCAGGGCAGCAGGCATAAAGGTGTGTTACCACAATCACAGCTATGAGTTTGCGCGGACAGAGACTGGAGACTATTGGCTGGACATGCTTTACCAGGCAGTGGATCCCTCTAATCTGGCAGCGGAGCTTGATCTTTGCTGGGTAAAGGTGAGCGGTGAGGATCCGGTGGCCTATTTAAAAAAATACAGCGGTCGCTGTCCCATAATCCACGTAAAGGATTTTATCCAGGAAGAAGAAGGGGTGGCGCAGGTGGCTCTGGGAGAGGGAGAGCTGGAGCTTGCGGCCATACTGGCGCAGGCGCAGGCCAGCCAGGTACAGTGGTTGGTGGTGGAGCAGGATGAGCACCCCTACGGAGATCCCATGGAAAATATGAGGAAAAGCATAGACTATATCAGGAATTTGTAAAGGCCAGGAAAGGGAATTAGGATGAAAAAATTAAAGGTAGGCATTGTGGGCTGTGGAAGCATTGCCAATGGGAAGCATCTGCCAGCCATGAGGCGAAACGGCGGTTTTGAGGTTGTGGCTTTCTGCGATTTGATCCGGGAGAGGGCGGAGAAAACAAAAGAGAGCTTTGGCACGGCGGATGCCCGAATCTATACGGATTTTCAGGAGCTGGTAAAGGAAGAGCTGGACGCGGTCTATGTGCTAACGCCTAACAATGCCCACGCGCCGGCAACTATTGCGGCTTTAAAGGCAGGAAAGAATGTGATGTGTGAAAAGCCTATGGCAAAGACCTATGAGGAAGCCAAGGCCATGGTGGAGGCGGCTAAGGAGAGTGGGAAGATTCTCACCATCGGCTATCAGAACCGTTACCGAAAGGACTCCCGGTTTTTGAAACGATTCTGTGTGGATGGGGAGATGGGGGAGATTTACTTTGCCAAGGCCCATGCCATCCGCAGAAGGGCGGTACCCACCTGGGGAGTATTTATTGATGAGGAAAAGCAGGGGGGAGGTCCTCTGATTGACATTGGCACCCATGCCCTGGATCTGACCCTTTGGATGATGGACAATTATGAGCCTTACTCTGTGACAGGATCTGTGTTTCGGAAGCTGGCGGACCAGAAGGAGACGGGAAATGCTTTTGGAGACTGGGACCCGGAGAAGTTTACAGTGGAGGATTCAGCCTTTGGCTTTATTAAAATGAAAAATGGGGCGACCATCTATCTGGAATCTTCCTGGGCCTTAAACAGCCTGGAGGTGGATGAGGCAAAGACAACTCTGTGTGGCACAAAGGCAGGGGCAGATATGAAGGATGGCCTGCGCATAAATCGGGTAAAATATGGGCGACAGTGCATAGAAAAGCCGGAGCTGAGGCCCGGGGGCGTGGATTTCTTTTCCGGAGACGAGGAGAAGCCTGAGGATGTGGAGCAGGAGGTATTCTACCAGGCAGTAGCCCTTGGGGAACCTTTGGTGGTGCGACCGGAGCAGGCCATGGTGGTGACACAGATTCTGGAAGCGATCTATGAATCAGCCAGAACCAATGAGACCGTTTACTTTTCATAATATTTAGGCGGAGGGTCATGCTTGCTACAGGGAGCATGACCTTTTGATTTGGAAGGGTTGGGATTAAAATGGATTTAAGGAGGAAGAAATCATGCCATCTGTGGTAAAGCTTGACAGCAATATGCAAGGAAACTATCACTATGAGGAGGAGCGCATCCGCTTTGTCTCCTTACAGGAGCCGGGGATTCGTGTCAGCGGCCTTTTGGGCTATAAGGAGGACGGAAGCTTTGACAGACTTACGGGAAAGTACCGGGAGATTTTAAAGGGGGTGAATCCGGCTCTGGTTGTCCTGGGAAGGGAGACCGCAGGCGGGCAGATTTCCTTTCGATCCGATACGGGAAGTCTCTGGATACGGGTGGAGCTGGAGAACACGGCGGAGCTGTATCATATGACAGCCTGTGGCCAGTGCGGCTTTGACTGTTATGTGGGACGAGATCGGAAGGATCTGCTGTTTTTAGGAGTGACTCGGTTTGATATTACCAAAAAGTCCTATCAGTGTGAGCTTCTTTCCCCAGATGCCATAGGGGCTTTTAACGCCAGCAGACAGGGGAATTGTGAGGGGGAGAGGCCTGTGAATGAGTTTCTCATAAATTTTCCCCTGTACTGTCATGTGGTAAAGGTGGAGATTGGCATTGACAGGGATGCAAGCTTGACCCTCCCCTCCCCCTATGAGCGGGAAGGGAGTCTGGTGCTTTATGGTACCAGCATTACGCAAGGAGCCTGTGCCAGCCGTCCAGGCCTGTGTTACGCAGGCATTCTGGGACGGAAGCTGAATCTTGAAACCTACAATTTTGGATTTTCTGGAAATGGGCTGGGAGAACCGGAGGTGGCGGATTTGCTGGCGGAGATAGAAAATCCCCTTTTGTACCTGCTGGATTATGCGGCAAACGCAATGGTCTATGACCGGCTGGAGCCAACCCTGGAACATTTGATTCGGCGGATTCGAAAGGCACATCCCCGGACTCCTGTGGTGGTGGTTTCCAGAATTCCCGATGTGTTTGCCTTCCTGGACCCGGTAAAGGGTGCGGAGTATGAGAGGCAGTTTGTATTCCAGAGGGATATGGCATCCAGAATGCAGGAGGAGCTGGGGCAGGTCTATTTTATAGATGGAAGGAAGTTGTTTCCAAAGGATTGCTGGGAGTTGACAGTGGACGCACTTCATCCTACAGATGTAGGCTTCGCCAGTATGGCAGAAAACATGCTGGGGGAGATAGAAAAAATTTTGGGGTAGAGGGGCTTCTCAGGAATTTCGTTCATAGAGAAGCATCAATCCCTTGAGCAACAGCTCCTCATCCAGCAAAATGGAATTTCGGCACAGAGGTGTGATAACCTTGGCCAGGCCGCCGGTGGCCACCACAGTACAGGGGGCGCCTAATTCTTCCTGAATTCGATCAATAAGGCCATCGATGGCCCCGGCAGTACCGTATAGGATGCCCCCCTTGATGGAGTCAATGGTGTTGGTGCCAATAAGCTTTTTTGGCGGCTCCAGGGAGATCTTGGGAAGCTGAGAGGTTCGGCTGATAAGGGCGTCCAGGGAGACGCCAACCCCAGGTAGAATCAACTTTCCTATAAAGGCTCTGGAGGCGTCAATGACAGAGACTGTGGTGGCTGTGCCCATATCTACAAGAATCAGGGGCACCGGATAGTAAGCCGCTCCGGCCACCGCTCCCACCACCAGGTCGCTGCCCAGCTGGGCCGGATTGTCTGCCTGGATGCGGATGCCTGTTTTGATGCCTGGGCCCACTACCAGCACACGGGCGCCTGCGTATTTTTCTACGGCTTCCTTTACCGTGTGGGTAATGGAGGGGACCACGGAGGAGATAATCGCTCCCTGGACCTGCGACTTGTCAAGTCTATGAATCTCAAAGGTTATCTTAAAAATAGCGGCATATTCCAGGCTGGTGGCCTTGTGATTGGTCTGGAACCTTTCACAGAACAGGATTTGTTGCTTTTCAAAGCCACCGATTACAATATTGGTATTTCCTATGTCAACAGCCAGAATCATTACAGACCTCCTGCTAAGCCAGACAGCTTCCGAGTTTCCCTTTTTTAAAAAGTTATTGTTTGCTGATGCCAGGCATAAACCCGGCCTTAAACAGGGCATACCCCACAGCTCCGGTAATGACAGTGGAGGCAATCATCTCGCAGACTGCGTTAATGCCCACAAAGGTGCAGATAAAGACAAAGATGTTTTGCCCGCCGATAAGCTCCTGCATATAAGGAGTGTTGCCAAAAAGCAGCACCAGGGCGCTCATAAACAGGGCCGTGTTAAACAGGGCAGAGCAAAAGCCTGTGATAAAGCAGGCTACATGCGTGTTCACGGCTTTTCTGATGCCGCGGAACACGTAGCCCAGCAAGAATCCATCCAAAAGCCGGGGGATAAAGCGCTGGATAAAAGCAAAAAGGGGATTGATATCAAACAGGATGACCCCCATGGCGCTGGTTCCCCCCACGCCGATGCATTGCAGAAAGCTGGTAAGTCCAAATACGGCTCCTATGGCGGCACCGCCTACAGGGCCCAGGGTGACGGCGGCTAACGCTACGGGGATTACGTTGAAGGATATGGCCAAAGGTCCAATGTTCAGGTAACCCAGAGGCGTGTACGCCATGATGAGCAGGACTCCGGTCAAAAGACCCAGTAGAGCCAACTGCTTGGTGTTGAATGATTTTTCCATATTCAGTTTTCCTCCTTGTTATTATTCTCCTTGAGGAGATACAATACAAATAAGGTTATACCATATTTATCTGAAAAAAGATAGAGTTTTTTTGGAAGGGAATGGATTTTACCCTTGGCCTGAAACTTATGGAAAAATAGCTGAAACTGTGATAGAATAACCCCGAAGATGAAAAGGAGGTTTCCATGCTAAAAGGAAAGACAGCCGTACTGGCCGTGTCGGGCAGCATCGCGGCTTATAAAATGGCAAACGTTGCCCGAATGCTAAAAAAAATGCACTGCCAGGTACAGGTGCTTATGACCCAAAATGCAACACAATTTATCAATCCGATTACCTTCGAGAGTTTGACGGGCAACAAATGCCTGATAGATACCTTTGACAGGAATTTCCAATACAGTGTGGAGCACGTGTCCCTGGCTAAGGAGGCGGATGTAGTGCTGGTGGCCCCGGCGTCAGCCAACGTGATCGGTAAGATTGCAAACGGTCTGGCAGACGATATGCTGACCACCACGGTGATGGCCTGTCCCTGCCAGAAGCTGATAGCACCCGCCATGAATCATCATATGTACCACAATCCCATTGTGCAGCAAAATCTGCAAAAATTAAGGGAATTTGGGTATGAAATCATAGAACCGGACAGAGGCATGTTGGCCAACGGGGATATGGGGGATGGGCGTATGCCCAAAGAAGAGGTGCTGGTGGATTATGTTTTGCGGGAGATAGCCTTTGTCAAGGACCTGGCAGGGAAAAAAGTGCTGGTAACTGCAGGGGCCACCCGGGAGGCTTTGGACCCGGTGCGATTTATCACCAATCATTCCAGCGGAAAGATGGGGTGTGCTCTGGCCAGGGCTGCCATGCTACGGGGAGCTGAGGTGACCCTGGTGGCTGCCCATATGGAGGTGGAGCCGCCGCGGTTTGTGGAGACTGTGTCGGTGGTCTCTGCGGAGGAGATGTTTCAGGCTGTGGCAGAGAGAGCGGACGCCAATGACTTTATCGTTAAAGCAGCAGCTGTGGCCGATTACACGCCGGAAACCAGGGCAGACAGCAAGATGAAGAAGCAGGAGGGAGAGCTGAATATCCGGCTTAAGAGGACAAGGGATATTTTAAAATATCTGGGGGAGCAGAAGCGGCCGGGACAGGTTCTCTGCGGCTTTTCCATGGAGACGGATGATGTACTGGTCAATTCCCGCAAAAAGCTGGTCTCTAAAAACTGCGATCTCATCTGTGCCAACAGCCTTCGGACAGCCGGGGCCGGCTTTGGAACTGATACCAATGTGATTACCATTATTACCAGGGAGAAAGAGGTGAGCCTGGAGCTTATGAGCAAGGACCAGGCGGCCCATTGCATATGGGAAGTGATGAGGGAGCTGGCAGAATCGCAGATTCAAAGTCATGGGCACCCAGGATGGAGTGACTGATAGCACCCATATTGCCAGAGGAATCATAGTTTGTGAGGAAGGCTTTTATGCTTTCTGATTACAGAGGAGGATAGAAAAGGTGTCATTTGCACATTTACATACCCATACGGAGTATAGCCTGTTGGACGGCTCCAATAAAATAAAGGAATATGTGGCCCGGGTAAAGGAATTAGGCATGGACGCGGCGGCCATTACAGATCACGGTGTGATGTTTGGGGTCATTGACTTTTACAAGGCGGCCAAGGAGGAGGGCATCAATCCTATTCTGGGCTGTGAGGTGTATGTGGCGCCTAACTCCCGGTTTGACAAGGAGACCACAGGAGGCGATGAGCGCTATTATCACCTGGTTCTGCTGGCAGAGAATAATCAGGGATATGCCAATTTGATGAAGATCGTGTCCAAGGGCTTTGTGGAGGGGTACTACTACCGGCCCCGGGTGGACATGGAGGTGCTAAAGGAATATCATGAGGGGCTTATAGCCCTGAGCGCCTGTCTGGCCGGTGAGGTGGCCCGGTATCTGGTGAAAGGGCTTTATGAGGAGGCAAAGCAAGTAGCTCTGCGGTATGAGGGAGTCTTTGGAAAGGGAAATTATTTCCTGGAGCTCCAGGATCACGGTCTGCCGGATCAGCAGATGGTGAATCAGGCATTGCTGCGCATGAGTCGGGAGCTGGGAATTCCCCTGGTAGCCACCAATGATGTGCATTATACCTATGCAGAGGATGAAAAGGCCCATGACATCCTTCTTTGTATTCAGACAGGAAAAAAATTGGAGGATGAGAACCGGCTGCGATATGAGGGAGGACAATATTATGTAAAATCTCCCGGGGAAATGGCTGATCTATTCCCCTATGCCCTAGAGGCCCTGGAAAATACGGGAAAAATCGCTGCCCGCTGTCATGTGGACATTGCGTTTGGAGTCACCAAGCTTCCCCGGTTCGACGTGCCGGAGGGATATACCTCCTGGGAGTATTTGAATCATTTGTGCTTTCAGGGATTTCAGGAGCGCTATTCCCAGGATGATGGCACGGTAAAAGAGCGGCTGGATTATGAGCTTTCTGTGATTCAGAAAATGGGCTATGTGGATTATTTTTTGATTGTGTGGGATTTTATCCGATATGCCCGGGAGAACGGAATCGCTGTGGGACCGGGGCGGGGATCTGCGGCGGGCAGCATCGTGGCTTATACCCTGGGAATCACCAGCATTGATCCCATTCGCTATCAGTTGCTTTTTGAGCGGTTTTTAAATCCCGAGCGGATCTCCATGCCAGATATTGATATTGACTTTTGCTTCCGGCGAAGGCAGGAGGTTATTGATTATGTGGTGGAAAAATATGGAAAAGATCGGGTGGTGCAGATTGTCACCTTTGGTACCATGGCTGCCCGGGGTGTGCTGCGGGATGTGGGCCGAGTGATGGATATGCCCTATGCCTTTGTGGACACCGTTGCCAAGATGGTGCCCACGGAGCTGAATATGACCCTGGAGAGGGCCATGACCATGAATCCAGAGATGCGTCGAGGCTATGAGAATGATCCCCAGGTACGGGAGCTGGTGGATATGGCCAAGCGCCTGGAGGGACTTCCCAGACATACTTCCATGCATGCGGCCGGGGTGGTTATCAGCCAGAAGGCGGTGGACGAGTATGTGCCTTTGTCCCGGGCCTCTGATGGCTCCATTACCACCCAGTTTACCATGACGACCCTGGAGGAGCTGGGGCTTTTGAAAATGGACTTTCTGGGTCTTCGTACTTTGACGGTGATTCAGGATGCGGTGGAGCTGGTGAAAAAGGATTTTCAGATACAGCTGGATATGGAGCATATTTCTTATGATGATAAGGATGTGCTGGCCAGCATTGGCACTGGCCGCACCGATGGAGTGTTCCAGCTGGAAAGTGCAGGTATGAAAAACTTTATGAAGGAGTTGAAGCCCCAGAGCCTGGAAGACATTATTGCAGGGGTGGCCCTGTACCGGCCGGGGCCCATGGACTTCATACCCCAATATATCCGGGGAAAGGATCACCCGGAGCTTACCACCTATGACTGTCCGGAGTTGGAGCCTATTCTGGAGGCCACCTACGGCTGCATTGTTTATCAGGAGCAGGTTATGCAGATTGTGCAGAAACTGGCCGGCTATACCCTGGGGCGCAGTGACTTGATTCGTCGAGCCATGTCCAAGAAAAAGGCCTCCGTTATGGAAAAAGAAAGGCACAATTTTGTCTATGGAAATCCAGAGGAGGGAGTTCCCGGCTGTATAGGCAATGGCATTCCGGAAAAAATAGCCCAGAAAATCTATGATGAAATGATGGATTTTGCCCAGTATGCCTTTAACAAATCTCATGCGGCGGTCTACGCGGTGGTGGCCTATCAGACAGCTTATTTGAAATATTACTATCCAGTGGAATTTATGGCAGCGCTTATGACCTCTGTCATCGACAATCCGGGAAAGGTGGCGGAATATATTTTCACCTGTCGTCAGATGGGGATAGATATTCTTCCCCCGGATGTAAATGAGGGAGAGGGAAGCTTTTCCGTGGCTAAGGGAAAGATCCGCTATGGCCTGTCCGCCATCAAGAGCGTTGGCCGTCCGGTAATTGAAATTCTGGTAAAGGAGCGGGAATTGAGGGGGGCCTTTGTGAGCCTACAGGATTTCATCGATCGCATGGCTGGAAAGGAGATTAACCGCCGGGTGGTGGAGCATTTTATCAAGGCGGGAGCCTTTGACAGCCTGGAGGGAAACCGGCAGCAGAAGATGATGGTTTATGCCAGCCTGATGGACAAGGCGCTGCAGGAGAAAAAAACGGCGATGACTGGTCAGCTCTCCCTCTTTGATCTTGTGTCCGATGAGGAGAAAGAACAGTTTCAGATTCAGTTTCCCCAGGTGCCAGAATATGAGAAAGGGCTGTTGCTTTCCTTTGAAAAGGCCGTGTTGGGGGTGTACATCAGCGGCCATCCTCTGGAGGAATACGAGGAGCGCTGGCGGAAAAATATTACGGCTATCACCTCGGATTTTCAGCTGGATGAGGAGAGCAAAGAGACCAAGGTGTGGGATGGCCAGCGGGTGGTTATCGGCGGCATGATTGCAGGGAAAAGCATTAAGTATACCAAAAATAACAAGGTGATGGCCTTTCTCAACATTGAAGATTTGGTGGGCAATGTGGAGGTTATTGTGTTTCCCAATGTGTACGAGAGGCAAAATGCCCTTCTGGTGGATGATGCCAAGGTTTTTATCAGTGGCCACGTAAGCTGCGAGGAGGAAAAGGCCAGCAAGCTTATCTGTGACAAGATATATGGCTTTGAGGAGGGCCGGCGGGAGGTGTGGATTCAGTTTCCCGATGCCCAGGCCAGCAAGGAGCAGGAGCCGGGGCTATTGAAGTTCTTGGAGGAGGAGGAAGGTCCTGACCGAGTGGTGCTCTATGCGGCAAAGGAGCGGGGGGTTAAGCGATTACCTGCCAAATGGAGCATTTTGGGAGACCAGCGGATGATTAGCCTTTTGCGGGAGCATTTTGGCGAGGAGAATGTGAAAGTCGTGGAGAAACGTATTGAAAATATTGACAAAATGCTTTAGAATAAAAGCTAAGCGAGTTATATCCTGTATGACGCAAATCGGGTCCCACGGGCCCAAAACGGGAGGAATTACAGATGGGAAAGGAAATTAACACGATTGGAGTTTTGACCAGCGGCGGTGATGCCCCGGGGATGAATGCGGCCATCCGGGCAGTGGTGAGAAAGGCACTGGCCAACGGAAAAAAAGTAAAGGGAATCCGCAAGGGCTACAGCGGCCTTCTCAATGAGGAGATCATTGACATGTCGGCCAATGATGTATCCAACACCATAGAGCGGGGAGGTACTATTTTGTTTACGGCCCGTTGCCGGGAGTTTATGACAGAGGAAGGTCAGAAACGAGGGGCGGAGATTTGCAACAAGCATGGTATTGACGGGATTGTGGTTATCGGAGGGGACGGTTCCTTTAAGGGAGCCCAGAAACTGGCCCAGCTAGGCATCAATACCATTGGAGTGCCAGGCACCATAGATCTGGATATTTCCTGTACCGAGTACACCATCGGTTTTGATACAGCTATCAACACGGCTATGGAGGCTATAGATAAAGTGCGGGATACCTCCACGTCCCACGAGCGTTGCAGCATCATTGAGGTTATGGGTCGGAAGGCTGGTTATATTGCACTGTGGTGCGGCATTGCCAACGGAGCAGAGGACATTCTTTTGCCGGAGCGCTTTGACTACAATGAGCAGAAGATTATAGACCACATTATTGCAAACCGGAAGCAGGGCAAGAAGCACCATATTATAATCAATGCTGAGGGGGTGGGCCATTCCACCAGTATGGCGCGCCGCATTGAGGCGGCCACCGGTGTGGAGACCAGGGCAACCATCCTGGGACATATGCAGCGGGGCGGCTGTCCCACCTGTAAGGACCGTGTCTACGCTTCCATGATGGGAGCCATGGCAGCAGATCTTTTGTGTGCAGGGAAGACCAACCGGGTGGTGGGATACCAGAATGGCCGGTTCCAGGACTTTGATATTAACGAGGCCCTGGAGATGGATAAGGGAATTGATGAGTATATGTATCTGATTTCCCAGGCGCTGTCCATGCACTGATGGGCAGGGTGGGCAAAATGATAACAAGTACGGCAAATGCCCAGGTTAAGCAGCTGATTCAGCTGCACAAAAAGGCAAAGATCCGCAATGCCCAGGATGTGTTTGTGGTGGAGGGAATGAAAATGTTCCGGGAGGCACCAAGGGATCGGATCGCAAAGGCCTATGTGAGCAGCAGCTTCTATGAGGAAGCAGAGAGAAGAACCCTTCTGGAGGGACTTTCCTATGAGGTGGTGGAGGACCAGGTATTCCGGGCTATGAGTGATACCCAGACCCCCCAAGGGGTTCTTTGTATTCTGCGTCAGTACCACTATGGGCTAGAGGAGCTGTTGGGAAAAACAGGTTCCCCAAAAAGTGGGGAGCCAAACCCTCTGCTTTTGGTCCTTGAGAATCTACAGGATCCGGGAAATCTGGGAACCATACTGCGGACTGCGGAGGGAGCGGGAGTCACCGGGGTGATATTAAACAGAGGTTCGGTGGATATTTACAATCCCAAGACCATCCGGTCCACCATGGGCTCCATCTACCGGGTTCCCTTCCTCTATGCAGAGGATTTGCAGGAGATCCTGGGCATGCTGAGGCAGCGGGGGATTCGCAGCTTTGCAGCCCATCTAAAGGGGGCAGATTTTTATGATCAGGAGAATTACCAGGGTGGGACGGCATTTTTGATAGGAAACGAGAGCAACGGTTTGAGTCAGGAGCTTTCAGATTTTGCGGATGCCTATATTCGGATTCCCATGGAAGGACAGCTGGAGTCTCTGAATGCGGCCGTGTCCGCAGCGATATTGATGTATGAAGCCTACCGGCAGCGCCGGTAGGCTTTCGTATTATTTTTGGAAGAAATGGCGGGGCTTGACAAATCAATTCCTCTTTGCTACAATGACGATGTAATAATATTGTAATAAATTGTAATAAGTGTGACACAAACACTTGTTACCGGGAGGTTGTTATGAACTCAAAAGGTAAGAAAGGGCTGTTGTGCCTGGCCATGTGTCTGGTATGGCTTTCTCTGTGCGGCTTTGAGGGGCTGGATATAGAGACAACGGCCGGTGTAGGTTCTTGGATGGACCAGCTTACAGGAGAGGACATCGAAGAATTTAAGATACTGGAGGAATGGGAAGACCGGGTTCTGGCAAACATTGATGACTATGTAAATGTCCGGGCAGAGGCCAATGGAGAGGCAACCATAGTCGGGCGGCTGTTCAAAGGTGACGGCGGCTATGTGCTGGAGCGCCAGGAGGGATGGACCAGGATTCGCTCGGGAAATGTGGAGGGCTATGTAAGCAATGATTATCTGCTTTTTGGAATGGATGCCTATGAGCAGGCCCAGCTAGAGCTCACATTGGTGGCAACAGCTACCACCAGCGGTCTTCGGATTCGCAATGAGGCCAGTACGGATTCTAAAATACTGAAAAATGTGGAAAAAGGTACAAAGCTCCTGGTAATTGAGGAGATTCTGGCAGAGCCGGAGGAGCCGGCGCCAGAGGAAGGCTCTGATGAAGGAGAAACATCAGAAGAGTCTCTGGAGGCCAGCCAGGAGGAAGCGCTGGTGGAAGGAGAAGACGACGAGGCTGGTGGGATGTCAGAGGAAGCCACAGGGGAGGAGAGCCCTGAGGAGAATACGGATACACCTGACAGCGAGTGGGTCTGTGTGCAATATGCAGAGGAAAAAACGGGTTATGTGGCAGCAGAGTATGTGACAGTACAGTATGAACTGGGCGAAGGCATGACCATGGAGGAGATTAAGAGAAAAGAAGAAGAGGAGAAGCGAGAGAAGCTGAAGCAGCAGTTGGCATCCTTCCAGGCCAACGGCAATGAGGTAGTGCTTTTGGCGGCTCTGATTCAGGCGGAGGCAGGTGGGCAACCTTATGAGGGCAAGGTAGCTGTGGGAGCTGTGGTGATGAACCGGGTGAAGAGTGGTCATTATCCCAATACCATCGCGGAGGTAATCTACGCTCCAGGGCAGTTTGGCCCGGCCAGCAATGGAACCCTGGCCCGATATCTGGGTGGTCCCTCTCCCAGCTGTATGCAAGCGGCTCAGGACGCAATCAACGGTTATACCACAGTAGGATCCTACACGCATTTTCGCAGGGCCGGCGTTGATGTGGGAGGCAACAGCATTATAATAGGAAGTCACGTATTTTATTAATGAATGATAGAGCAGGCAGAAGGATGGAGGCATCCGACTGCCTGTTTTTTGTGAGGAAAAGGGGATTTTATGATTATTCTGTGTCTAAATATTGTATTATTTTTGAAAGTATAGTAAACTATTATATAGAAATAAGGAGGCTGAGTATATGAACGCGATTTACTGGCTGATTCTTTTTGTCATATTGCTGGGGGTTGAAATTGCTACCCTGGGCCTTACCACTATCTGGTTTGCGGGCGGAGCCCTGGCAGCCTTTGTTGCTGCGCTTTTAGGGGATAGTCTGTGGCTGGAGCTGATTTTGTTCTGTATTGTGTCCTTTCTGTTGCTCTTTGGAACCAGGCCGGCGGCAGTTAAGTGGCTGAACCGGGATCGGGTGATGACCAATGTGGACAGTCTTATAGGGCAGAGGGCTGTGGTGACAAAGACCATCCGGAACCTGCAAGGGGAAGGTGAGGTTCAGCTTAATGGCATGACTTGGATGGCCAGGAGCGGGGAGGATTCCCGGGAGCTGGAGTCAGGAAAGGTTGTCCGGGTGCTCAAGGTCAGCGGAGTAAAGCTTATCGTGGAGGAAGTGCCAGAGGAGGGGGAAATCCAGTCCTAGAGGGACAGGAAAACACCAAAAACCTGTGAAACAGGTAGAGGAAACATAGAACAGGAGGAATTATCGTTATGGAGGTTATTGGAGCAGTTGCTGGTATTCTGGTATTTATTGTCGTGGTGATTGCACTGCTGATCATGGCATCCTGCATTAAGATTGTACCGCAGGCCCAGGCCATGGTGGTGGAGCGTTTGGGCGCCTATGAGACCACTTGGGGGGTGGGGATCCATTTTAAAACCCCGATTATCAAGCGGGTGGCCAAACGGGTGACCTTAAAGGAGCAGGTGGTGGATTTTGCACCCCAGCCGGTGATCACCAAGGATAATGTTACTATGCGTATTGACACGGTGGTGTTTTTCCAGATTACAGACCCTAAGCTTTTTGCTTATGGGGTGGAGAACCCTATTATGGCCATTGAGAACTTGACAGCTACCACGCTGCGGAATATTATCGGTGAGTTGGAGCTGGATCAGACTCTGACCTCCCGCGAGGTGATCAACACCAAGATGCGGGCATCTCTGGATATTGCCACAGACCCCTGGGGTATTAAGGTAAACCGGGTGGAGTTGAAAAACATCATTCCGCCGGCAGCTATTCAGGATGCCATGGAGAAACAGATGAAGGCAGAGCGTGAGCGCCGTGAGTCCATTTTGCGGGCAGAGGGTGAGAAGAAGTCCACCATTCTGGTAGCCGAAGGGAAAAAGGAATCCGCGATTCTGGATGCGGAGGCTGAGAAGCAGGCAGCTATTCTCCGGGCGGAGGCTGAAAAGGAAAAGAAGATCAAGGAGGCAGAAGGTCAGGCAGAGGCCATTCTTAAGGTACAGCAGGCCAATGCGGAGGGACTTCGGATGCTGAAGGAGGCCAATGCGGATGCGACGGTAATTCAGCTGAAGAGCCTGGAGGCTTTTGCAAAGGCAGCCGATGGGAAGGCTACCAAGATCATTATCCCTTCGGAGATTCAGAATTTTTCTGGTCTGGTAAAATCCATTGCCGAGGTGGCGAAGGATCAGTAAAGGGATTCGGATAGAAAGAAATTGTGAGGAGCTGTCCCCTGACATGTATGGATCATGTGGAGGGGACAGCCCCTTTCTTATTCTTGCATTTTCAGAGAAGGAGGGAGATCTATGACTCCGGTATTGGATTTGGATAAGGAATATGGACTGGTGTTGGAAGGCGGAGGAGCGAAGGGCGCATACCAGATTGGGGCCTGGAAGGCACTCCGAGAGGCTGGTGTGAAGATCAAAGGAGTGGCAGGTACCTCAGTAGGTGCCCTTAACGGCGCTCTGATCTGTATGGATGATTTGGAGCAGGCGGAGGAGCTCTGGCGAAATATTGCATATTCCAAGGTGATGGATGTGGACGACGAGCGAATGAAACGTTTGTTCGAAAGAAATTTGGAACCGGAAATGCTCCGGGAGGTTTTGCGGGATACCCTGCGCATTTTGGTTGACAGAGGGACGGACATTACGCCTCTTCGGAGGCTGATAGCGGAGAACATTGATGAGGAGCGCATCCGGAAAAGTCCCATGGAGTTTTATTCCTGCACGTACTCCATAACGGATCACAGAGAGCTGGATGTGGATATGAAACAGGTGCCAGAGGGGCAGATGCAGGATATGCTCCTGGCCAGCGCCTATCTTCCCGTGTTCAAAAATGTGAAGCTCCACGGAAAAACCTATATGGACGGAGGTCTGACCAATGTATTGCCTGTGAATGCTCTTTTGGAAAGAGGATACACGGATTTGATATTGTTGCGGATTTATGGTGTGGGGTGGGAAAGGCGTGTGGAAATCCCCCAGGGGGTGCAGATTTATGAGATTGCTCCCCGGGTGTCTTTGGGAAGTACCCTCCAGTTTGATGCGGGGAAAAGCAGGCAGAATATGCGGACGGGATATTATGATGCCCTGCGGCTCTTGTATGGGTTGTCGGGAAAAATATATTATATTGAAGAATCCCAGGAAGAGTGGTATTATTTAGAAAGAATACTGTCGGGAAAGCCTCAGGTGCAGGACGCGGCGCTGCATGCTTATAAGCGCAATCCAGAGTCAGGTGGAAGCCTACGTACTCTGGTGGAGGTGGTGCTTCCTCTGGCGGCTGAGGAGTTGCGGCTGCCTAAGGGATGGGATTACAGGCTTTTATATTTGTCCATGCTGGAGGCTACGGCCAGACAGTTTCGGGTTCCCAAGTATGAGGTGTATACACCAAGTACATTGTTGGATAAGATACGAAAACGGGCAGCAAGCGCAGAAAACCTGGAAGAGCTGCCAGGGTTTATGCGCCTGATTTTAGACAAGTAGTCTGGATGCGGAATTTAAGATAGGAGGAACATATGAATTTAAAGGGACGGAATTTTCTTACTCTGCGGGATTTTACCTCGGAGGAAATCGAATATCTGGTGGAGCTTTCTGCAAAGCTGAAAGCGGAGAAAAAGGCAGGGACGCCAAGAAAGAGTCTGGTGGGAAGAAATGTGGCTTTGATTTTTGAGAAGACCAGCACCCGGACCCGCTGCGCCTTTGAGGTGGCAGCCCACGATCTGGGGATGGGAACCACCTATCTGGACCCATCTGGATCTCAGATTGGCAAAAAGGAGAGCATCGCGGATACAGCTCAAGTGCTGGGACGCATGTTTGACGGCATTGAGTACCGGGGCTTTGGGCAGGAGATTGTGGAGGATTTGGCACGGTATGCCGGTGTGCCGGTGTGGAATGGCCTGACGGATGAATATCATCCCACCCAAATGCTGGCCATGCTTTTGACAGTAAAGGAGCATTTGGGACGCCTTAAAGGGGTAAAGCTGGTATATATGGGAGATGCACGCTTTAATATGGGGAATTCTCTTATGGTAGTCTGTGCTAAAATGGGGATGCATTTTACGGCCTGTGCGCCGAAAAAATATTTTCCGGAGCCGGAGCTGGTAGCCTGGTGTCAGGAGGTGGCGAAGGAGAGCGGTGCTTCCATTACCCTGACAGAGGATGTGATGGAGGGGACCAAAGGCGCGGATGTGATTTATACAGATGTGTGGGTATCTATGGGAGAACCGGACAGCGTGTGGGAAGAGCGCATTGGTGATCTTTCCCCCTATCAGGTAAACCGTAAGGTAATGGAGAATGCCGGTCCCCAGGCTATTTTTACCCATTGTCTGCCTGCGTTCCACGATTTGAACACAAAGATCGGGAAAGAGATGAGTGAAAAATTCGGTATCACCGAGATGGAGGTTACAGATGAGGTCTTTACATCGCCTCAATCCGTGGTGTTTGATGAAGCAGAAAACCGGATGCATACCATTAAGGCTGTTATGGCAGCCACGCTGGGTGCTGAGGAATAGAAAGCGGCTTTTGTTCGGGAGGTAGAAAAGAGACAAAAGCAGCTGGGGGAGAGAGGATGAGGGAGACGATTCGGGACCCGCATAAGGGATGGAAGCTGATGACCATGATTTTGGCGGCAGCTGTGTTGGTGCTGAGCCTTGCTTCGCTGTTTATTTCAGACATTATCAGCCTTTCCTTTGGAGCCCTTTTGCTGGGCGCTCTGATGTGTACGGCCTCCGGGATATTGGCTTTGTCAAAGGGACGCAAGGTACTGGGCTATTTCTGTGCAGTGTTGGCCGGGGGGTTTTTGGTATTGTTTGTTATCGGCCTGATTTGGCTGATCTGGTAGAGGAGACGGAGTGGACAAAAGGATATGAAGAATCAGGTACTGGAGCTGCTTCGGCAGGAGGACGGCTATATATCGGGGCAGGAACTGTGTGAGCGGTTTCAGGTGTCCCGCACGGCAGTGTGGAAAATCGTCAATCAATTAAAGGAAGAGGGCTATGGGATAGAGGCGGTAAAAAATCGGGGATACAGACTGGTTTCTGTGCCGGACCTGGTGACAGAGGCGGAGATTCAAAGCTGTCTGCACACAGAGGTCATGGGGAGAAACTGTGTTTATTTTGCGGAGACAGATTCCACCAATATTCAGATTCGACGGTTGGCGGAAGAGGGGGCTCCCAATGGAACTCTGGCTGTGGCGGATTATCAGACGGCGGGAAAGGGGCGACGGGGAAGGGGCTGGTCCTCGAAGGCCGGGGAAGATATTTTTATGAGTCTTTTGCTCCGGCCCCAGATGAACCCCGCCAACGCTTCCATGCTGACACTGGTTATGGGGCTGGCCGGAGCCCGGGCCTGCCAGGAGCTGCTTCTGGAGCAAGGTTGTCAGGAGCAGATACAGATTAAGTGGCCTAATGATCTGGTGTGGAGAGGAAGGAAGATCTGCGGAATCCTGACAGAGATGGGCGCAGAGATGGAGGTTATCCAGTATCTGGCTGTGGGCATCGGTATCAATGTAAACGCCAGGGAGTTTCCCAGGGAGATTTCGGACAAGGCAGCATCTCTGTGCATGGCTTTGGGATATCCCCTGCGACGGGCGGAGGTAATTGCCCGGGTTTTGTATTATTTTGAGAGGGATTATCAGGTCTTTTTGCAGACAGAAGATTTAAGCGGCCTTGTGGAGGACTATACAGAGCGACTGGTAAATTGCGGTCGTCAGGTACAGGTGATGGACCCGGGAAAGGAGTATACAGGCATTGCCCGGGGAATCAATTCCCGAGGAGAGCTGCTGGTGGAGGTGGACGGCGAGACGCGCCAGGTATATGCAGGGGAAGTGTCCGTGCGGGGAATCTATGGATATATATAGGAAAGGTAAGGCTGGGGAGATCTGAGAGCGTCATAATGGGGGAGTGAGAGGAATGTACGAGGAGCGGGTGGTGCTGTGCGGCGCCAATTCCTATGAAGAAAAATATTATTTTAATGAAGATTTTGCGGCTCTTCCTGAGGGAATCCAAAAGGAGTTGAAGGTTCTGTGTGTTCTGTTTACCAGTGAGGTGGGAGGAATTTTGACCTTGGAATTTCAGGAAGACGGGACTTTGTGCTTTCAGGTGGGGAGTCAATCGGATGACTTTTTCTTTGATGAGATTGGCAGTGGATTGAAAATTCGGCAGATCCAAAAGGAGAAGGCAGAGCTACTTCAATCCCTGGAGCTGTTTTATCGGGTGTTTTTCCTGGATGAGGAGATTTCGGAGGGCGAAAGCGAGTGCAGATAGGAAATGTAAAATTGGTGAACCGGCTAGTGCTGGCGCCCATGGCAGGGGTAACGGACCTGCCTTTTCGTTTGCTCTGCAAGGAGCAGGGGGCCGGGCTATTGTGTATGGAAATGGTCAGTGCCAAGGCCCTGGCCTATCATAACAAGAATACGGAGCGGCTACTTGAAATAGAGGACCGGGAGCATCCGGTATCATTGCAGCTTTTTGGAGCTGATCCGGATATTATCAGCCAGATGGCCAGAGAGATAGAGGAGAGGCCCTTTGATATTCTGGATTTAAATATGGGATGCCCCGTGCCCAAGGTGGTGAATAATGGGGAGGGATCGGCTCTCCTAAAGCAGCCGGCCCTGGTGGAGGAGATTGTGAAAAAGACAGTCCGTGCTGTCCAAAAACCAGTAACGGTGAAGATACGCAGGGGATTTGACGAGAGACATGTGAATGCAGTGGAAATCGCCCGGATTGTGGAGAGCGCGGGGGCAGCGGCTATTGCTGTTCATGGCAGGACCCGGGAACAGTATTATTCCGGACAGGCGGACTGGGAGATTATCCGGCAGGTAAAGGAGGCAGTCTCTATCCCAGTGATTGGAAATGGGGATGTGAATTCGCCCAGGGCAGCCCAGGCCATGTTGGAGGAGACAGGCTGTGATGGTATTATGATTGGCCGGGCAGCTCAGGGGAATCCCTGGATTTTTCAGCAGATTCAGACCTTTCTGGAAACAGGGAAGGAGCCTGAGACGCCTTCTCTTAATCAGGTCTGTGACATGATGCTGCGCCATGCCCAGATGCAGCTTCTCTACAAGGGAGATTATACGGGGCTTCGGGAGATGCGAAAGCATATTGCCTGGTATACCAGTGGGTATCCCCACTCCTCCCGGCTTCGGGCGAAAATTAATGGTGTAGAGAGTATGGAGGAGCTGGTGGATCTGATAGAGCGTTTTCGAGCCGGAGATTTTAGGGAGGATTTTGCCAGGGATAAGCAGGTGGAAATTTTGTGAAGTTTCCCTGAGATTTCTCCAGAAGTTTTCCGGAATATTGTCGCAGTATTCTCCTGGGGAATTTCGTAAAAATTGAGTTGACAAGCAAAATGCATTTTTGTATAATATTGTGATTATGAAGATACCGTGAAGGGATTTTCCGGGAAAGCAATGGATTTATGTTGCTTTTTTGGTGGAAATAATGATTCTATTACAGGAATATTACGTATAAAATCAGCTATAATGATAGAAAGAAACAGGAAGGGTGTAAAGCACAATGAGCGAGAAAAAATTACTTACTTATGAAGGGCTGAAAAAATTGGAGGATGAGCTGCAGGATCTGAAGGTGCACAAGCGCAAGGAGATTGCAGAAAAGATTAAGGAAGCCCGGGAGCAGGGAGATTTGTCTGAGAATGCGGAATACGACGCGGCCAAGGACGAGCAGAGGGATATTGAGCTTCGCATCGAGCAGATTGAGAAGATTCTCAAGAATGCAGAGGTTGTGGTAGAGGATGAGGTGGACCTGGACAAGATCAGTGTGGGCTGCAAGGTCAAAGTGTTGGACGTGGAATTTGATGAGGAGGAAGAGTTTAAGATTGTAGGATCCTCTGAGGCCAACAGCCTGAATGGCAAGATTTCCAACGAGTCTCCGGTTGGAAAGGCTTTGATTGGCGCCAAGGTGGGAGATAGCATTCAGGTAGAAACACAGGCAGGAACCATAGAGTATAAGGTGCTGGAGATACAGCGCTCCAATTAGAGAATGAGGGAGACCGTTATGGGTGAACAGAAGAAAGGACAGGAACAGGATATCCATCAGCTTTTGAAAGTGCGTCGGGAGAAGCTGGCTGACTTGCAGGAGCAGGGCAAGGACCCGTTTGTAATTACGAAATATGATGTAACCATTCACAGTCAGGATATTCGGGATGGTTTTGAAACGTTGGAGGGTAAAACGGTCCGGGTAGCCGGCCGTATGATGTCTAAGCGTGTGATGGGCAAGGCTTCCTTCTGCAATGTACAGGATTTAAAGGGAAGTATCCAGTCCTATGTGGCCAGAGACAGCGTGGGAGAGGAAAGCTACAAGGATTTTAAGAAATTTGATATTGGGGACATTGTGGGCATTGAGGGAGAGGTATTCCGCACAAAAACCGGGGAAATCTCCATTCATGCCGAAAAGGTGACCTTGCTGTCCAAGAGCTTGCAGATTCTTCCGGAAAAGTATCATGGTCTTACCAATACGGATCTCCGCTATCGCCAGCGGTACACGGATTTGATTATGAATGAGGAGGTTAAGGATACCTTTATCAAGCGCTCCCGGATTATCAGTGCTATTCGGCGCTACCTGGACGGTGAGGGCTTTATGGAGGTGGAGACTCCCATGTTAGTATCCAATGCGGGAGGCGCAGCCGCCCGTCCTTTTGAGACCCATTTTAATGCCCTGGATGAGGATTTAAAGCTTCGGATTTCTCTGGAACTCTATCTGAAGCGGCTGATTGTTGGTGGCTTGGAGCGAGTCTATGAGATTGGCCGGGTATTCCGCAATGAGGGGTTGGATACCCGTCATAACCCGGAGTTTACCCTTATGGAGCTCTATCAGGCATATACAGATTACCACGGCATGATGGATTTGACAGAGAACCTTTACCGTCATGTGGCCCAGGAGGTTCTGGGAACCACAAAGATTGTGTACAATGGCGTGGAAATGGATTTGGGAAAACCTTTTGAGCGAATCACCATGGTGGAGGCTGTTAAAAAGTACGCAAATGTGGATTTTGATGAGATTCAGACCCTGGAGGAGGCCCGGGCTATTGCCAAGGAAAAGGGCGTAGAGTTTGAGGAGCGCCACAAGAAGGGGGATATCCTCAGTCTGTTCTTTGAGGAGTTTGCGGAGGGGCACCTGGTTCAGCCCACCTTTGTGATGGATCATCCCATTGAGATCTCCCCTCTGACTAAGAAAAAACCGGACAACCCTGCTTATGTGGAGCGTTTTGAGTTCTTTATGAATGGTTGGGAAATGGCAAATGCCTACTCGGAGTTGAACGATCCCATTGACCAGCGGGAGCGCTTTAAGGCCCAGGAGGAGCTGCTGGCCCAGGGCGATGAGGAGGCCAATACTACGGATGAGGATTTCCTGAACGCGTTGGAGATCGGGATGCCGCCTACGGGAGGAATTGGATTTGGGATTGACCGGATGTGCATGTTACTTACGGATTCGGCGGCAATCAGGGATGTTTTGCTTTTCCCGACAATGAAGTCTTTGGACAAATAAAGCCAGTATTTTGATATGCTCCCTACATGGTAGACACAGGAAATAATTAAATGTCTATTGTATAAGGAGCATATTTTATGGGAAGAAGAAAAAAG
>JAAWAC010000002.1 GCA_022791975.1 Lachnospiraceae bacterium | reverse complement strand
GGTAAAGCTGCTTACTTTACCAACGTATTTACCAATTTTACAGGGACAAATATGAGAAAGTATGAAACGATTTGAGAAAATGCTCTGGAAACACAGAACTTAGGAACAGTCCAAAAAACCTGTAAAATCAAGCATTTGGGAAGAAATACAGAACATATAAGGAGTTATGGAAAAATGATAAAAATATTATTTGTCTGCCATGGAAATATATGTAGAAGCCCCATGGCCCAATTTGTCATGCAGAATCTGGTAAACAGGGAAAACCTTGCAGATTGCTTTTTCATCGATTCCGCTGCCACCAGCACCGAAGAGATCGGAAGTGGTGTGCACCGGGGGACGAGGGAAAAGCTGCGCCGGGAAGGGATTCCTTTGGGAGATCACCGGGCTGTGCAGCTGCGCCGGGGAGATTATGGCGCTTACGATCTTCTTATTGGCATGGACCAGTGGAATATACGGAACATGCAGCGCATAACAGGCGGAGATCCCCAGGGAAAAATCTGCAAACTTTTGGATTTTACCGACCATCCCCGGGATATTGCGGACCCCTGGTATACGGGAGACTTTGACCAAACCTACCAGGATGTGGCAGAGGGATGTAAACAGCTGTTGGACTATCTGAGGAAATATCGCAGTAAAGATATCAACAGATAAGTGATGGTAACTAGAGAAAGGAGTCCAATTTATGGACCAGAAATGTCTGGAAGAACAGATTACCCCCTATCCCATCTGCGAATACGCCTGGCTGTCAGTGGGAGATATTTCCTTTTTGCCACAGGTTCGCCATATCTGTAAGACGGAATGTCCCCGATATGGCACTTCCTGGTCTTGTCCTCCGGCGGTGGGCACTGTAGAAGAATGTGAGAGTCGCTGCCATCAGTATGCCGGAGCTTTCCTGTTTACTACCATGGCTGAGGTGGCAGATATTACAGATATGGAAGAAACCCTTAAGACACGTAAAGCCCATGAAGAGGTTACCCGACAGGTGGGAGCCCTTATGAGGGAGCAGAGCGAACAGATACAGATCTTATCTGCGGAATCCTGCGCAAACTGTGATGTCTGCACCTATCCCCATGCCCCCTGTCGCAATTCAGAAGAGATGTTTCCCTGTATCGAAAGTTATGGGATTTTGGTAACAGAGCTGGCAGAAAAAAGTGGGATATCCTTCTTAAGTGGAGGAAATATTGTGGTTTGGTTTAGCCTTATATTTTATGTGTGAAAGCCTCTCATGTCTAAAAGTCTGCTGGGCCGCATATAGTAAATAATAATAAAACCAAAGGCGAATGGCTATGAAATGGAAAGAAGAGCTGGCGCAGCAGATGAATTTGCCCAAGGATCTGATGCTGGGGGCCGCCATTGTAACCATTACCGGAAACCAGGAGGCTTATGTGGAAAACTACATGAGCCTCATTGAATATACGCAGGAACTGATACGGTTACAGACCCGGGACTGTCGGGTAGAAATCCATGGTTCCTGCCTCTTCATTGTATATTTTACCACCGCAGAGATGAAAGTCTCCGGGCAGATACGGGAGGTGAAATATTGCTGACCTCCCTGCTGCGCCTGGGAAGGGGCTATGTGCGCATACGCCTGACAGGCTATTCACCGGAACGCTTTTTAAACCTGTGTAGAAGCCGCGAAATATTAATTTGGGATCTGCAAAACAATGGAATCGCCTATGAAATGTGTCTTAGCGTCAGAGACTTTCGCCGGCTGAAGCCCCTGTTGAGAAAAACTCATTCCCGGATGATCCTGTTGGAAAGGCATGGATTGCCCTTTTTTCTGTATCGCTACCGGAAACGGAAAATGTTTTTTGCGGGAATTGTCCTGGCAGGATGCATCCTATATGGGCTTTCCTTTTTTATATGGAATATTCATATTGAAGGGAATATCAGCCTGTCCACAGAGGTTGTTCTGGAATACCTGGAGAGTGAACAAGTAGTCCATGGTATGTGGAAAAAGGATGTGGACTGTGAAGCCATTCGGACGGGACTAAGGATACGGTATCCGGATATTGTTTGGGTGTCCGCTGAAATCCGAGGGACCCGGCTAATCATCCGAATGAAAGAAAACCGGGATAGCTTTCAGCCGGATACCCAGGAGGAGGAAGGTCCCCGGGATATTGTGGCGGCAAAGGACGGAACCCTTACCAGCATTCTGGTTCGCTCTGGGGTCCCAAAGGCTCAGGCCGGGGAGGCTGTAGAAGAGGGGCAGCTTCTGATTTCCGGTACCCTGGATATTCTGGATGATGCAGGAACCGTGCTACGCAACCAGTATGTTCCCTCAGATGGGACCATTTATGCTGAGACGACCTATCCCTATGAAGACTATTTTCTTCTGTCCCATGAGGAACAGGTCTATACAGGCCGAAAACGCAGGACCTTTTATCTGGAGGCAGGAGAACAGCGTCTGACTCTCTGCAATCCCTTCCAGAACTTTTCTAACAGCAGCACCATCAAAAAAGAATATCCCCTTCATCTCACAGAAAATTTTTATTTGCCTCTGATTTTTGGCACCACAGTTAACGAAGAATACGAGATCCTGGTGCGTTCTTACACCAAAGAGGAGGCTGAAAGCCTTGCAAAGGCTCATTTAAAGGAATTTATAGAAAAATTAAGAGAAAAAGGGGTTCAAATTATAAAAAATGATGTTAAAATAAGTACAACAGATTATTACTGCCAGGCAAGGGGAACCATCTATGTAATAGAAGAAATCGGCCGTCCGGTTCCGTTGGTTCCAAAGGAGGAGCCCCTGATGCTCCCGGAAGAACAGAAAGATACAGGTTCGTAAGGCCAAAGCTAGTCAGGGGGAAAGAGACGCATCAAATTTCCTCTCTTTCCAAAGGCCTATGGCAGAAATAGAAAGGGTATACACATACGCAAATATGATAGAAGTAAACATTGACATCCCTGCAGAGCATGAAAAAAATATCTTTGGACAGTTTGACGCCTATGTAAAAAAAATAGAGCGGACCCTGGGAATCTCCGTTGTATCCCGGGATGGATTGATAAAGCTGATTGGTCCGGAGGAGCGAGTAAAGCAGGCCCAGGCAGTCTTTGAGCAGCTGAAAACCCTCTCTCTGCGGGGGAATGTAATTCAGGAGCAAAACGTAAACTATATGCTGTCTCTCTCCATGGAGGGAAATCCCCAGGCTGCGGTGGAAATTGATAAGGAGCTTATCTGCCATACCATCAACGGCAAACCCATCAAGCCCAAGACCCTGGGGCAGAAGCAGTATGTGGATCTGATCCGCAGTAAAATGATTGTCTTTGGCACTGGGCCTGCGGGAACGGGAAAAACCTATTTGGCCATGGCCATGGCGATTACAGCCTTTAAAAATAATGAGGTAAGCCGGATTATACTGACCAGACCAGCCATAGAGGCAGGAGAGAAGCTGGGCTTTCTCCCAGGGGATCTTCAAAGCAAGGTAGATCCCTATCTGCGTCCTTTGTATGATGCTCTGTATCAGATTATGGGGGCGGATAGCTTTGTGAAAAATATGGAAAAAGGCCTGATTGAAGTGGCTCCTCTGGCTTATATGCGTGGGCGCACCTTGGATAATGCCTTTATAATTCTGGATGAGGCTCAAAATACCACCCCAGCCCAGATGAAAATGTTTCTCACCCGCATTGGCTTTGGATCCAAGGTCATTGTCACTGGTGATGCCAGCCAAAAGGATCTGCCTTCGGGTGCCAAGTCTGGCTTGGAGGTAGCCCTTCGGGTGTTGGCCAGGGTGGAGGATGTGGGGTTTTGTAATTTAACCAGCAAGGATGTGGTGCGTCATCCTCTGGTGCAGAAAATTGTACAGGCTTATGAGGATTACGAGAAAAGAGCAGCCCGCAGGGAAGGGCGGGATTCCGGGCGTAAAAGATAAGGTGTTTTGAAAATCTCTGAATCCCATAGAATGCAGGAGGAAAAAATGACATTGCATATGGAAGAAGAAATCAGGCAGCCACTTCCCCTAGATTGGAAGGAAACGGCCCGTCTGGTTGTGGAAGCATGTCTGGAGCAGGAAGACTGTCCATATGAGGTGGAGATAGATCTTCTCTTGACAAATGATGAAGAAATTCATAAGATCAACCTGGAGTACCGGGGGATCGATAGGCCCACGGATGTTTTATCCTTCCCCCTGGCGGATTATCCGGCTCCTGGAGACTTTTCTCTGGTAGAGGAGAACAGCACAGAATATTTTAACCCAGAGACGGGGGAGCTTATGTTGGGAGATATTATTATTTCTGCGGACAAGGTCCGGGAACAGGCAGAAAAATATAATCACAGCATTCGGAGAGAATTTGCTTTTCTGGTCGCCCACAGCATGTTTCATCTCATGGGCTATGACCACATAGAACCTGAGGAGGCGGTACAGATGGAGGCCAGACAGAACCAGGTTCTGGAAGCACTGAAAATTGCACGATAAACGAGGAGATTGGTCATATGAGAAAACAATGTATATGGCAGGTGGCCCTGTTGCTGCTTTTAACAGGGATACTGTTTGGCTGCGCAAAAAAAGAAAATGAGGACTTAGAAGGAGCAGAAACTGCTTCAGGGGGGACAGTCTTTGACACAGAGGCAGAGATTCTCCAGGTAGCGGAGCCCACAGAGGAAGGGGAGGAGGAAACCGAAGAACGGGTAGTGGTGGACGGAAAAATCCGCAGCCTGTTTACAGGGGAATGGATTCCTGTGGAGATGGCAGAAAAGCGGCCTCTGGCGGTTATGCTAAATAATACCTCGGTGGCTCTGCCTATGTCTGGGGTTTCTAACGCCAGTGTAATCTATGAATGCGCCGTAGAAGGGCGGATCACCCGCTGGATGGGGATTTTTGAGGACTGGGAGAATTTGGAAAGGATTGGCTCTGTGCGCAGCTGCCGTCAGTATTACCTGCACTTTGCCCAGGAGTTCGACGCCATCTACTGTCACTTTGGACAGGCTATTTATGCCCTGAACGATCTGAACAGCGGAGATTTTGATGTGCTTTCCGGTGGTACCTCCGGTATACAAAAACCGGCTACCGTTATGTATGACCGCATATCCCGCCCCGGCAAGGCCAGTGAACATACCCTGTATGCTTTTCCCTCCAAGATTCCACAGGATATTGAGAAAAAGGGCTACCGGACTGCCTTAAAGGAGGATTATGAGGGGAAATTCTTTTTTGCCAAGGACGGCCAGGTGGTAGCCTATGAGGGGTATCCCGACGCTACCCTTTTACAGCCCGGAGGAACTGGCGGGAAAAACGGTTTTGGCGGAGTTAAAGCTACGTTTCAATACAATGAGGGGGATCATCTGTATTATCGATCCACTTATGGGAATCCCCATATGGATGAGCTTACGGGAAAACAGGTGGCAGTAAAGAATGTAATCTTTCAATATTGTGAGGGAAATGTATTGGATGCCAAGGACTACCTGTCTTTTGCCACCCAGTCTGAGCGACAGCCCTGCAAGGTGTTTACGGAGGGAAAAATGATCGAGGGATACTGGTGTAACCCGGGGGTCCTAGGGACACCAGCGCAATATTATCAGGAGGACGGCTCTAAAATAGTGCTCAACTCCGGTACCACCTTTATCTGCATCATCTGGATGGATTATGCGGATGATGTGGTAATCCAATAAAACCGGCGCAGGAAATAAAATGCGTCAAACCAGTCCATACTGGTATACATAAGAGTAAGAGGAATTCACATGGGAAACAGGAAAACAGAAAAATCCAACTATATTGTCCAGGGTAGTATTTTAGCGATTGCCTCTATTGTGGTGCGTATCATTGGCATGCTTTACCGGATTCCTGTGACCAACATTATAGGCGATGTGGGAAATGATTACTATTCCGGAGCCTTTGAGATTTACAATATCATTCTTCTCATATCCTCCTATAGCCTGCCTCTAGCCGTTTCCAAACTGGTGGCCGCACGTGTGAAGCTGGAGCAGTATAGAAATGCCATGCGGCTTTTCCGGGGAGCTCTGCTTTTTGCTCTGGTCTCCGGGACTCTTGGAGCTCTGTTTACCTTCTTCTGTGCGGACTTTTTGGCTACGCAGGTGGTGCATACTCCCCAAAGTGCCATGGCTCTGCGGGTGCTCTCCGCAGCCGTCTTTATCCTGGCTATTATGGGTGTGATCCGGGGATATTTCCAGGGATTGGGAACTATGATGCCTACGGCCGTATCCCAGATCCTGGAACAGATTATCAATGCAGTAGTCAGCATTGCTGCGGCTGGCTGGCTGTTTCGTTATGGTCTAGAGCTAGACCAAAAGGCTGGCATGGTAAACGGCACCAAAGCTGCGTCTTATGGAGCTGCGGGAAGTACTCTGGGCACCTCAGCGGGAGCTTTGGCAGCGCTTCTGTTTCTCATTGCTGTTATGCTGTTATATAACCGAGTTCTACAAAAAAGATTGAAGCGGGATCGGACCCGACGGCTTATGAGCTATTCCAGCCTGCTGAAAACACTACTTTTAACCATTCTTCCTGTAATCTTGAGCACGGCTATCTACAATATAAATAGCGTGATTGACCAGGGAGTATTTAAATACTTAATGCTGGAGGTGCTAAAAAAGGATTCTCTGATGGTGAGCCAGCAGTGGGGGGCATTTACAGGAAAATATAAGCTTCTGACCAATGTGCCGATTGCAGTGGCCTCCGCCCTGTCTGCCTCCACCATTCCTGCTCTGACAGCCGCTCGGATTTCCGGAAACCGAAAGGAAATGCGGCAGGAGACGGAGGAAGCCATCCGCATGGTAATGATGGTCTGCATTCCCTCAGCTGTGGGATTGACAGCCTTGGGGGAGCCTATTGTGCAGCTCTTGTTCCATGAGGGAATTGAATTGTCAGGAAAGCTGTTTTTATACGGATCGGCGTCAGTCGTATTCTATGGCTTGTCCACTTTGACAAATGGTATTCTTCAGGGAATCGATCAGATGCGTCTTCCCGTTATTCATGCTGCCATTGCCCTGGTGTCCCATCTATTGCTGCTTTTAGTGCTGGTGGTAGTGGGAGATCTGGATATTTACGCTGTTATGGCTGCCTATATGTTCTTTGCACTTATGATGTGTGTGCTCAATGCCCTGGCAATCCGGAGACATCTCAACTATCGACAGGAAATACGGAGGACCTTTTTGATCCCTACCTTTGCCTCTCTGATTATGGGAATTTCCATTTGGCTCCTCTATGAGTTTGTACACGAAAACTTGGGAAATACTGTGACTCTTTGCATTTGTGTTCCCCTGGCTGTGCTGATCTATGCGGTCTTTATCCTGGTGCTCCAGGGGGTTACCCCAGAGGAGCTTTCCAACCTTCCCAAAGGGCGTTCTCTGGTACGTCTACTTAAAAAGCTGCATCTTTTGTAATAGCCTTGGGGGAAAACAGGATTGAAAACCCTTCTTTTTGTCCATACTAAGGAAAAAGGAGGGTTTTTTTATGAAAAAAGCAGTGCTGGGGCTGTTTTCTTTTGGTGCGCTGTGTCTGCTGGCCTATTACTCCAGTTATTTGTACTCAGACCGGTATGCAAAAGAGAATGGCTATCTACCAGAATTAAACGCAGAGCAGCCAGAAAACATTCCCACTCCAGAGCCTGACAGGGAAGAGATCAGCAAAGAACAGCCTGACGAGACAGCAGAGGAGGGAAAACCGGACAAGGGAGAAGGGGAGAGTGTGGATACCAAGGGGCAGCCAGACACTTTGGAGGTGACAGAGGACCCACTTTTGGAGACTGCCCTTCCTCCGGGAGCTGTAGAGGCAGATATTCTTTCAGGTGGGCAGGAAGAGGTAGAATACAGCTATTACCTGGTGGAGGAATTCGGCTATGTAAATATTTACAATGCGGATCAGGAAACGATTTATGAGTATACGGAGATTTCCATCGGGGATTTGCCCCAAGAGCTTCAGGAGGAAATTTGCACAGGAAAGGGTGTGCTCAGCGAGCAGGAGCTCTATGATTTTCTGGAGAATTACTCCAGTTAACTATTGCGATTCTCCCTGGAATGGTGTAAATTAATATGGAGTGTAAGCATACACAGTCAGTCCATACCTTTCAGAGGGGACTGCCAGGGAGGAACGAATGAGTGCCAGAGATTTACTGAGAGAGAAAAAGAGAATTGTCATAAAAGTAGGATCGTCTACGTTAACCCATGGAGAAACAGGGGCCTTGAATCTGATTAAAATGGAGCGGCTTGTGCGGGAACTAACGGATTTGCGCAACCAGGGCCGGGAAGTGGTGCTGGTAACCTCCGGTGCCATTGCTGTAGGGCGCAAGGCTGTAGGGATAAAAGAGCGTCCCGTAGCGATTGCCACCAAGCAGGCCTGTGCAGCTGTGGGCCAGGGCCGTCTAATGATGGTATACCAGAAGCTTTTTTCCGAATACAACCAGGTGGCTGCCCAGATTCTTATGACTCGAAATACCATGGTCAATGACCATAATCGACACAATGCCCAGAATACCTTTGAGGAGCTTTTGATGTTGGGAGCCATTCCCATTGTCAATGAAAATGATACCGTTTCCACCTATGAGCTGAACCGTCTGGAGCAGTTTGGAGACAATGATACCCTTTCTGCCGTGGTAGCTGCACTGATCCACGCGGATCTTTTGATTTTGCTCTCGGATATAGATGGGCTGTTTACCGATGATCCCAATCAAAATCCCAATGCCTCCTTTATTCATTTGGTGGAACATTTGGATGATAAACTGATGTCCATGGGCAAGGGCTCTGGCAGCAGTGTGGGAACCGGAGGTATGGCCACTAAGCTTACAGCGGCCCGTCTGGCCACCACAGCCGGTGCAGACATGATAATTGCCAATGGGCATGATGTGGGAGTTATCCATGAGATTATGGAGGGGCATGATGTGGGGACCCTCTTTTTGGCAAATCCTCAGAAAGAATTTCGACTGAAGCGATTTTTAGAGGAGATGAATGTATGAAGACAACTGGTTTAATCCTGGAGGGTGGGGGCACCCGGGGGGTTTTTACGGCTGGTGTGCTGGATTATTTTATGGAGCAGAATTTGTATCTGCCCTATGTGATCGGTGTATCTGCTGGGGCCTGTAACGCGGTGAATTATGTGTCTCGTCAGCCGGGCAGAACCAAAAAATGTACCATTGACTACCTGGCGGCTGGCAGCTATGTGGGGCTGCGGCATCTGATCCGCAATCACAGTCTGTTTAATATGGAGTTGATTTTTGATATTTTTCCCAACTCCATCTTTCCCTTTGACTATGAGCAGTTCTTCCACTCTGAGCAGACCTGTATTCTTACTGCTACCAACTGTTTAACAGGAGAGGCCGCTTACCTTCAGGAGAGAGAAAGCAGAGAGCGTCTAATGCAGATTTGCCGGGCTTCTTCCAGCCTGCCAGTAGTTTCTCCCATGGTCTATGTGGACGGGATTCCTCTTTTGGATGGAGGATTAGCAGATTCTGTGCCTCTCCGAAAGGCCCTGCGGGATGGCATGCGACATAATGTGATTGTACTCACCCGGGAAAAAGGGTATCGAAAAAAAACATCCAGAAAAATTCTGCGTCTGTCCCAGATTATGTATTCCAAATATCCCAGGCTGATACAGAGCGTCCGCAAGCGGGCAGTGATATACAATCGAACCATGGATCTTATTGAAAATCTGGAGGCTCGGGGGCACGTATATGTGATCCGTCCCCAGGTTCCGGTGGTAAAAAATACAGAGGATGACAGGCTGGTATTGACAGCCTTTTATGAACACGGCTATACCTATGCAAAAGAAATCTATCCAGATTTGAAAAGATTTCTTCACATGGAATAGACGCATATACAGTCAGGAGGCGATCCCTTTGAATGAGGAAAAAATTGCAAGGATCAATGAACTTTATCATAAGTCCAAGGCCGAGGGTCTGACTAACGCAGAAAAGCGGGAGCAGGCAGATTTGCGTCGGGAATATATCGAGGCTATTCGTCACAATCTGCGGGGACAGATGGATCAAATTCAGATTCAGGAGGCCGACGGTAGTATCACAAATTTAGGAGAAAAATATGGAAACAAGGGACATTAAGCCATCAAAAAAGGAAGAAAAACAGGCCATCCGCAGGGAGGTAAACAGCCGGAGAAAAGCTCATACGGATGCACAGATCCATGCTATGAGCACAGAGATAGCCAGGCGTTTCCTTATGCAGCCGGAATACAAAAACGCTTCCTGTATTTATGCTTACATGGATTACAAGCATGAAGTGGAGACAGAAGAGATAATCCGCCAAGCCTGGGAGGACAAGAAACGCGTAGCCGTGCCTCGGGTACAGGGGGATGTGATGGAATTCTATTACATAGACAGCTTTGACCAGCTGGAGGAAGGTTATTTTGGCATTCGGGAACCCAAAAAGGATCAACCTTTGGCTCAGGACCCCCATGCTTTACTGATTCTTCCCGGGGTGGCCTTTGACGAAGGTATGCACCGGGTAGGATATGGGGGAGGCTTCTATGACAAATATCAGGCTACATGGGAGAGCCTGGTGCGCATTGCGCTGGCTTTTGAATTTCAAGTGTTTCCGAAAGTGCCTTTTGAGGAATTTGACAGACTTCCCCAGAAAATCATAACGGAGCAGCGCTGCATGGAGGCGCTGGAGGATTTAGGCGCCCGGGCTAAAGCGGCCGAACCACTTCTGGCCCGCCTTTGTACGGAAGAAAAAAATCATGTGCTTCGTCTGGCAGCAGAAGAGCTGCTTTTGGAGGAAGAGCGCATATTAGCTGCCAATGCAAAGGATATGGAGGCGGGGAGAGCCAAGGGCATGCCCGAGGGACTTCTTGATCGGCTTAAGCTTTCCCATGAAAGACTGGTGTCCATGCAGGAGGGACTTTTACAAGTAGCCCAGCTACCGGATCCCATTGGGGAGGTTCTATCCCAGCGCAAGCCTCCCAACGGCTTAAATATCCGGCAGGTGCGGGTACCCTTAGGGGTGGTAGGAATCATTTATGAAGCTCGCCCCAATGTAACAGCGGATGCCTTTGGCCTTTGCTTTAAAACTGGAAACGCAGTAATTCTCCGGGGTGGCAGCGACGCCATTCACTCCAATCAAGCTATTGTAGATGCCCTGCAAAAAGCTCTGGAGCAGGGAGGACAGCCTGTAGGTGCCGTACAGCTGATAGGGGATACCAGCCGAGAAACAGCGTCTGCCTTTATGCGCCTAAATCAATACGTAGATGTGCTGATTCCCCGGGGAAGCGCCGGGCTGATTCATACGGTGGTGCACAACAGCACCATTCCTGTTATTGAAACCGGTTCCGGAAACTGCCATATTTATGTGGATGAGACAGCGGACTTTTCCATGGCTCTGGACATTATTTACAACGCTAAAACGCAGCGTATCGGGGTGTGCAATGCCTGTGAGTCTCTGGTGGTGCACAAGGCGATTGCTGCAAAGTTTTTGCCTTTGCTGGCAGACCGACTTTCGGATAAAGGAGTGGAGCTGCGGGGAGATGAAACTGCCTGTGCTGCAAGTCCTATGACGCAGGCTACAGAGGAAGACTGGGGAAGGGAATACCTGGATTACAAAATGTCCGTGAAAACCGTTTCTTCCCTGGAGGAGGCCATCGCCCATATTAATCAATATAATACAGGACATTCGGAGGCCATCATTACCCAGGATTCGGACCATGCAGAGCAATTCCTCAAGGAAGTGGACGCGGCGGCTGTCTATGTCAATGCCTCCACCCGCTTTACGGACGGCTTTGAATTTGGCTTTGGGGCGGAGATTGGGATCAGTACCCAGAAGCTTCATGCCAGAGGTCCCATGGGTCTGGAGGCACTGACTTCCAGCAAATATCAGATTTGCGGAAACGGGCAGGTGCGAAAATGAGAGTGATCGCTGGAAAGGCTAAGCGGATGCCTCTTCGTACCCTTCCGGGAATGGAGACCCGGCCCACCACAGATCGCATAAAGGAGACCTTGTTTAATATGTGCCAGCCCTATTTGGCAGACTGTAGGTTTTTGGATCTGTTTGCGGGCAGCGGAGCTATAGGCATAGAGGCCCTGAGTCGAGGAGCAGCCCAGGGGATTTTCATTGAGCAAAACAGACAGGCAGCAGCCTGTATCCGGGAAAACCTGCGGTTTACCAGACTGGAGGATCAGGCCCGGCTTCTGATTACAGACGTGGAAAGTGGTCTTAAAACCCTCGAGGGGGAGGAGCCCTTTGACTTTATTTTTATGGATCCACCCTACGGAAAGGGACTGGAGCGGCAGGTATTCGCTTTCCTGTCTCACAGCAGCCTTTGGAAGAGGGATACCTGGATTATCCTGGAAACAGCTCTTGGTGAGCCTTTGGAGTATACCCAGGAATACGGCTTTTCCATTGCAAGGATAAAAGAATACAAAACAAATCAGCATGTGTTTTTTGTACATGCCAGTGAGGATAACATATGATTCGAGCAATTTATGCGGGCAGCTTTGACCCGGTTACCTTTGGACATCTGGATATTATCCGCCGGTCCTCCCATGTGGTGGACGAGCTTATTGTAGGAGTTTTGAATAATCGGGCCAAATCTCCGTTGTTTTCGGTGGAGGAACGTGTTAAGATGTTAAAAGAGGTGACGGAAGATCTTCCCAATGTGAAGATTCAGTCTTTTACAGGACTTTTAGCGGAGTTTGCCCGGGCCTCTGAGGCGAAGATCATTGTGCGGGGATTGCGGGCCATTTCAGATTTTGACTATGAGCTGCAAATGGCACAGACCAATCGGATCATCAACCCGGAGATTGATACCATGTTTTTGAGCACCAGTCTGGAATATGCCTATCTGAGCTCTACCACTGTAAAGGAGGTAGCGGAGTTCGGAGGGGATTTGACGGCATTTGTCCCGGCTTCGGTGATAGGCCCCATGCAGCGGCGAGTCAAAGAGCGGGCTGCCAAGAAGGGGATAGACGCAAAATAGGAAAGAGGAGCAAATATGAGCAGCAGAATTGAGCAGATTATCGAGGAAATTGAGGAATACATTGACAGCTGTAAGCCACAGACCTTGTCCAAGGCCAATATCATCGTCAATAAAGAAGAGATCGAGGAGCTGCTTCGGGAGCTTCGGATGAAAACACCAGAAGAGATCCGGCGTTACCAGAAAATTCTGGCCAATAAGGATGCTATTCTGGCCGATGCCCAGGCAAAGGCCGATGCCATGATCAAGGAGGCGAATATACATACAACCGAATTGATCAATGAGCACGAAATCATGCAGCAGGCCCTTATAAATGCCAATGAAATGATAGCGGTTGCAGCTCAGCAGGCCCAGCAGATCGTGGATAACGCTACCATCGATGCCAACAACATTCGCATGGGCGCCATGCAATACACGGATGATATGCTGGGGAATCTACAAAATATTATTCAGGGTGCCATCAGTAACTATTCGGCAAAGTATGAGTCTTTGATAGCGTCTTTGCAGAATTGCTATGATATTGTTACCACCAACCGCAGTGAACTGGCTCCCACTATCAGCGGGGAAGCATTAAGCTCGGAAGAACAGTAAACAGAATGGCAGCTAAAAGCAAGGCGGTTACCGCAGTGATAAGCTTGGCTTTGATGTAGCGGGAAACCAAAAGGCCACTGCCTACCAGCATACCCTGGGTCTGGGCAAGGCCGGAGCCTCCTCCCAAAATCACAAAGCCCAGGACTGTAAGATAGCGGATGGGAAAGGACAGAGGTAGTTGACAGACCAGGGCGATCCCATTGGTTATCTCCAGGATTCCTACACTGATGGCCCCTATCAGAAGATTGGGCCAGGGAATTTGAGTTGCCAGTCTGGCCATAATAGAAAACAAGATAATATAGCAACCTAGCTTCAGGATGCTTTCCAATCCGTCCATGATGCAGGTGTCCACGATTTTAAAGCTGATTTGAGATCCGGACGCCTGTTTTTGTGATAGAATATTCCGTTGTCCCTGCGTTTGGGAAAACTTGTGGGAAATGGAGTTGGTTTCTGTAAAATTATGGAAATTTTTCCTCCAAAATACAGCCAGCAACAGGGGAAGGCCATAGACCAGCCCCAGGGTGATGGACAGCAGAGCGGGTGCCTTTAGCTGTTCCGTAAGACAAAAGCCCATGAGAAAGGCAGGACTTACATTGTTACAGAAAAGAAGAAGATAGTTTCCCTCTGCTGGCGTAATTTTTCCTTCCCGAACCAGGTCCCCGGCGATCTTGGCTCCCATGGGGTAGCCGCAGAGAAATCCCAGGAGCAAGGCATAGGTTCCCATGGGGGACAGGCCCCAGATATGCCGGGTCAGAGGGCTTAAAAGGCGTGTGAGTGGCGCGATCCCATTTATAGAGATCAGTAGCCGGGACAGAATAAAAAATGGTAAGAGTACTGGAAGCACAGACTGAAACCAGAGCATCAACCCGGCTCTTGAGCCAGCCACAGCTTCTGAGGGATTCAGCAATAAGAATCCCAAAAGTAGTATAATCATACAAACAGACAGGATTTTTTTCTTCATGATTCATATATATGTAGAGTAGGAGGACGATTATGAAGCGTTTAGATTATCTGGAACCTAAAAACGTATTTGCTTTTTTTGAGGAAATCTGTTCCATTCCCCATGGCTCCGGCAATACAGCAGCTCTGGGAAATTATTGTGTGGAGTTTGCAAAGAAACGGAAGCTTTTCTGCTTTCAGGATGATAGTGGAAATGTGATTATCAAAAAACCAGCCTCCCCAGGTTATGAGACAGCCTCCCCGGTGATTCTCCAGGGGCACCTGGATATGGTGCTGGAGCAGCTTCCGGGAAATACTTTGGATATGCACCACCAGGGTCTGGTGCTAGGCGTGGACGGAGATTGGCTCCATGCCAACGGAACTACCCTGGGAGGCGATGACGGCATTGCTGTGGCGTATATGCTGGCTCTGCTGGATGGCTCTTATGCCCACCCGCCTTTGGAATGTGTCTTTACCGTAGATGAGGAAATAGGACTTTTGGGAGCGGAAGCTCTCCAGGTATCAGAGCTTCAGGGACGGTATCTGATCAATCTGGATTCGGAGGAGGAGGGGATCTTTACAGTGGGCTGTGCCGGAGGACTCACAGGGGAATGCCGGCTTCCTATAAAACGCACCTCCCAAAAGGGAAGGATATTTACCCTTACCCTAGATGGATTAAAGGGAGGACATTCCGGGGCAGAAATTCACAAGGAAAGAGGAAATGCTCTGAAGCTTTTGGGACGGCTTTTGGCCCGGCTGGACCAAACACTTTCCTTTGGCCTAATTTCTATGGAAGGTGGTAGGGTGGAAAATGCCATTCCATCCCAGGCTGTGATTTCGCTTCTCCTGGATGAGGAGGATGAGAACCTACTTCTGGATGAGGTCGCCTTATATCAGGAGATTCTTCGGCACGAGCTTAAGGCCAGCGATGGACAGGTTAGGCTTGCTGTCAAAAAGGAGGAGACAGGGGAAGCTCAGGTGCTGGAGCCTGGTTCCAAAGCCCTGGTCATCTATCTGCTGCAAATGCTTCCCAATGGTGTGCAAAAGCGCAGTGTAGAGCTTCAAGGACTGGTACAGACCTCCTGTAACCTGGGAATCGCCCGAATTAGCAAGGAAGAGCTTACACTTACGTATTCCATCCGAAGCTCTGTAGAGACAGAAAAAATGGCTTGCAGCGATCAGGTGCAGCTCTGTGTGGAATTTCTGGGAGGCACCTATGAAGCACATGGTATTTATCCCGGCTGGGAATATGAGAAAAATTCTCATCTCCAGGAGATCATGATAGAGGAATACCGAAGACTGTATGGAAAAGAACCCCAGGTAATTGCCATTCATGCAGGGCTAGAGTGCGGGATTTTCAGCAGCCGGATACCCGGGCTACAATGCGTGTCCATAGGGCCGGATATGCAGGATATCCATTCCGGAAAGGAGCGATTAAGCATTTCTTCCACCGGGAGGGTGTGGGAGTTTCTCCTGGCTGTTCTCAAAAAGCTTAAGGACTAAAACTTTGTGCATGAAAATAATGGAATATTTTGGATAAGCCGCTCATATAATGGTTGGTATGAGGCAGAAAAATTCTCTTGCGGCGGCCACTTTGCTGCTGCTGTTTCTGGGACTTTTGATCCACTGGCAGGTGGCCTGGCTTAGGGATATCCAGACAGAGGCGCCAAGGGAGGAGCAGGCCTCCTTGTCCCAGCAGGCCCGGGAATATTATGATGTGTACGAAAATATCTGGAAAGATTTGGAATATTTCCCCATCCCCCTTTCCACCTCCAATCCCAATGCAAAGATTCAGTTTGAGGACAGCTGGATGTTTGAGCGCAGCTACGGGGGCACTTATGGACATGAGGGAACCGATTTGATGCCGGATTCCAATGTGGCCGGGTATTATCCGGTTCTCAGCATGACGGATGGGGTGGTGGAAAATATCGGCTGGCTGGAAAAGGGCGGCTGGCGTATTGGCATTCGTGGGCCCCATGATGGGTATTTTTACTATGCCCATTTGGATTCTTATGCCAGGGACTTCCAGATAGGAGATGTGGTGCAGGCCGGAGAGCTTCTGGGCCTTATGGGAGACACCGGATATGGGCAGGAGGGAACCCGGGGGAAATTTGCTGTACATCTCCATGTGGGGATCTATATCCGCACGGACCAGATACCGGAGTTGGCTGTAAATCCTTATTGGTTTCTGCGGTATCTGGAAAGCTTTAAATTAAGCTATGCTTATGAGTAAAAATATGGTATGATAAATACAAAAGTATGTTTGTGCATACATAGAGCATTCCCCGATTTGGGGCACAGGAGTACACAGGAAAAAAAGACATCGGGCTTGCCCTTAAAAGAGGAGAAGGTTATATATGGAAATACAACTGTGGAGAGAAATTTTAAATCCCTACGAATTGGCTGTCAAAGAGGTCACCACAAAATTTGAAAATCTGGTAAAAGAGCACCGAAACAAAGGTCTTTATTGTCCCATTGAGCGGGTAGAGGGCCGGGTCAAGACCATTTCCAGCATTCTGGATAAGTGCCAGAAGAAAAAGATTTCCCTGGAGGATTTGGAAGTCCGTATGCGGGATCTGGCAGGTATCCGCGTTATCTGCCAATTTGTGGAGGACATTGACAAGGTGGTGGAGATCATCCATAACCGGGTGGATATGGAGGTGATCCAGGAGCGTGACTATATCCGGGAAATGAAAACCTCCGGCTATCGCAGCTACCACATGATTATTTATTATACGGTTTTTACCCTGGAAGGACCTAAGCGGCTACATATGGAGGTACAGATCCGAACCATGGCTATGAATTTCTGGGCTACGGTGGAGCATTCCCTCCAGTATAAGTATAAACGAAATATTCCGGATCACATTAAAGAACGGCTGTTAAACGCGGCGAATGCTATTATTATGCTGGACAATGAAATGTCCACAGTCCGCAGCGAAATTATGGATGCACAGCTGTCTCTTCGAAATCAGGCCAGCATTGTATCCGATATTTTAAACAATATTCAAAACCTGTATCGGGTGGCAAACAAGCGGGAGATTGTGAAAATCCAGGATGAATTTTATCGGGTGTATTCCCTCAACGACATTGACCAGCTGGAGCGGTTTGAGAAGCAGCTGGACATTATTGCCGAGGGATACCGGGCACAGGATATTTCCATGGAAATGGATTTGGAGTAAGTGACAGGAAGGATAAAGAGAGAGTACCATGGAGCTGCCTGTACAGTATCAGGAAACGATGAAGGCCCTTTTGGGGGCAGAGTATGAGGAATACATAAAAAGTCTTAAGCTCCCCGTCTACCGGGGGCTTCGGGTCAATACCAGCAAAATCGAAGCGGAGGAATTTGAAAGGATTTCTCCGTTTCCCTGTGTAAAAATTCCCTGGATTCCCAATGGATATTATATTTCCCCGGAGGCCCAGGCATCCCGCCATCCCTACTACACCGCCGGCCTGTACTATTTACAGGAGCCCAGTGCTATGACGCCGGCCCGGACCCTGCCCATAGAGCCTGGGGACAGGGTGCTGGATCTGTGCGCAGCTCCGGGAGGCAAGGCCACGGAGCTGGCAGCTCGCCTTAAGGGGCAGGGACTTCTGGTAGCCAATGATATCAGCAATACCCGGGCCAGGGGACTATTAAAAAATTTGGAGCTTTTCGGATTGACAAACATTCTGGTAACCAGTGAGACCCCGGAAAAGCTGTCTTTGTATTTTCCAGAGTTTTTTGATAAAATTTTGGTGGATGCTCCCTGCTCGGGAGAGGGGATGTTTCGAAAGGACCCCTCCATGATAAAAAGATGGCAGGAACACGGGCCAGAGCATTATGCATCCTTACAACGGGAAATTCTCCAGGCGGCTGTAAAAATGCTCCGCCCAGGGGGGATGCTCCTTTATTCCACCTGTACCTTTCATCCCCTGGAAAATGAGGGCAGTATTCAGTTCCTGCTGGACAGGGAACCGCAGATGTCCGTGATCTCCCCAGAGCCGGAGCTTGTCACATGTTTTTGGGAGAGCGGATTTTATCCCGGACGCCCGGAGCTTTTGGATGGAGGGGCGAAAGAGTTGTCCCGCTGCTTTCGCCTGTACCCTCATCGGGTAAAAGGAGAAGGACATTTTTTGGCGCTGTTAAAAAAGGCGGGGGAAAAGGCAAGAGAGGATAGAGCGCAGGAAACCTCCCAGTCTCTGTCTCCAGGGACAGCCTCTAAGAGACAAAAACCCAAGAAGACCTCTGGAGGAAAAAGAAAGGAGAAGCCGACGCCCACAGAGGATCTTACGCCTCTTAGGGAGTTTTTTGCACAGCTAAGGCCTAACTCTCCTTTGGCGCAGTCCTGGCTGCCTTCCCTGGAGAGCCCAGAGAATCCCCTTGTTTTTGGACAAAATCAGGTATATCTTCTACCAGAAGGGCTTCCCAACCTTCAGGGACTTCGGTTTTTACGCACCGGCTGCCTTTTAGGAGAGCTGGCGAAAAAGCGGTTTACACCCAGCCAGGCTTTGGCCATGGCTCTGGGAAAAGGAGATTGGCCCTTTATCGTAGATTTTTCCTCCACGGATCCAGGTGTTTTTCGGTATTTAAAGGGAGAAACCCTGGAGGAGCCTTCCATTTCCCAGCTGTCTGAGAGGAAGGACGTACAGGCTTTAAGAGCTGGAGGGTGGTGTCTTGTCTGCGTGGAGGGCTTTCCTCTGGGATGGGGGAAGCTGGTAAATGGAGCTTTGCGAAATAAATATCACACCGGCTGGATTTGGTAGAGCTGGCAGAGGGGGAAGAGAAGGAGTGCGGCTGGATAAATTTTTATGTGATATGGGAAAGGGAACCCGCTCCCAAGTAAAGGATGGTATCCGGAAAGGACATGCTGTGGTGGATGGGGTGGTGTGTAGGCGCCCGGAAACCCAGATAGCAAAGCAAACAGTTATCTATGAAGGACAGCCGGTTTCCTACACGGCTTTGGAGTATTATCTCCTATATAAGCCAGCGGGAGTAGTGTCTGCCACAGAGGATAAACGAGAGCCAACGGTCCTTGACCTTATCCCAGATAAAAAGCGAAAGGACTTATTTCCGGTGGGCAGGCTTGACAAGGATACAGAAGGCCTGCTGCTGATTACCAATGATGGCCAACTGGCTCACAGCCTGCTCTCTCCCAAAAAACATGTGGACAAGGTCTACTATGCCCGGGTGGAAGGTTTAGTAAAGCCAGAGCATGTAGAGCTATTCCAAAAGGGACTTGCCTTTGGAGAGGAGGCACCGGCTCTCCCAGCCAGATTAGAGATTTTGCAGGCTTCTCCTCAGGAGGAGGTCTCAGAGATTCGGCTGACCCTCCATGAGGGACGGTTTCATCAGGTGAAACGCATGATGGCGGCCATTGGCTGTCCGGTAACTTATCTGAAACGGCTTTCTATGGGACCTCTTACACTGGATGCATCCATGAAGCCAGGAGACTACCGACCTTTGACAAAGGCCGAGATAGAGAGATTGAAGGGATAAAGAATGTTAGAGCAAATTACTACGGTTTTGTTTGATTTGGATGGTACACTGGTGGACTCTATGTGGATGTGGAAGGAAATCGATCTGGAATATCTGGGCGGTTTGAACCTTCCAGTGCCAGAAGAGCTATCCCATCAGATTGAGGGCATGAGCTTTTCTGAGACAGCCATCTATTTTAAGGAAACCTTTCACCTGACGGAGAGCCTGGAGGAGATTAAAGCGATGTGGATCTCTATGGCCATGGAAAAGTATTCCCACCAGGTTCGTTTTAAGCCAGGAGCCCAAAGCTTTTTGAGAGAATTAAAGAAAAGAGGTATAAAGACCGGAATCTGTACCAGCAACGGGCGAGAGCTTTTGCATGCGGTCATGGATTCCCTGGATATAGCCCCCTATATGGACTGTGTAATGACAGCCTGTGAGGTGCCGGCTGGAAAGCCGGCGCCTGATATCTATCTGGCTGTAGCAAAAAAACTGGGGGCCGATCCCTCCCAATGTCTGGTCTTTGAGGACGTGCCTCGAGGAATTGAGGCGGGACTCTCTGCAGGGATGACCGTGTGTGCTGTGGAGGATGCCTATTCTTTGGACCAGCGGGAGGTTATCCGCAGTCTGGCGCATTATTATATTCAGTCCTATGATCAGGTTCTCAATGGCACCTATGAGCAGCTGCAAAAAAAGGGCATTAACCAGGCACTTTAAAAGGAATTTAAAGGGAAAGTGGTTCCATACAGAAGGGAGTGCAGAGAATGGATACAGGGTTTCTGCCCATTAGCCTGGAGGAGTGCAGGCAGCGGGGAATCAAACAACTGGACTTTGTCTACGTGATCGGGGATGCCTATGTGGACCATCCCTCCTTTGGTCCGGCCATAATCAGTCGGGTTCTGGAAAGTCAGGGCTACCAGGTGGGGATTCTCTCCCAGCCGGACATGGGAAACCCAGAAAGTATCCAGGCCCTGGGGGAACCAAGGCTGGCATTTTTGGTGTCCGCCGGAAATATGGATTCCATGGTGAATCACTACAGCGTATCCCGAAAACGGCGGCAAACCGATGCCTACACCCCTGGGGGCCTTATGGGAAAGCGGCCGGATCGGGCCAGCATCAGCTACTGCAATTTTATCCGTCGTGCCTATAAAAAAGTTCCCATTATCCTGGGAGGCATTGAGGCCAGTCTTCGGCGGTTGGCCCATTATGATTACTGGAGCAATAGCCTAAAGCGTTCCCTGCTTCTGGATTCCGGTGCTGACTTGATTTCCTATGGCATGGGAGAGCGATCCATTGTGGAAATTGCCCACGCTTTGCACAGCGGCTTGTCTGTAAAGGACATAACCTTTATCCAGGGAACCGTATACAAGACCTCTTCCCTGGAGGGAATCTATGATAGAATCTGCCTGCCGGATTATGAGACGCTGCTACAGGATAAGTCGGCCTATGCCAGAAGCTTTCATCTCCAACATGAAAATACCGATCCCTTTTCTGGAAAGCGGCTGGTAGAAGCCTATTCCAGCCACTGCTTTGTGGTGCAAAATCCGCCTGCACTGCCCCTGACCACAGAGGAAATGGATAGGGTCTATGCCTTGCCCTACACCAGGCGTGCTCATCCCTCCTATGATGCCTTGGGGGGTGTCCCGGCCACCAAAGAGATCCAATTTAGCCTGGTAAGTAGCCGTGGGTGTTTTGGAGGGTGCTCTTTTTGTGCGCTGACCTTTCACCAGGGGCGTATTGTACAGGTGCGCAGCCAGGAATCCCTCCTGGAGGAGGCAAGAAAAATGACCCAGGAGGCGGATTTTAAAGGTTATATTCACGATGTGGGAGGCCCTACCGCCAATTTTCGGCATCCCGCCTGTAAAAAGCAGGAGACGAAAGGCGCCTGCAAAAATCGCCAGTGCCTATTTCCTACCCCCTGTAAAAATCTGGATGTCAGCCATAAGGATTACCGGATGCTTCTAAAAAGGCTGCGGGAAATCCCTGGAGTAAAAAAAGTCTTTATCCGCTCTGGCATCCGTTTTGATTATCTGTTGGCTGAGAATCAACCGGAATTTCTGGAGGAGCTCTGTGGTTACCATGTAAGTGGTCAGCTAAAAGTAGCCCCGGAGCATATCAGCGACGCGGTGCTAAAGCTTATGGGAAAGCCTTCCTGGCAGGTGTATAAGGATTTCTGCCGGGCCTATGAAAAAACCAACCAACGTCTGGGAAAAAAACAGTTTCTGGTTCCCTATTTAATGTCCTCCCATCCGGGCTCCACCTTAAAGGAGGCTGTGAAGTTGGGGGAATATTGCCGGGATCTGGGCTATATGCCAGAACAGGTACAGGATTTTTATCCCACTCCCTCCACCATATCCACCTGTATGTATTATACTGGGCTCGATCCCAGGACCATGGAGAAGGTCTATGTGCCGGATAATCCCCATGAAAAGGCCATGCAGCGGGCGCTCATCCAATACCGGGATCCGAAAAATTACCAGCTGGTTCTGGAAGCCCTGGAAAAAGCCGGCCGGCTAGATCTGGTGGGGTATGAAAAGCACTGTCTGATCCGGCCACCTGCCGGAAAGCCCTATAAAGAAAGCCATGACACCAGAAATAGAAAAGGCTGTCAAAAAAAGAAAACCATTCGAAATATACACAAGAAAAAAGTAACGTAACAGGAGACATTAGGCTATTATGAAGAAACATCAGATTGGAAACTCTTTATTGCTGCTATTGACCGCCATTGTGTGGGGGGTAGCTTTCGTGGCCCAGAGTGTGGGGATGGACTATGTGGGTCCTTTTACCTTTACCAGCGTCCGCTCTCTGATTGGAGGCGTATTTCTGATCCCATGCATTGCCTTTTTACAATGGCTGGAAAACAGGACAAAAAAGAGAACGCTAGAGGGTGGGGGAGCGCCTAAGCAACCAGAGCCCCTGCTCTCCAGAGAACAGCAGCAAAAGCAGAGGCGCCTACTGCTTCTGGGCGGTGTCTTATGCGGCTTGGCACTGTGCACAGCCAGCTGTTTTCAGCAGTTTGGCATTCAATATACTTCTGTGGGAAAGGCCGGTTTTATCACTGCCTTTTATATTATCATTGTACCAGTGCTGGGGCTATTTTTAAAAAAGAAATGTGGGCCCTTGGTGTGGATTGGGGTAGCTCTGGCCTTGGCAGGTCTCTATTTTTTGTGTATCAACGAGAGCCTTCACATAGGACTTGGGGATTTGCTGGTCTTTATCTGTGCCCTGCTCTTTGCCGTACACATTTTGGTGATTGATTATTTTACCCAGCGGGTAGATGGGGTGAAAATGTCCTGCATTCAGTTTTTTGTATGCGGTCTTGTAAGTGGTCTGGGGATGCTTCTGGTGGAAAAGCTCCAGATCTCCCAGATTTTGGCGGCATGGAAGCCTATTCTCTATGCGGGTATGCTTTCCAGTGGTGTGGGCTATACATTGCAGATTGTAGGACAAAAGGGGATGAATCCCACTGTAGCATCCCTGATCCTCAGCCTGGAATCGGTGGTTTCTGTTCTGGCGGGAATGCTTTTCCTGGAACAGACCCTAAGCAACCGGGAGATCCTGGGATGCGTACTGATGTTTGGGGCCATTGTGCTGGCTCAGCTGCCGCAGGGAAAGCGGACTTCCTCGTAGGAAGAGCCATAAGGCTGTGTAAACAACAATCACAGGAAACAAAAGACCTAGAAATATGGAGGGACGTATGAAAAAGGAAACCAAGAAAGCAGAAGTCCAAAAAGTGCCAACAAAAAAGACACTTGCGCCAAAAACAAAGCGTTCAAAGACAATAACTTCAGAAACCCCGGCGGATTTGGAGAAAAAGAAGCAGCTGGCTCTCTGGATTATTGAGCGCCTAAAAAAAGAGTATCCCGATGCAGGATGTACCCTAGACTACAACCAGGCCTGGAAGCTTTTGGTATCTGTCCGGCTGGCGGCCCAGTGCACAGATGCCCGGGTCAATGTGGTGGTGCAGGACTTATATGCCAAATATCCGGATTTATATGCCCTGGCAGAGGCCCAGCCGGAGGACATCGAGGCCATTGTAAAGCCCTGTGGCCTGGGCCACAGCAAAGCCCGGGATATCAGCGCGTGTATGCGGATGCTGCGGGACGAGTTTAAAGGGCAGGTGCCGGACACCATGGAGGAGCTTTTAAAGCTACCCGGTGTGGGACGAAAGAGCGCCAATCTTATTATGGGAGATGTGTTTGGAAAGCCGGCCATTGTGACAGACACCCACTGCATCCGCCTGACCAACCGCATGGGACTTGTAGACAACTGTAAGGATCCCAAGAAGGTGGAGATGGCTCTCTGGAAGATCATCCCGCCCCAGGAGGGCAGTGACTTCTGTCACCGCCTGGTGTACCATGGACGAGATGTATGTACAGCACGGACAAAGCCCCATTGTGATCGGTGCTGCTTAAAAGATCTGTGTGAGAAGCATGGGGTACCAAAGGGAACGGATTCCCCGGATGCTTAGATTTGATCCGTGCCAGCCTGCTCCTCCGCGAGCATATGGAAATAACGCGCCTCTGTATGGTCCAGGAATTGGGTCCATTCCATCGGATCTATAAAGGGATTGGGCCCTGTGGGTTCCTTCTTCATCTGCTCATACTTTTCCAGGGTATGGCTCTGTGCTGTATGATTCCCAAGGACAATGTCCACCGGCTCCTTGCGCACCTTTTTCAGGCTTGCAAGATAGAAATCCCGCCAATGCTCCGTGCCAAATTTGGCAATGGAGTCCCCACAGAGGGTATTCAGTCCAATTCCTCCATAGAGGCCGGCCAGATGGGTCTTGTCACCTTCCGTTAATTCCACAAAGTAGGAGAATACCCCCAGAGTATGCCCTGGTGTAGAGACTGCGCGGATCTTGGTGCTTCCCAGCTGAATCACATCCCCGTCCTTCAATAACACATCCGGCTCAAAGAGATCCAGATACGAATAGCGGCTGTCCTCGATCAGCGCCAGCTCCGGGCGGGTGTGAAACATGTTTGCATCCTCCTCTCCCAAAAAGGTTTTGGCGCCGGAGAGAGACTGCAAAAATTTTGTGGTACCAAAATGATCAAAATGCCCGTGGGTATGAAGGATATACCGGATATTTCTGGGATTAAAGCCAGCCTCCCAGATGGATTGTATCATCTGAGCCCGGCTGGTGGGATAGGTGGTATCAATGAGAATCAGCCCTTCCTCCGTATCAAAAAGATAGGATCCCACATCCTTGTTTCCCACAAAATACAGATTGGCAAAAATCCGAAAAGGCGTTACGTAATATTCCTCCGGATATTTGTAAAAATGTTCATGTTGACTGACCTGAAATGCATATTTTGATGACATTATAACTCCTTTCCTAGCGTGACACGCCACTTAACCCATGAGATGATTGGGGATAAAGGAAACAATCCCAGGACATAAGGCGCAGAGCACCAGAACAAATACAATCACTCCCAAAAAGGGAAGCACAGTCCTTGCAATTTTTCCCACGGGGATTCCCCCTACACCACTCACCACAAACAACAATCCGCCCACAGGTGGTGTTAAGTTTCCTACTACAGATATTGTACATAAAATCACACCAAATGCAATAGGGTCATAGCCAATGGAGGTAATGACTGGCAATAATAATGGCGCCAGAATGGGAACAATGGTTGCATCTGTCAAAAAACAGCCCAGAAACAACACAAAGGCAATAATAATGATCAGCAGAAGTGCAGGCTGTCTGGTGATCCCAAGCAGCACCCGGGTCATGGTCTGGGGAACCTGATTTTTTGTTAAAATCCAGCCCAATGTGGCCCCTGTTCCCATCAACAGCAGAACATTGGTGCTGGCCTTGGCTGCCTTTCCCAGAACGCCTCTTAAATTTTGGAGCTTTAATTCCTTTGTGACAAAGCCCAGAATTGCAGCATAGCCCACGGCTACCGCCCCTGCCTCCGTGGCGGTAAACAGGCCAGACATAATTCCCACAATAATAAAAACAGGCAGAAACAGAGCCGGAAGAGACCGGAACAAGGCACGAAAAATTTCCGGGAGTGAGGCCATCTTTTCGTTTTTTGCCTGATATCCCCGGCGAACGGAGATGAGCGAGGCCATAACCATCAGCAATATCCCAATGATAAATCCTGGCGCGATGCCTCCAAGAAAAAGCTTGGCCACAGAATCTCCGCTGATGGAGGCATAGATAACCATAATAATACTGGGTGGAATCACAGGACCCAGAACAGCAGCACTGGCAATGATGGAGCCACTGAAGTCATCATCATATCCGTCTTCCCGAAGAGCTGGAAGCATCATAGATCCCACAGACGCGGCTGCGGCTGTGCAGGATCCACACATGCCTGCAAAAATCATACAGGTGAGAATGCTTACATGAGCCAGTCCACCACGCACATGTCCCACCAGTTTGGAACAGAAATTTAAAATGCTTCGTGTAATCCCACCACTGTTCATTAGTTCGCCAGCCAGCATAAACAGAGGGATGGCAAGCAAAGAAAAGGAATCGGTTGTCACAAAGATTCTCTGGGGAATCAGCATCAGGGGCACATCCCCAGCCAGCAAAATATAGGATACCGAAGACAATCCAATGGCAGCAAAGATAGGAAGACCGCTTAGAAGCAAAGCGATAAAAATAATAAACATCACAAGGAGCGGACTCATTGTTTTCCCTCCCTTCCCTTTTGGCCCTTTAGCAAAATGGCTAGATTACGGAGGGTGTAAAGGATAATAAAAAATCCGGACACAGGCATAATCATATACAAAAGATTCATGGGAATATGTAGGGAAGAGGAGCGCTGAAAGCTATTCTGCACCATAAATCTATAGCCAAAAATCAACATAACCGCCGCATATGCCATCACAAGCAGATGCAAAAGCAGATCATAGCAGGGACGTGCTTTTTTGGGAATTTTAGACTGTATCAGATCCATACAGATAAATTCCCTGTCCCGGGTAAGTACGAAAGCGCCAATAAATACCACATAGACAAACAAATACCGGCTAGCTTCATTTGACCAGGTAATAGAGGCATTAAAAATAGAACGGGCAACAATCTGTGCCAGACAAATAAGGGCAATGCCGGCAATTCCCAAGGCTAGGGTCCAGTCCCAAAAGGCATCTACAATTTTCCAAATTCGATTCATTTTCATATTCTCCATTGTTATCGAATATAAGAGAGTGGGCAGATATCCTCTGCCCATTTCTAAAATTTTTTAGTTTTTTCTTACAGGATCACTTCATAGAGCGGATTTCATCCAGCATAGCCTCATCCAGAATTTCTCCGTAAAGCTCCGATACTACAGAGCTCATGGCGTCCACCAGCTCCACCCGGGCCTCATCTGCCAGTTCTATAAATTCCACCCCGGTAGCCTCAATTTCCGTTTTATAATTATCGGTTTCATTTTCCAGGTTCTGGCGATCCTGTGCGGAAGCTTCCTCCACATATTTCAAGATACAATCTCTTTCCCCCTCAGATAGGGACTGCCATACATTCTCATTTACCAGAAGGAACATAGCTCCTCCAATATGGTTGGTCATGGTGCAATATTTTGTCTGCTCATAGGTGGAAGCTCCATATACGGAACCAATGGGAAGCTCCATGCCATCCACCAGCCCGGTCTGTAAGCCTGTATACAAATCACCCACTGGAAGAACTGTGGCATTGCATCCCAGGGCAGAAAACATATTGATATACAGCGTAACCTCCGGTACACACAGCTTTAATCCAGAAAAGTCCGAGAGTGCATGGATCGGTGTGTCCTTGGTCCAAACCTGACGAAATCCTTCATTGTAAAGGCCGATAATGCGCATACCTGTCAGCTCCAGAAATTTGTCATTGATGGACTGACTGGTTTCCCCTTTGAAAAATTCATAGGTGTGCTCTGCGTCACGGAATAAAAAGGGAACACTGTAAAGGGCATACGGATCATAAAAATCTTCCAGCGCGCCTGCCGCTATAATACACATGTCCACGGTTCCCATGGAAACTCCCTCCAGGAAATCTCTCTGTCCTCCCAGGGTGCTGTCCGGAAAAACCTGAATATCAATGGCTCCTCCCGTTTCTTCCTTTACCTTTTCACTCATGGTTGTGGTAGTCTGTATAATAGAAGTGGAGTTTCCCAGGGTGGCTGCCAAGGTTAAGGTCTTTGTCTCAGGGGAGCTGGAAGTCTCTTCCGGGGATGGTTCAGAATCAGTCGCAGATTCCTGTAAAGTCTCCTCAGGAGCTTCTGGACGACTGGTACTGGAATTTCCGCAGCCACTTAGCAGGCCAGCTGTCATAGAAATTCCTAAAATCATGGCAAACAATTTTTTCGCTTTCATAAAATACCTCCGTTTCAAAGAATTGTACAATGAGTTTAAACGATACAAAATTTATTATAAAATGTACAATATTGCGAATCAATCTCCGGATTTTTGGAAAATGAATAGCGAATTTGCACAAAATACAAAAACAAAAGAAATGTTAAATATCCAAAAATTTGTTAAATTTGACATTATTTTTGGAATATGATAGAATTGATATCAGAAAGAATTTGAAAAACGCAGGAAAGAACCTGAGAAAAGGAATCTACCTATGAGACAGAGAAATGCAAAGACTCCCTATTATACGAAAGGCATGTTTTTTCGTGTTTTAACTGCATTGCTGATCCTGGTGGGGATTTTGCTGTCTTTATTTTTGGGAATCGGCTATAAGCTGCTTATGCGCAATGCCATGGAGCAGGCTGAGAATACAGAGATGGACATGCTACAAAAAACCAGTGATATTGTGGAGCTCTCTCTGGATTCTTTGTATGCCATCTCTGTAAATTTGACAGCCAACGAAAATATTATATCGGCCGTTGTGGCTCCAGATAATACCAGAAATGACCGAACCTTTGAAATTCAAAAGCTTCTCAACCGGACTTGTATGGAAAACGATTTGATCCAAAGTGTATACTTGTATGTGGCCTATGACGACACTATTTATTCCGCCAATAATCAGATATTTTATCGCACAAATGAAGAGCAGGTGCGAGAGCTGATGGATTCTTATGATCACCCGGATACGGTGAAATCCTCGGGACCGAATTTATGCAACCTGATGGATGGTGTATACATTGTACAGGATTTTCCTCTGACAGGTCCTGACAGGCTGGGGGTTATAATTTTAAAGTTAAGCACTTTTGAGTTTTATCAATTAATTCAGGGAAAAAACAAGCATAACACGCCGATTTTGGTGTATGACCAGGAAGGGCTTCCGATTTTTTGGGAAAATACCGGAAGGACCATAAGAGAGCTTATAAAATCCAGACAGGAGGCACTGGCAGGAGATGCCAAGAAGCACTTCCGTATATTCGCCTCAGAAAAGACAGGGCTGTTATTTTTGTATCAAAGTGATTATCAGATTACCTCTCAGGATATAGGGGTTTTGGTGATGCCCATGCTTTCCTTTTTCCTTATTGCCCTGCTTATCGGAGTGTTTTATGCAATTTTTGCTTCCCATACCACCTATAAACCTATTCGCGATTTTATGAAGATCGTAACCGATGACTCCTTTCAACCCAGGGATATGGCGGATGTGCCTGTAAAAAATGAGATGGATTATTTGGATCAGCTCTTTCGGAAGACCATTCTCACAAATCAGGAATTAAATGGAGCGCTGAAAAGTCTGCTTCCGGAGATGGAAAGCCGGCTAATCGGGGATATTTTGGAAACTTCCCTGTCGGAACAGCAGATAGACAATTATTTATTCAGTATAAATTCCAATCTAAATTCTCCAGGCAAATTTATTATTTTTGTAGTGGATTTGAAGGGGGAGGAGGAACTGTTGAACGTCTATGCCGCCCAGGCAAAGAAAACCATTGTAAGCTGGGGAGTTCCTGAAAGCTGTGCACGCATAACGGTAAATCGGCACAACTGGACCATTCTCTTAAAGCTTAAGCAGGATGTAGACCAGGAAAATGTGGAAGCATATGAAAAAAATATGATAAGCTGCATCCAAAATATTGTGAAATCTGGGGATGTTCTGCTGCAAATCGGGGTGGGAAACTGCAAGGATTCTATTTTGGATATTCCGCAATCTTATGAGGAGGCCAAGGCCACTCTTTTGTTGAACCGCTACTCGGATGTAAAAACAAAAAATGAAAACCATCTCTTTGAGATGAAGAAGCTTGTGGATGTGTTTCTTTTGCAGCTTTCCACCTGCATTTTGTATGAAAATGAAAGACGTGGGCAGGAAGCCCGGGCATTTGGATACGAAATTTTAGAGAAGAGCAGCTCAGAGAAGGAATTATATGCTACCTTTACCTATTTTATTGCAAGGCTTAACCAGAAATATGCGAATTGTAATCTGCCCACCACAAAAATCGTCTATTATGCCCCGGAGGATTGTGAAAACCCCAAAATATCAGAGGCTCTCTTATCTCAGATCGAGGAGCTGTGTGGGGAATATACAGAGGTCTTTACGGCATTTCTTCAAAAGCGCAGTCAGCGGCTTATTTTTCTGGCAGAGCTTTATATAGACAAAAACTTTGCCAATGGAATGCTTTCCCTGGGTGATGTAGCGGAGGAGCTTCAGGTGAATGCCTCCTATCTGAGCTCTCTTTTTACAACCATAGCAGGCATTAGCTTTTCTGGATATCTCAGCAGCTGCCGCATCCATGCAGCCAAGGAGCTGCTTGTGCAGGAAAATTTTTCTATTACAGATATTAGCCGCCTCTGTGGCTTTAATTCAATTCAAAATTTTACTCGGGTATTTAAGCAGTACACCAAACAATCCCCCGGGCAGTTTCGTCAAATGGAAAGGAAGCTTTTATGAAAATCGCCATTGTCACTGGCGCCTCCTCCGGTATGGGAAGGGAGTTTGTCCGTCAGATTCGAAAGAACTACAGATCCCTGGATGAAATCTGGATGATTGCCCGCACTTCCAAAAGACTGGAGGCAATGGCCAGGGAATTAGAAAAAGAGAGCAACACAAAAAAGAGGGCGGCCCAGCTAAAAACTTTGCCCATGGATCTTTGCAGTACAGAGGATATGGAGCATTTTAGGGAGCTTCTCAGGAATAGAAAGCCCTGTGTTTGTCTGCTGGTCAATGGGGCTGGCGTGGGGGCCTATGGTCCTGCTGCCCATTTAAGCATGGAGGAGCAGCTTCGGATGATAGATTTAAATTGCCGGGCCCTGACGCAGATGACTCTTTTTTGCCTTCCCTATTTAAGCCGAGGCAGCCAAATTTTGCAGCTGGCCTCTGGATCCGCCTTTTTGCCTCAGCCAAAATTTGCCGTCTATGGGGCGGGGAAAGCTTATGTGGTTTCTTTTTCCCGGGCCCTTCACCGGGAGCTAAAAGGAAGGAAGATCACGGTTACCAGTGTATGTCCGGGACCGGTGGACACAGAATTTTTTGCCCATGGAGGAATTTCCCTGCCCTGGTGGAAGAGACCTTTTCTGGCCACTCCAGAGCCTGTAGTGCAAAAGGCGCTTCTGGACGCCCAGGCCGGGAGAACTTTCTCTCTCTATGGAAGAGCCATAAAACTGGTGCGATTTCTCAGCCGGATACTTTGAAGGTTGCGAAAACAGCCTGTGTAAAAGACGGTTTTTCTACAGCGTCTGGGAATTTTTAAGGTCCTCCAAATCAAGAGCCTGGGAATTGTCAAAGTGGAGCATGGTGGCAGCCAAAAGCTGGTCCACATCTCCCTTAACAATGGCGTCCAGCATCCCCTGATGCTCCTGTACCGTCCTTTCCACCCGGCCTTCATGTTCCAGGGAATTGTTGGCCAGATGCTTAATTTTGTAAATGTGGGAGAGGAAAGCATACCGTAAGGTCTGATTTTTTTTATAGTTTACAATCAGAGTATGGAATTTCAAATCACAATTCATAAACTCCTCAATATCCCCCTGGGTATCTGCTATGGCACGTTGCCGGTCCAAAGTTTCCTTCAAAGCTGCCACCGTGTCGGCACCTTCCCCTTTTTGATAATCCCGGGCTAGGGCATAAGCACAGTAAAACTCTACGGCTGAACGAACCTCGTAGGTTTCCACAATATCCTGGTAATCAAGCTTCCGCAGCATAAAGCCCCGGCTGGGAAGAATATCTATATAGCCGTCCTGCTCCAGCTGCTGGAGAGCTGCATGAAAAGGGGTGCGGGAAACACCGATTTCCGTGCTGATTTTCCTCTCGGAATAGATCACGTCCTGCTTTAGCTTCCCTCCCAGCATCAGCTCTTTAATATGTTCATAGGCAGTTTCCTTTAAATTGATGGATTTAGAAATCATGAATAAAAATCTCCTCTGTTATTTTCCTGGGACTGGCAGTTTATACACATTATAGCTTCCTGGTCTGGAAAGTGCAAGGGCAGAAGCTTTGTTGCCTGTAAAATTGTTTCAGATAAAATTAGTTTCCCGAAATTTGTCTCCCTATGCTATAATGAAATAGAATAGAAAATTTTAAACTTTTCCTTGACTGGCATACCGGTATGCCATATAATATCTACAGGGGAAAAATAGGAAAAAATCAATACATAAAAAGGAGTGGAAGAACCTATGAAACGAGTTGGATTTATTGGCCTTGGAATTATGGGCCGGCCCATGGCGAAGAACCTGATTAAGGGGCAGGTGGAACTGATGGTGGCGGATTTGAATCCGGCAGCCGTGGCAGAGCTTACAGCTCTGGGCGCTGTGGAGGGCAGCTATACGGAGATAGGCCAGGAATGCGACATTGTATTTACCATTTTGCCTAACGGGGCCATTGTACAGAGCGTGCTGTTTGGACCTGAAGGTGTGGCCGCAGCCATGTCCGCCGGAAAGCTGGTCTGTGATCTCTCCAGTGTAACCCCCACAGAGAGCAGAACCTGCTATGAAAAGTTAAAGGAGCAGGGCATTGGTTTTGTGGATGCACCTGTAAGCGGCGGAGAGCCGGGAGCCATTGCGGGGACTCTGGCCATTATGTGTGGCGGGGAGGAGAAGGATTTCAACCGGTTGGTGCCCTATTTTGAAATCATGGGCAACAGCCATGTGTTGATCGGTGGTTCCGGCACAGGCAGCGTCACTAAGCTTGCCAATCAAATTATTGTGAATATGGGGATTGCTGCCCTATCTGAGGCCCTGGTGCTGGCTACCAAGGCAGAAGCCGATCCCATGAAGGTGTTCCAGGCTATCCGGGGGGGACTGGCTGGAAGCGCTGTGCTGGAGGCGAAGGCTCCCATGATGTGCGCACGGAATTTTAAGCCCGGCGGTACCATTACCATCAATCACAAGGATATTAAAAACGTGATCAACACTGCCCATGATTTGGATGTGCCTTTGCCTCTGACGGCCAATCTCTTTGAGATTCTCCAGGCCCTAAAGGTGAGCGGCCATATGGGGGATGACCATAGCGGCATTGTCCAGTATTTTGAGCAGCTGGCCGGTGTGACAGTACAGTCCCCCCATGCCCTTTGAAAATATCTGCCTGGAGGAAATAGGATATGATAAAGAGAGAAATTTTGCCGGCATCTGTGTTGCAGTCCTATCCGGTGCCGGAGGAAGCCAAGCTGGATGCCCTGCTTAAGGAGGAGCTTCAAAAACAGCAGATAAGGCTGGTAGTGCTGGACGATGATCCCACTGGTGTACAGACGGTTCACCATGTAAGTGTTTACACCAACTGGACCCGGGAATCCATGGAGCAGGCCTTTTCCGAGGAGGGAAGGCTGTTCTATATTCTTACCAACAGCCGGGGAATGACTCAGGCAGAAACCACAAAGATTCATGGAGAGATTATGGAAAGTGTCTCCTGGGCAGCGAAAAAGACCGGGAAACCTTACCTGTATATATCCCGCAGTGATTCCACTCTTCGAGGTCATTATCCCCTGGAAACCCAGCTTCTTCGGGAAGGCTTGGAAAAAGAGGGCTGCACGGTGGATGGGGAGGTGCTGTTTCCCTTCTTTTTGGAGGGTGGTCGCTTTACCATTGGAAATGTTCACTATGTAAAATATGGGGAGGAGCTGGTGCCAGCGGCCCAGACCGAATTTGCCAGGGATAAGACCTTTGGCTATAGTTATTCGGATCTTCCCTCCTATATTGAGGAAAAAACCAAAGGCGCCTACAAGGCTTCGGAGGTAACCTGCATTTCTCTGGAGCTTTTGCGCAGCGGAAATTTACAGGCGGTGGAAGAACTGCTGCTCTCCGTAAAGGATTTTGGCAAGGTCTGTGTGAACGCGGTGGATTACTGTGATGTCAAAGCCTTTGTCATTGCCCTCTACCGGGCCATTGGCCGTGGAAAGCATTTTATGTTCCGCACAGCGGCCGGCTTTGTGAAGGTGGCCGGAGGGATATCCAATCAGCCCCTTCTCACCCGTGGGGATATGGTAACTCTTAAGACCCATTATGGCGGCGTGGTCGTTGTGGGAAGCCATACAGCCAAAACCACGGCTCAGCTGGAGGAGCTTCGAAAGCTTCCCTATGTGGAGCCTGTGGAGTTTCATTCCAGTCTGGTGCTGGAGGGAGATGAGGCCTTTTACCAGGAGGTGGCCCGCTGTGTAGCAGAAGAGGAGCGCATTATCAAAAGTGGACGTACTGCGGTGTGCTTTACAGAGCGCAAGCTTCTGACCGTGGAAAACGATACGCCGGAAAGTGCGCTTATCCGCAGTGTAAAAATCAGCGATGGAGTCCAGCGTCTGGTGGGGGATCTCCACATTACTCCGGCTTTCGTCATTGCCAAGGGTGGCATTACCTCCAGCGATGTGGGTACCAAGGCCCTTAAGGTAACCTGTGCCCAGGTGATGGGGCAGATTCGCCCCGGTATTCCCGTGTGGCAGACTGGTGAGGAGAGCAAATTTCCCAGCACCCCCTATGTGATTTTCCCGGGAAATGTAGGGGAGGCCACCACGCTGCGGGAGGCTGTGGAGATTTTGATGAAAGAAGATTAGCTCAATAAGGCCAGAGAAATCTAAGATTTAGTAGAAGCGCGGTCCGGCATGTTCCGGGCCGCAATTTTTTCTCCCTTTTGACACTATGCCAGTGAAAGGCAACAAGGTCTTTTTTGTTTGCTTTTTGTTGTTTTTCGTGCATTATTTTGGTATACTTTTCCTAGTTCCCCTGATTTTAACGGGAAATTTTCCCTTGTTCACGGAGGAGCATATAGAGCGATACCACAGATCAAATCGAGGAGTTTCTTTTATGAAATCTTACACTCCCATACCCTTTACCTACAAGCTGGAATTTCATATTCTTCCCTTTGATAGCTTTACCATTCATACAAAACTCTCCCTGGAGGAGGTACACCTTATTATGGACAGCCTGGTGGGGAGAACGCTTTCCATGGACAGCCGTAAGCTTTTCTATGGGAAGCTGGGTCGCAGCTCTTTTTCCATTTCCCCCATAACTGGCATCAGAAATAGCTTTCTCCCCCGCATAAAGGGAGATATTGCCAAGAAAGAGGAGGGCTGCATCATTCGTATTACGGCCCTACCCTATCCTTTTGTTCAGATTTTTATGGCCCTTTGGCTTACCATGGGCCTTTTTATTTGGCTTAGCCTTCTACTTTCCAGCCAGCCACTGGGGAGCATTGTTCTGGAAGGCGGGATCCTCCTTCTTTTTGGCTGGTTGTTTCCCAGTCTTTGCTTTTGGATACCGGAAAGCCGAGCCAAAACTCTCTTAATAACATGGTTCCGAAATTATGATAGAAGCAGTGAGATAAAACAGGAAATCGTCAGGAAGTAGGATTTTTGGTTGAGCTTTTTAAAAAAAGGTGCTAAGATATTAGATAAAACCACAAAGGAAAGAAATAGACCATGAAAAAAATAGAAAAAGGCTCTTACGGCTATACAGCCAACCACAAAAAAAGACAAGCCCTGAAAACCCTGGTTTTCTTCTCCCTGCCTCTGGCTTTGGTGGCAGTGGGGCTTTTAAGTACCAATGAGAAAATCAATCTATTAGCCGTTGTGGGCATGGTAGGTTCTCTTCCGGCATGCAAGGAGCTGGTAAACCTGATTATGTTTCTTCCCCGAAAATCCATAGAGCCTGCTCTTTACGAGACACTCCATCCTCATGTAGAGCCCCTGGTTCATCTGTATGAGTTGGTGTTGACTACCTATGAGAAAAATTTTCCCATTGACAGCCTGATTATCTGTGGCAGCAATCTGATGGGCTACACTACAAAGACAGATCTGGATACAAGAGCTGCGGAGAATCATATCCGAAAGATTTTAAAAGACAATGGTTTGCGCCAGAATGTTAAAATTTTCACAGATTTAAAGCGTTATCTGGAACGGGTGGATACCCTGTCATCCAAAACAGAAAAAGAGGAGATTCCTTATACCCCGGATGAACGGTATCCACAGCTTACCAGAGAAGAGCTGATCATGCATCTCATGCTGGCCATTTCCATATAACCCCGGCATGTTCTCTTTTTTTTCGGCATAAAATAGGGTATAAAAGCCTTAGACGGAAAAGAAGGGGAGAGTAACCATGGCAAGAGAGACAGGACAATACCGCAAAATGTTGTTGGAGCAGCAGGCATACGGAGCCTATCACACCTATCCAGGCGTTGATTCGGAGGGAGCTTTGGGAGTGGTTTGGTTTCGGATTCAGTTTTATATCAGCCTGATTTTGTTTTTGGCCTATGTGATGCTGGACTACACAGGCACTACGCTATATAGTCTGGACAGTGATCGAATCCTGGCGGAAATTCAAAAGGATATGACCCATGAGTTGCACATTGATGCGTTAATGGCAGATATTATGGAGCAGATTGAAATTACAGAGGAAAGCTCTTGGCCGGCTGGCGCTGTACCGGAGGAGGATTCTTCCCCAGAGGACCTTCCAGGAGAGCCCGCTTTAAAAGATCCGGAGGAAGAAGTCTCTGGGGACTATGTAGAGGAGATTTAGCAGGATCGCCTAAACGAGAATGGGTGGAACCATACCATATAAAGAAGTACTGGAGAACATAGGAGAGGAGTCACACAATGAAACCACTGGCCTTAACCGATGAGATTTTGTTGACCATCGATAAGCCTGCCCGTTATCTGGGCAATGAAACCCATGGAGTGATAAAAAACAAAGAGGAGATTGCCATACGTTTTTGTATGTGCTTTCCGGACGTGTATGAAATTGGCATGTCCCATTTAGGCATTCAGATCCTGTATGACATGTTTAACCGCCGGGAGGATACCTGGTGTGAGAGGGTTTATTCCCCCTGGGTGGATCTGGACAAGCTTATGCGCCAGCAAAAGATTCCCTTATTTGCCCTGGAATCCCAGGACCCGGTTAGGGATTTTGATTTTCTGGGGATCACTCTCCAGTATGAGATGTGTTACACCAATGTACTGCAAATCCTGGATTTGGCTGGGATTCCCCTGGATGCTTCAGAACGGACCGAAGCGGACCCCATTGTTATTGGAGGAGGGCCCTGTGCCTATAACCCGGAGCCTTTGGCGGACTTTTTTGATCTTTTTTATATTGGGGAGGGGGAGACCTCTTACCCGGCGCTTCTTGATACTTACAAAGCCCATCGTGAAAAGGGCGGCAGCCGGCAGGATTTTCTTTTTCAGGCGGCCCAAATTCCTGGGATCTATGTGCCTTCCCTCTATGAGGTTACCTACAAGGAGGATGGCACCATCGCCTCCTTTGCGCCTAAAAATCCCCAAATTCCTTCTGTGGTGCAAAAGCAACTGGTTCAGGACTTAAATCAGGTTTCCTATCCCACCAAGCCTTTGATTCCTTTTATCAAGGTCACCCAGGATCGGGTAGTGTTGGAAATTCAGAGGGGCTGTATTCGGGGGTGTCGGTTCTGTCAGGCAGGAATGATCTATCGCCCCACCCGGGAGCGGGATGCCGGACAGCTGATGAATTACGCCCGGGAGATGCTAGAAGCCACAGGACATGAGGAGATTTCCTTAAGTTCCCTAAGCTCCAGCGATTACTCCCAGCTACCGGAGCTGGTGGATTTCCTTATCCAGACAGCCGGGCAGGAATGTGTCAATATTTCACTTCCCTCCCTGCGCATTGACGCTTTTTCCCTGGACGTTATGAGCAAGGTCCAGGATGTGAAAAAGACCAGCCTGACCTTTGCCCCGGAGGCGGGGACTCAGCGCATGCGCAATGTGATCAACAAGGGCCTCACAGAGGAGGATATTCTCTCTGGGGCGGCTCTGGCCTTTGCTGGCGGTTGGAATAAGGTTAAGCTTTATTTTATGCTGGGCTTGCCCACGGAAGAGGAGGAGGACATCCGGGGAATTCCCCAGCTGGCGGAAAAAATCGCCAAGCGGTACTATGAGATTCCCAAGGAGCAGAGAAATGGGAAATGTCAGATCACCATTAGCACCTCCTTTTTTGTGCCCAAACCTTTTACCCCCTTCCAGTGGGCTGCTATGGATACCCAGGAGTCTTTCCTCAGAAAGGCCCATCTGGTAAGCCAGGAGATGAAGGAGCAGCTGAATAGAAAGAGTATGAAATACAACTGGCATGAGGCGGATGTGTCTGTGCTGGAGGGGGTATTTGCCCGGGGCGACCGGCGACTGGGGGCTGTGCTTAGGAAGGCCTACCAAAAGGGCTGTCTCTATGACTCCTGGAGCGAGTGCTTCCATGCCGAATGGTGGCAGGAGGCCTTTGCCGAAACGGGGATCGATCCGGCCTTTTATACCTCCCGTCCCCGGAGCACGGAGGAAATTCTTCCCTGGGATTTTCTGGATGTGGGAGTGAGCAAGAATTTTTTGATGGAGGAATGGGAGAGAAGTCAGCAAGAGCAGGTGACGCCCAACTGTCGCCAAAGCTGTCAGGGCTGCGGCGCCGGAAAATATCGAACTGGTGTTTGTAAACTAAGAAAGGAGGATCCGTCCTGTGAAAATTCGAATTAAATTCCGCAAAGATGGTATCATGAAATTTATCGGCCACCTGGATATGATGCGGTATTTTCAGAAGGCCCTAAAACGGGCACAGATTCCTGTCTGCTATACAGGCGGTTTCAGTCCTCACATGATCATGTCCTTTGCCTCCCCTCTGGGGGTTGGACTTACCAGTGACGGAGAATATCTGGATGTTGAGGTGGAGTCTATGGTCTCCTGTACGGAAGGCGTAAAACGCCTAAATGAGGTGATGCCGGAAGGATTGGAGATCCTTTCCTTTCGAAAGATTCCTGAAGAAAAATCTCAGAAGGCCATGTCTCTGGTGGCGGCAGCTGACTATGAGGTGCGCTTTCGGCTGGGAAAGGAACCCAGGCTAGAGCCCAAAGAGAGTCCTCTTTCCCTGTCAGAAGCTTTTGCCGGATTTCTTGCTCAGCCCCAGATCCTGGTAACCAAAAAAAGCAAAAAATCCCAGCAGGAGCTGGATATTCGCCCCTTTATTTATAAAGCTCAGGCAGAAGAGGACCTGATCTTTTTGCGCCTGTCTGCTGGAAGCGTGACCAATATTAAGCCAGAGCTGGTGCTGGAAGCATTTTTCCAGTATCTAGGCCAGACGATGGAGCCTTTTTCCCTGCTAATACACCGCCGGGAGCTATATGCCTGTCCAGAGAGTACAGAAAAAGGGGACCGGCTCTTTGTCTCCCTGGAGAATCTGGGAAGCATATTTTAAGCGGGAAAGGAAGTCTATCATGGAATCCAAACATCAGTTTCTCATTACCCATTGCCAGAGAGGCGAGAAGCGGGGAATCTTAAGCGCTATTTTGGAGAATGGCACGGTTGCAGAGCTATTCCTGGAGCCGGAGGAAAATCCTTCTCTTCTGGGTAATATTTATATAGGAAAGGTGAAAAATCTGGCTCCACAGCTGGAGGCAGCATTTGTGGAGGTGGTTCCTGGCATGATCTGTTACTATTCCCTCCAGGAAAATCCCCAGCCCCTGGTGGTGAGCCGCCGGCATCAGGATGCCAAAAAGCCTCTGGTGGAAGGGGACGAGATTTTGGTGCAGGTAAGCCGGGAGGCCCTGAAAACCAAATTTCCCGCTGTCACCTCCAATCTGAATTTTCCGGGAAAATATCTGGTTCTCACCAGCCAGCATGCTTCACTTGGCATCTCTGCAAAGCTCCCCCAGCCGGAGCGGCACCGGTTGCGGGAGTTGCTTGCACCCTTATGGGACGGAAGTTTTGGGCTGATTGCCCGAACCAATGCCGCAGGTGTGAAGGCAGAGCTTCTGGAGGCGGAGCTTGCGCGTTTAAAGGAGACCTATGCCAAGGTAATGGAAAAGGCAAAAACCCGTACCTGTTTTAGCCTGCTTTCCTGTCCGGAGCCGTCTTTTCTTTCCGCCCTGCGTCAAATTCCCAAGGACAATCTTTCTGAAATTTTGACAGATGAACAAAAATTGTATGATGACTTACAAGTGTATTTGAAGGCCTCTCAGCCGGAGGATTTGGAAAAGCTTAAGCTTTATCAGGACAGGTTGCAGCCTTTGTCCAAATGCTACAGCCTGGAAAAGGCTCTGGAGGAGGGACTTCGGGAGCGAGTCTGGCTAAAATCCGGAGGGTATCTGGTGATTCAGCCTACAGAAGCCCTCACTGTGGTGGATGTAAACACGGGAAAATTTGAGGGTGGAAAAAAGAAACAGCAGACTTTTCGAAAGATCAACCAGGAAGCCGCACGGGAGGCCGCCCGGCAGCTGCGTCTGCGCAATCTCTCTGGCATTATTCTCATTGACTTTATTGATATGGAAAAAAGGGAAGATCGCCAGGAGCTGATGGAGTTTTTGGCCCAGGAATTAAAAAGAGACCCCGTTAAAACAGTTTTGGTGGATATGACAAAGCTCAACCTGGTGGAGCTGACCCGAAAAAAGGTACGCAAGTCTCTGGCAGAGCAATGGGAAGATCTGGCCGGGAGTTGCAAAAACGGGGATTGTCTGCTAAAATAAATGTGGTTTACTTTACCGGTAAGAAAAACAGGATGGAGTACAGACGATGAAGGCTTTGGAATATCCCTTTGACAGCCAGTGGATTTTAAAAAAGAAAAAAAGTCTCCGGCGAGATCTTCTCAAAGAGCACACAAGCTTTCTGAAAAAGAAAATTGCCGTGCTGGGCGGTTCCACCACCCATGATATTCTCCTGATCCTGGATCTGTTTTTGTTAAACCAGGGCATTCAGGCGGAGTTTTATGAGTCTGAATACAATCAATACTATCAGGATGCCATGTTTCCCAATGAAAGGCTTAAGGACTTTCAGCCGGATTTCATTTATGTTTACACTACAAACCGCAATATAACCGCTTATCCAAGGGCCGGCGTTGCTCCAGAGCAGATAGAAGCGTTGCTGGAAGAAGAGTATCAGCGGTTTATGGGTATGTGGGAGCGGCTTTGGGAGCAATATCACTGTCCCATTATTCAAAATAATTTTGAATTTCCCTCCTACCGGCTTATGGGCAATCAGGACGGGGTTTATCCAGAAGGGCGGATTTCCTTTCTTAACCGGCTCAATGAACGGTTTGCCGCCTTTGCCAGGGAACATTCCCACTTTTATATTTTGGATCTCCAGTATCTCAGCGCCCGCTGTGGCCTGGATGCCTGGCAGGACCCCTTCTACTGGTATATGTACAAGTATGCCCTGGCGGTTCCCTTTATCCCGGAGCTTTCTTTTGAGCTGAGCAAGATTTTGAAATCCCTGTTAGGCCAGAATAAAAAGGGACTGGCTCTTGATCTGGACAATACCCTCTGGGGAGGCGTGGTGGGAGACGAGGGCCCGGAAAATCTGGCCATAGGTCCAGAAGTGCCGGCAGGACAGGCCTTTACAGAATTTCAGCAATATTTAAAGGAGCTCAAGGACTTGGGTATCCTGTTAAATGTAAATTCTAAAAATGAGCGAGAAAATGCCCTGGCAGGTCTTTCTCATCCGGATGCTCCTTTAAAGCCTGAGGATTTCCAGGTGATTCTGGCAAACTGGGAGTCTAAGGACAGGAATCTTGAACAGATTGCAGCAGAGTTAAATCTGCTTCCAGAAAGTCTGGTTTTTGTGGACGATAATCCGGCGGAGCGGGCCATTGTGTCCGGACAGCTTCCACATGTCAGCGTCCCAGACATGGAAGCTCCGGAACAATACATCCGTGTTTTGGATCGATCGGGCTTTTTTGAGGTTACCAGCCTTTCCGGGGATGATCTGAGGCGCAATGAAATGTACCGGGAAAACATCCAGCGGGCACGACAGCAGGCAGCCTTTTTAAACTATGAAGATTACCTGATATCCTTGGAGATGGTGGCTCAGATCCAAAGCTTTGCGCCCATGTATCTGGCCCGCATTGCACAACTGACCAATAAAAGCAACCAATTTAATCTGACTACCCGGCGTTATACCCTAAGCGAGATAGAGAAGATGTCCTCTGACCATCGGTATCTCACTTTGTATGGGAAGCTAGTGGATAAGTTTGGAGACAATGGAGTGGTATCCGTGATCATTGGCCGCAGGGAGGATCACATCCTCCATCTGGATCTGTGGATTATGAGCTGTCGAGTCTTAAAGCGAAAGATGGAGGAGGCTATGTTGGATGCTCTCGCAGAGCGCAGCAGAGCCCTTGGCATCCGGGAGCTTCGGGGATATTATTATCCCACAGCTAAAAATAGCATGGTAAAGGACTTTTACCAAAACCAGGGCTTTACCAGAATTTCCTCCGATGAGGTGGGCAACACCCTGTGGAGTCTTTCCCTGGAAGAACCCTATATACAGAAAAATCAAGTGATAAAGGTGGTAGAGAACCTATGACAAGAGAAGAAATTTTTTCCGGCTTAAATCAGGTGTTTCAGGATGTGTTTGACGATGAGGAGATTCAGGTGACCGAAGACACAACGGCCGAGGATATTGAAGATTGGGACAGCCTGGAGCATATCAACCTGATTGTGGCTGTGGAGCGGCATTTTGGCATGAAGTTTACCATGGGCGAGGTTACCGGCATGAAAAATGTGGGGGCCATGGCAGATATTATCGGGGAGCGAGTCTAAATGCTGAGATTTCATCACACAGGAATCGCGGCTGCTGACCTGGGTGAGCTGACTGCCTATGTGCAGGCTCTGTTTCCGGTACATACTATCAGTGAGACCGTGTTTGACGAAAAGCAACAGGCATCCCTGCGGATGCTCACCCTGGAGGATGGCTCCCGCATAGAACTGGTTTCCGGTCCTGTGGTGGAAAAACGGGTAAAAAAGCGCCAGTTTCTCTATCATACCTGCTATGAAACCCTGGATTTTGAAAAAGCTATCCAAATGTTTGAGGCGCGTGGAGCCATGATGGTCTCAGAGCCCAAGGAGGCCATCTTATTTGGCTTGCGGCGGGTAGCCTTTTTCATGACAGAGCTGGGCCTAGTAGAGCTATTGGAACAGGAACCCTCCCAGCTATAAAAGGTTTGTTCCGAAATTGTCACAAAAGAGTGGGAGAGCACATATTATATGGCATTAACATCCTTTTCATTTCTCTGTTTTTTTCTGTTCACCGCAATGGTGTACTATATTCTGCCCCAGCGCTTTCAGTGGATGATTCTGCTGACTGCCAGCCTGACTTTTTATTATATTTCCGGTGGATGGGCTGTGCTGCCCTTTTTGTTGTACGGCATTTTTATTTCTTATCTGGGTGGCCTCTTGCTGGAGCGGACAAAAGAGGGCTCCAGGAAGAAAACACTGTTTACCTGGATGTTTGTGGTTCTAACGCTGCTACCACTTTTTTTATTGAAATATGTGAGGTTTTTCGGATTTCCTGCTCCCTTTGGACCCCTGGCCCCTCTGGGGATTTCCTTTTATACCATGAGCATCTTGGGATATGTGATTGATGTCTCCTGGGGGATTCTGCCGGCCCAGAAAAATATCTTTCGCCACGCCCTTTTTACCTCCTATTTTCCCCAGATGATATCTGGCCCTATTACCCGGTATTCTCAGATGGCTGAGCAGCTTTTCTCTCCCCATGCCTTTTCCTACCAGCAAGTGACTTTTGGCGCCCAGCGAATACTCTGGGGATTTTTCAAAAAACTGGTGATCTCTGAGCGTCTGGCCTTGGCAGTCAATCTGGTTTATGACCAGTACCCTGTGTACCAGGGCTGGTATCTGGTGGTTGCCACCATCTGTTTTGCTTTTCAGCTGTACACGGATTTTTCCGGTTGTATGGACATTGTACTGGGAGTATCCCAGGTTTTCGGCATTTCTCTTCCGGAAAATTTTGCCTGTCCCTATTTCTCCCGGAGCATTTCCGAATATTGGCGTCGCTGGCATATAACCTTGGGAATCTGGTTTAAGGAGTATCTCTTTTATCCCTTGCAGAAATCCCCACTGTGGATTGCTTTTCTGGACTGGAGCAAAAAACGGTTGGGAAAAAAGCGGGGAAAGAAGCTGCCTCTTTACACTGGTATGTTGGTACTCTGGTTTTCCGTGGGCATGTGGCATGGAGGAAGCTGGAATTTTATCGTGGGTTCAGGCCTGCTTCACTGGTTTTACATTGTAGCTGGTGAACTTCTCACCCCGCTGTGGAAACGGTTGACAGCCCTGTTTCAAGTGCGTACCCAGGTCTTTTCCTGGCATTTTTTTCAGGGGCTTCGTACTTTTCTCCTGGTAAACATTGGCTTTGTATTTTTCCGGGCTCCCAGCTTAAAGGTGGCACTCTCTATGCTGTTTTCCATGGGAAGAGTCCAAAACCCACAGATTTTATTTGATCGATCCTTGTTTCAGCTGATGACTCCCCAGGACTGGATGATTGCTTTAGCCTCCCTGCTGTTGCTGCTCTTTGTGTCCTCTCTCCAGCAAAAAATCCGGATTCGGGAGACCTTAGCTGCACAAAATCTGGTCTTTCGCTGGAGCCTTTACCTGCTTCTTTTTGTAGCTGTGCTGATTTTTGGCTGTTACGGCGGAGATTATGACGCAGCAGCTTTTATCTACCAAAGGTTCTAGCTATGATGGAGCCTTATAAGATAGGGGATGAAACATGAAAAATAAGGAACTGATCCGCTGTGGTGTCTTCCTGGTACTGCTGGCCCTACTTTTTCAGGTTCTCACAACCATATATATTCCCAAATGGTATGGGACCTGGCAGAGTACTCGCATTGTGGACGGCTTTTATGAGCTGCCCAAGGACCGGTTGGATGTGGTGCTTTTAGGCAGCAGCCAGACCATTATGGGCTTGTCTCCCATGGAACTCTATCGGCAATATGGCATATCCGCCTACAGCTTTGGGACAGAAGAGCAGCCCTTGTATGCCACCTACTACTGGATGCGGGAAATATTAAGAAGTCAAAAGCCCTCTGTAGCTGTGCTGGATGTAAATGAACTGCTTCACGCCTCCAGTGAGGCAGCCTATCGAAAGGCCTTTGACTATATGAAATGGTCCCAGGTGAAATGGGAAGCTATAAAAAATCACTGTGAAAAAGAAGAGGATTCCACCCTTTTCAGCTATATCCTTCCCCTTGCCAATTATCACAGCCGCTGGGATGAGCTGGAGGCAGAGGATTTCACTTACCTGCTATCTGATAAGACAGATCCCTGTCTGGGTTTTGTGGCTGCCAGTGGCACCTGTGATTTTCCCTATGAGGGAACGCCTCTTTCCAAAGAGGAGGAGCCTGACCCGGCGGACCAGGAGGCTTATGATTCCCTTCTAAAAATCATTCATCTATGCCAGGAGGAGGAGATTAGTCTTTTGCTTATCAAAACGCCTCGGGCTGGCTGGAATGCGGGAAAACATAATCTGATCGCCGATCTGGCCCAGGAATATGGTCTCCCCTTTCTGGATTTCAATGATCCAAAGCTTATGGAGGCCATGAACTTTGACTATGCAAAGGATGCAAAAGATGCTAGCCATCTGAATATCTATGGAGCGGAAAAGCTGGGCGCCTGGCTGGGAAATTACCTGACAGAGCAGTACCAGCTACCAGACCGTCGCAAGGACCCGGACTATGGATACCTGGCTGATCTTCTTCCCCTGTATGAAATGCAATCGGAAAATGCCAAGCTTTCCACCTGCATGGAATTTTCTGATTGGCTGGAGCATTTACAGGAGCGATACACCATATTTTTTGCTGTGAATGGCTCTCCCAGTCTAAAACAGCTTCCACAGACTGTACTGGAGCAGTTGCAGGGCTTGGGAATGGGGACAGACATTCTTATCTCAGGCGCAGACTATGGAGCTGTTTTGCAAAACCAGGGCATTCTGGCCTGGCAGGCAGGCCTTGGCATATCCAATTTTTGGGGAACCTTGGAGGATCAAACTTCCTATCAGCTTTCCATTGTCCATGCAGGTGAGGAAACCATAGAAAATATATGTTCTATTTGTGTTGCCAATGAGGAATATGCCGTGCAGGGAGAAGGGATCCACCTGGTGGTTTATGACATGGAAACCCATCAGGTGGTGGATGCCATCCTGGTATACCCTGAGGATCCCAAGCTTTCCATTCACCGCTAAGGTCTTCATGCACTAGATAGTTATTATTCCATCAAAAATAGTTGACCATTGCTTTATTATTCCATCAAAAATAGTTGACATAAGCCAAGTCCTGTGCTAAGATATAACGGATGCCGCACAATGAGGTATAAGCACTGGATTTCCAGTCACCATAGTTGGCGAGTAATGATATAGGAGGTGCCATATGTACGCAATTATTGCAACAGGTGGTAAACAGTACAAGGTAGCAGAAGGCGACGTAATCAGAGTGGAGAAGCTGGGGGCTGAGGCCGGTTCAACCTACACCTTTGATCAGGTTCTGGCCGTTGGCGGAGAGGCTCTGACTGTTGGAAATCCCACCGTAGCCGGAGCAACTGTGGAAGCATCTGTAATCGGTGACGGGAAGGCTAAAAAGGTCATCGTTTACAAGTACAAGAGAAAGTCCGGATATCACAAGAAAAACGGACACAGACAGCAGTACACAGAAGTAAAGATTGAAAAAATCAATGCCTGATGATCCAAGTAACCGTTTATAAACATTCCCATCAATACAAGGGCTTCCGTTGTGAGGGACATGCCGGCTTCGGGCAGGAAGGATTTGATATTGTATGCGCGGCGGTTTCCGTTTTGACTGTGAATACGGTGAATTCCATCGAAGCGTTTACGGAGGATTCCTTTTCCGGCCAGGAAGGGGACGGTCTGATATCCTGTATGTTTAGAGGCTCCGTTTCCAAGGAAACGGAATTGTTGATGGATTCCATGGTTTTGGGACTTACCAGCATGGAAAAAAACTATGATAACTATATGCAGTTAAGATTCGAGGAGGTGTAGACCATGTTAAGTATGAATCTTCAAATTTTCGCTCATAAAAAGGGTGTTGGCTCTACAAAGAACGGCAGAGATTCCGAGTCCAAGAGACTGGGAGCAAAGAGAGCCGACGGACAATTTGTAAAGGCCGGAAACATTCTTTACCGGCAGCGGGGAACCAAGATCCATCCGGGCGTAAATGTAGGCCGGGGCGGCGATGATACCTTATTTGCTCTGACAGACGGCGTTGTACGCTTTGAAAGAAAAGGAAGAGATAAGAAACAGGTTTCTATCGTTCCGGTAGCAGAATAAGTGAGATGGAGGCTTCAAGTCGGGGAGATTTGAAGCCTTTTTTCCTCTTAATAGACAGAAACTTTTAAGGAGTTTGTATGTTTGCAGACAGAGCAAAAATATATATCCGATCCGGAAAAGGCGGAGACGGTCATGTAAGCTTCCGGCGGGAGCTGTATGTGCCCAACGGCGGCCCGGATGGCGGAGACGGCGGCCGGGGAGGGGATGTGATATTTCAGGTGGATGAAGGCCTGAATACCCTGACGGATTACCGGCACAAACGAAAATATAAGGCCCAGGATGGGGAAGAGGGCGGAAAGCGGCGCTGCCATGGAAAGAATGGCCAGGATCTGATCCTGAAAGTTCCTGCGGGAACTATTATTCGGGAGGTTGAGAGCGGCCGAGTAATTGCCGATATGTCCGGAGACAATACCAGACAGGTGATTTTGAAAGGTGGCCGGGGCGGAGCCGGCAACCAACATTTTGCCACCTCCACCATGCAGGTGCCCAAGTATGCCCAGCCCGGACAGCCTGCCCAGGAGCTGGAGGTATTGCTGGAGCTGAAGGTGATTGCCGATGTGGGCCTGGTGGGCTTTCCTAATGTGGGAAAATCCACCCTTCTTTCCAGGGTAACCAACGCCCGGCCTAAAATCGCCAACTATCACTTTACCACTTTGAATCCCCATTTGGGAGTGGTGGATCTGGCGGACGGGGAAGGCTTTGTCATGGCAGATATTCCTGGCCTTATTGAAGGAGCTTCTCAGGGTATTGGTCTGGGCCATGAGTTTCTCCGTCATATTGAGCGCACCAAGGTTATGATTCATATGGTGGACGCTGCCTCCACGGAAGGGCGGGACCCGGTGGCAGATATTTATGCCATTAACAAGGAACTGGCTGCTTACAAGGAAGAAATTGCCCAGCGTCCCCAGGTCATTGCCGCCAATAAAATTGACGCCATTTCTTCTGTCCAGGATGAGGATGATCCTATTGCACGGCTGCGGGCAGAATTTGAACCTCAGGGCATTCCTGTTTATCCTATTTCTGCTGTGTCCGGCAAAGGTTTAAAAGAGCTTTTATATGCAGTTAAGAAGCTTCTGGATCAGATGGACCCCGCACCGGTAATATTTGAGCAGGAATATTTTCCGGAGACAGAGCTCTTGGGCGAGAATCTTCCTTACACGGTAACCAAATCCCCGGAGGAGGAGCACGTCTATCTTGTGGAAGGCCCCCGAATTGAAAAAATGCTGGGGTACACCAATTTGGATTCAGAAAAGGGCTTTGTATTCTTCCAGAAATTTTTAAAGGATACGGGAATTTTAAAAGATCTGGAGGAGGCCGGCATCCAAGAGGGAGACACAGTTCGGATGTATGGATTGGCCTTTGATTATTACCGCTAAGTCCAAAGGGCTTCTGCGGTGTTACAATACAACAGGAGAATTTTCATGACAAGTAAGCAACGTGCATATTTAAAGAGCCTGGCCATGACCATGGACCCTATTCTTCAAATCGGCAAGGCTAGTGTAAGTCCGGAGGTGGTCACTTCTGTCTCGGAAGCCCTGGAGGCCCGGGAACTGATTAAAATCAGTGTTCTGCAAAATTGTCTGGAGGAACCCGCTCAGCTGGCTCAGATACTGGAAGAGCGCTGTCGGGCGCAGGTAGTCCAGGTCATTGGCCGAAAAATCGTTCTCTATCGCAAAAGCCGAGATCAGAAGGAGCAATTATGGGAGAGGAAACCAAACGCGGACAAAAAAAGATAGGCATTATGGGAGGTACCTTTGATCCCATCCACACAGGCCACCTAATCCTGGCAGAGGCCGCCTATGAATCCTTTGGACTCCACCAAGTATTGGTAATGCCCAATGGCAATCCCCCCCATAAGCCAGGACAGGTACAAGCTTCCATGGAGGAGCGTATACAGATGACCAGGCTGGGAATTGCTGATAATCCTCATTTGATGCTTTCCGACTTTGAAAATACACCTCAGGATTATCACTATACCTATCAGACGCTAGAATACCTCCATGATGCCAATCCCGATACCCAATATTATTTTATTCTGGGGGCCGATTCTCTTATGAGCTTTTCTTCGTGGATGGAACCCAGACGGATCTGCCAAAATTGCATTATTCTGGCTGCTACCCGCTACCGGATGGAACATACAAAGCTGGAGCAACAGATAGCACAGCTGAATAAATCTTATGGGGCACAGATTTATCTGCTGGAGACTCCCAATATTGATATTTCCTCTCATATGATACGAGAACGCCTGGCCCAGGGAAAGAGCATTAAATATTATGTGCCATCTCAGGTGGAGGCTTATATTCTGGAAAGGGGGATTTATGGGCCTACGGCTTCTTTTGATCCCCAATAGAATCTTTTCGAGTAAATCGCAGAAATGAAGGGTTGTATATGAAGCATTATAATATGAAATCCTATGAAAAACGGATCAAGCATGAAATGGACAGCAGCCGGTTTGAACACACCATGGGCGTTATGTATACCTGTGCGGCTCTAGCTATGCGCTATGGGGCGGATATCCAGCAGGCTATGATGGCTGGCTTGCTCCATGACTGTGCCAAATGTATTCCCAACAGCAAGAAGCTTAAGCTTTGCGAAAAGCATAACATTTCCATGACAGAGGTGGAAAGGCGCAATCCCTTTCTTCTCCACGCCAAGCTGGGTGCATTTCTGGCCATGCATGAATATGGCGTGAAGGACAAGGAGGTGGTCAGCGCTATCCTGAATCACACCACCGGTAAGCCTGCCATGTCCCTTCTGGACAAAATTGTCTACATTGCCGATTATATTGAGCCTGGGCGAGACAAGGCCGTAAACCTGCCAGAGATCCGCCGTCTGGCCTTTCAGGATTTGGATTTGACCCTATACCGGATTTTACGTGATACCCTGGCATATCTGGACGAGGGGGACGGAGAGACTGATGAGATGACCCAAAAGGCCTATGAATATTATCGGATTCGCTACGAAACCCAGCATCCGGAAGACGCCAAGGAAGAATAATATTTCTGGGAATGGGAGAGGAAGACACATTCCAAACAGATAAGGAGGATTCGCATGACTGAAAAACAGAGCAAGGAGCTGGCCCGGTTGGCCTATGCTGCTTTGGATGATAAAAAAGCCCGAGATATCCGGATCATAGATATCTCCAAGGTATCCATTTTGGCAGACTATTTTCTAATTGCCAGTGGATCCAACCGCAACCAAGTACAAGCTATGGCAGATAATGTAGAAGAAGAAATGAACAAGGCTGGCCACACAGCCCGCCAGGTAGAAGGCTATCAGACAGCTAACTGGATTCTGATGGACTATGGGGATATAATTATCCATATTTTTGATGAGGAAAACCGTCTGTTCTACGATCTGGAGCGGATTTGGCGGGACGGAAGCGCTCTGGAACTGGCAGATTTGGAGAGGTAAGCCCATGGGAGAGGATGAGAAGAGTAGAAGAGTACAAGGAGTCACGCAGGTTACAAACAACCGGTTCCTCAATTTTTATACGATGGATGTGGTTAACACCAAGGGGAAGGAACAATCTTATTATCTTGCTTCCCGGGCAAAGTCTCCCCAGGAACTAAAGCTAACTACAGGCAAAAACAAGGCGGACGGCGTTATCATTTATGCTTTATACGGCGAAAAGCAAGATCGGGTCGTCCTGATCCGGCAATACCGCTACAGCATTGGCGATTACATCTATGAATTTCCAGCGGGGCTGGTTGATGAAGGGGAGGATTTTCAGACTGCCGGAAAACGGGAGTTAAAAGAAGAGACGGGACTGGATTTTCATCCCATCCCCGTAAATCCTCTGTATTCCCGTCCCTATTTTACCACCATCGGTATGACAGACGAGGCCTGCGCGGCCGTTTACGGCACAGCTACCGGTACCATTTCTAAGGAAGGGCTGGAGGATACGGAAGATATTGAAGTCCTATTAGCCGACAAAGAACAGGTACGCCAAATTTTGTCCAAAGAGCATGTATCCCTGATGTGTGCCTATATGATGATGCATTTTCTACACAGCAAAACAGGGGAGGCCTTTGCCTTCTTATGGGAAACTCTGCCAGACTAAATATCTTTCCCAACAGCTATTGGCTGACAAGGAAGAAATTAAGTCTATATAAGTCCATATCTGTTTATTTACCCAGGGGAGAATAAAATCTCCCCTGCTTTATCTCATAAATATTATTCAAAAAAGCGGAACACACCAAAAACACGGCCCAAAATCTGACAATCCGGAACTATAATAGGTTCCATGGTATCGTTTTCCGGCTGCAAGCGAATATGATCGGCCTCCTTGTAATAGGTCTTTACTGTGGCAGAATCCTCCACCAGCGCAACCACAATATCCCCATTTTCAGCTGTCTGCTGCTGGGATACCAGAATGGTATCTCCATCAAAAATCCCAGCATTTATCATGGAGTCACCCTGTACAGCCAGCATAAAACACTGTTCATTTGGCATAAACTCCGTGGGAATGGGGAAATAGGACTCCACATTTTCTACGGCCAAAATAGGCTGTCCAGCAGCCACACGGCCCACGATGGGTACGTTTACCACCTCTCGACGAACCAGGTTGAAATTGTCATCCATAATTTCTATGGCCCGAGGCTTTGTAGGGTCCCGACGGATATAGCCATTTTTTTCCAATGTTTCCAGGTGAGAGTGGACAGAAGAGGTGGATTTCAGCTGAACCGCCTCACAAATATCCCGCACAGAGGGGGGATAACCCTTATTTAAAATCTGTGATTTGATGTATTCTAAAATTTCCGATTGCTTTTTTGTAATTTTCCCATAAGCCATTGATGGATTTTCCTTCCTTTCCCTCTTTTATTGAGACTTATTTCCCTATACGAAATCTTGATGTAAATCAAAACGATTGTTCTATATGTTGTAGTATAACACAGTTTCCCAAAAAACGCAAACAAATGTTTTGAAAATTTGTTCGATTTTCAAGAAAATTAGGTTTTAGATACCTGTTAGTTAACATAACATTTTTATGTAAACCAAAACTATTGAGGATCGGACTCCTCACGAAGCCTCACCACCCGAGCTGCCATTCGTCTGCGATTTTCATCCTGTGCAGCATAATGCTTTTTGGTAGTATTCACATCCTTATGTCCCAACACATCAGCCACCAGATAAATATCACCTGTTTCCTGATAAAGAGTGGTGCCATAGGTACTGCGCAACTTATGAGGGGTGATATGCTTCAAAGGCGTCACTTGCTGGGCATATTTTTTCACCAGGTTCTCCACAGCCTGCACTCCGATACGTTTTCTCTGGGTGGATAAAAAGAGGGCCTTTTCATGACCTGGGAGAGGCGTTATGGCCTTGCGGGAACCTTCCATGTACTGATATAGGGCTTGTTCCACCTCATCTCCAAAATAAACGATCATTTCTGATCCGCCCTTTCGTGTCACCTTAATTCCGTTGTTGCGAAAATCCACATCTGTTACATCGAGCCCCACACATTCCGAAACCCGGATTCCTGTGCCCAAAAGTAGAGTCACCAGCGCCAAATCCCGCTCCTTGGTCTTCTCATAGTACGCTTTTTTTTGGCCGGTGAGAGTATCTCCTCCATGCTCAATAAAGTCTAATAACCGAGCAGTTTCATCCACATCCAGCCGGACAATCGCCTTGTCATGCAGCTTTGGCATATCCACCAGCAGAGTGGGATTGCGGGTAATCACCTGTCGCTTATAATAGTAGGCATAAAAACTTCGCAGTGCAGACATTTTCCGTTTCAACCCTCGTTCTCCATTGGTTGCATAGCCAGCTGGCTGTCCGCTGTTTTCATATACTTTCAGATATTCCTGATATTCCTCTAAATCCACGCTTTCAATCTTTTCTAAATCCTCAGAGGTGAAGTCTGTAATCTGATAGCTTTTATAACAGGGATTGTTTTCTTTGAGAAAATGAAAAAATAGCCGGATATCATATGCATAAGAAACCCGGGTACGAACAGAGGTCGTAGCCTCCATAGCCCGAAAATAATCGGTTGCGAAGGGTGGGAGAGTTTTTAAAATCTGACGCAGTTTTTTTGTGTTTTCAATATCAGTCTGTTCATGATAGCTTCTGTAATCCATTGTTGCAGCTCCCTTCTTGCCAGTTTACCGGCAGCCATTTTACAATACCAGTATTTTTTGATAGCTGACATTTCTATTATATAACAAAATATATTTTGCAGCTATCTCTTTTTTATTCCTTAAAAAGAGCAAAGTTGTTGCATTTCCTTCCCTTGCCGATCCTTTTTTGAAAGGGAGTTGTCTGTGCACCTACCAAAATAAAAAGCAGTGGTTTTTCAAACGAAAGCCATTGCTTTTTGAAACAAATTTTTGGAATGCATTTAATTTCTCTTAAATTCAGAAATCAGATCTCGTATAATCTTAATCTGTTTGTCAGACAAGCCTTCCATATCAAGGAATACAGAAGGATCTATTTTGGCAGTCCTTCCTAATATATAATCTGTTGACACATGAAAAATATCTGCCAGCGCAACCAACTTATCTAAGCTGGGCTTTCTTTCCTGATTTTCATAGGCACTGATTAATGCAGGAGTTACTCCTATTTGTCTTGCAATATCGGTTTGAGAAAAATTGTACTTTTCTCTTAATGCAATTAACCGCTTGGCTATGGATTCCATAAGTATTAACTCCTTTCAACTGTTAGTATAAAATATAACCAATTACAAATGGTTGAATTCAAGCTTAACTATTAGTTGAAATCCCAGGCGCAATATGCTAAAATATCCATGTATTTCAAATATCTATTACATAAGAGGGAGAGAAAACAAATGGTGAAAAAACGGATTCTAATGCCTATCATATGCACCATAGCCTTTGGCTTAGCAGGATGTGGGCATAAACATGTTTGGGAGGAGGCCACCTGCCTGGCACCTAAAACATGCACGGAATGTGGAGAAACAGAAGGGGGGACCATAGACCACATATGGGCAGAAGCTACTTGTGAAAAAGCCAAATTCTGCGAAATATGTGGGGAAACAGTGGGAGAACCCTTAAGTCATGAGTGGGCAGAAGCTACGTATGAGGCACCAAAAACATGCTCTTTCTGTGGGGTAACAGAAGGAGAGCCTTTGCCGGAGCCCTATTGTATTAAAAATAATATCACATTCGAAACCCTCCAAGATATGGACTTGCCCTTTGCTATGGATTTTTCAGAGGATGGGAAGGTTGTAGATATTGAGGGAATGTGGATTGAAAAAGGAATGGCTCATTATTCTTTTGAAGATATTACTTTTACCCCATCTCAAAAGGCTGGATACATAGATATCACGATTCCGTATCAAGTCACGTTTTCTGCAACGTTCTACAGTGATAACACCATATACAATGGCCCCTTTAACTGGAATTTGTCATACCCCAGCTTTAGCGTAGGCGATTACTATACTGGAACCATAGTACCTACTCGTTCTACCTATACAGGATCTAACAATGATGGGGATTCATTGGAATATTCTAAAGATTATGAATGGAATGGAAATACTTATACCATAGGCTATTCCAAAAGTGTGGAGACCAATTCCTCCAAATCTGGATGGATTACCGAAGGGAATATTGGCAGTAATACATATGACTATACTATGGACTGTGTATATTCGATTACGATTCCGGAAGAATTTGACGGAACCGTGTTATGCATTAAAAGGGCAACTACCGAAGTATCTTTTGAAGGAAAAGATAGGGAAGAAATCTCAGATAAAGAAGAACATTTCCTTGACGAACATGATGCAGATTATTTTATTTTCTTTCGTTTGTCAGATATGCAGTAGTAGTTAGCGTAGGCAAAAATTTGAGAAAAAGCCCTTTTCCAAGATGGTTTAAGGGCTTTTTCCGCTTTTCTTACTCTTGACGCATGGGTGTATACCATGTTATAATTATTTTGTACAATTCCATATGCTTTTTAAGTGCTCGGCCTGATCCTGCAAGTCAGCCGAGAAAAGGGAATCAAGTGAAAATCTTGAGCGATCCGGTCACTGTAATTAGGGAGTAATGCCTTAGTAAACCATTGTATAGGTAAATTATATGAGAAGGAAAGGCAAATGCGAAGATCTAAAAGCCAGGAAACCTGCTTAAAAAAGTTGGGAGAGACTTCCGTGTAAAGTTCAGTTCCTGAATAATAAGAGATGTTGTCTTTTATTATTTTGTGTCTGCTCAGGGAAGCAGACATTTTTTATGGAATTCTCCTGGAACACGTACAAATTCAAAAGACGGATACAATATTTGATGTTCTGTAGATTTCTCTGTGCCTGAAGGGCTGTGACGGCATTCGGCCCTTTACACACAGGAAAGCTTTTTAATCACAACCACAACGCAATAGACGAATGTTCCGGCTTTTGAAGCTTTTAAGACCGCTGGCAGTTCATTAAACATAAAAGGCTTTTGGATTAAGGTTTCCTGCAGCTTCCAATAATGCAAAAGATCAGAATATGTTTTACTGTGGCGGTCTTTATTTTCGAGATGATTGGATGAATTTGGTCAGATCTATTTGAAAAACATGTGTTTGTCGTATAGATTGGTATGTCGATATACAACACATCTGTATACGCTGTATGTATCTGCTTCATATGGTAATCTTCAATTCCCGAACAAGCTACCTGTATTCTTTCCATGAATTCCATTTCTGTATAGATTTCTATTACCTCTGGCATTTTTACATTCCTTGAGTGCCAATACCTTTTCTTGCCTGATGTCACTGCACACAAATCTTTAGTCACATATTTGCAAAGATAGGAAGCCGCACGACAGGTATCATCTACTCGGGTGGCTGTCGTAAATCCCCATCGGTAATTACCGATATTGTATATGCATCGGCCTTTCTTATCCAGCTTCCCAGAATATGTAAAGGTTAATTGGTCCACGTTGGAAAACAATCCGTGAAAGTGAAAGGCTCCATCCTTATGTTGCTCCGGTACAACCAGGTAAACCATATCTGGACAAATCCTTCGATTATGATTCAACCAAACAGATAGTTTTTTTGAGCACTCTGTATAATCATAACGATTCACCTTTTCGGGACTAAAGGTAAAAGTAAAGAACCACTCCCAGGCGTTGGAACGGGCTATGTCATAGATAGCACTAACCGTCCGACACTTAGATTGATACGCGCTTGCCTCCTTTGCTTTTTGTTCTTCCAAGACAGCATCCATGTAATAAAAATAATCGATTCCATCTTCGTACTCTGTAAAAGGTGTATCCATCCACTCCCCAGAGATTTCCGGTTTTTTCATGCGTTTTCGTGAAATTATCTCTCCTGTTTCTTCATCCACCTGGCGACGACATATTTCACCTTTGGAATGCATTACATGAGAAAATAACTGCACCTGTTCAGCGTCAAGAAACTTCTTAATTCTGACATTGAACATGATAGACCCCACAAAAAATTTAATGAGTGTTAAGTGTATCTATTGTCAAGTAGACAGGTAGTCATTCCACTGACAGAATTGGCAGCACAGGAAATTCTCCTCTTTCACACACAGTCTTTATTCCACTTGAAATTCCTTCCTGCAAAAATCCTATCACCACACACTCTTTATCCTCCTCTGTTAGCTCTACACCGTGTATAGTCTCATACATATTACAATAAACATTCAATAAAAAATCTATCCATGCATAGCCCGTCATCTTCTCTTCTCCTTGAATTTATACATTTGTTGGATTTTCTTATCATCTGGGATTTCAATATATACGGATTCATTCTCTCCAAGCTCCGGAGCCTCATGGGAATTAAACAGCTTCGCCCAACGGGGAATAAAGGTGAATATAATGGTCTTGCAGCCAAACAGGGACAAAAGGAAAGGTTCAAATTCCAGACTGTCTGCAATCCGACTTTCACTCTCACCTGTAGGCTGGACCAGGACAATATCTCGTTTTATCTTCCTTGCTACGGACAGCCAGCCCATGTGACACTTGAGAAGGTACATGGAATCTGTCAGGTTCCTAAGCTTAATGTCTACATCAAAGGTCTGTGAAAACAAATATACGGTATGCTTATAGTGTCTCTGTAGCTTAAAGTAATCTCTTACATCGGTTCTGAAATTTTTGAAATTACGGTTATCCCACACCATTCCTACTTCATCAATAAAGATAACGGAGTTTTCCGGAAAGCTCATTTGACCTATCTTCTGAACGTCAAACATACGAACGCCGGGAGCCCACTCTGTAGAGTAAACCGGACGGCCTTTCTTTTGATATTGATAGGCAAGTTTAGTGAGAAATGTGGTTTTTCCTGAACCCTTCTTTCCAAAAACCATGATAAGCTTATAGGGATTCCGATACTTATAGGCCAGGTAAATACAGGGAACCAATAAAACAAAGAAAGCAATTAGAATTCCTGTCAATACATTCAAATAGATTTCACCCCCCGGAAAATACGTATCAACGTGAGAATCACCAAAACAATCATAGCAACATATAACAAAAAGGATAATTCAGAATTTAAGAATAATTCCGTAAAGCATAAAGTAACAGTACCCCAAACAATATTTAAAATATCAATCATACATCAACCTCCCAGTCTCGACGTCGAGACTAGAGAAGGGCCGGGCCCACAGGGACCCCGGCCCTTCTCCACCGGATTATACAGACTTCCAAAGCCGCATAAGCATCCCCACAGCAGAACCCACAAGAAAAATCATGAACAGTACCAAAACCACCGGATTATCCGTGATAAACTTAATCAGGGTCCCCATAGAGGTGATAAACCAGGCAAGCACATCTGTAGCAACACTTAGTATGTTATCCATGGCTCCGGTTCCTCCTCCACCTGCACTTGCAGCAACACTTCCTAACATCTCTGATTCCTCCTTCTTAAAAATTTATAAGTTTACGTGCCAGACGCACGACCTTATACAAAATCGGTAATGCAATGAAAAAAAATCCTATCACTCCCCAGGTCCCCATAGCAGACCAAAGAGACTGCATAACATGTACCAGCCAGGAGCCTACCTGCGTAATGGATTGCATAGGCTACCCCCTTTTCTTTGTAAGCCTGTCTATAACTATCTCAAAGAGCCGGAAAGTCTCAGCTACTGCGAAAAGAAAGATAGATGACAGAACCACAAAATACACAGAATCCGGTATGTAGACATCTGACTGCACCAAGCCTATAAAATTAAGCAAAGACTGTATCATGAAGCGGTCCTCCTATTCAAAACATAGAAACCAACAGCTACAAAAAAGAGACAGGCCAAGAGCTCTCCTACTGAAAGTCCCCGTCCGGAGGGCTCTCCCAAAGTAGGATGGTACTCAAGAGCATTTGTATAGAAAAGTACACGGTTATTCCAATTAACCACGGAATTAGGGGCATCATGGATAGTATAGTAAATGTAACTTGTACCAGAAGAAGAATAACGGAGAAAATCAACACGGACACAATCACCCCCAAACAAAACCGTATTCCCGGAGATATCTGCTTTTTTTCCTATATAGAGGGATGCAGCATACTGGTCATTACTAGAAGTACGAAATGCAGCATACTTATAACCAGAGGGCAGACCATTAACAATACGTTCCATTAAATCCAAAACGGTACCATTGATATTTCCAGTTACTGAGGCAGAAGTAGCCGCTAAAAGCTCAACTTGTTCCTGTAATAAAGATACAACATCAATATCAGAAGCATAAGGACTATCAGAAGTAGAGGAAATATCCTCTTCCATTTCCGGAGTTTCCTCCGAAATTTCCAAGTCAATTCCCGTATCATCTGGCACAATATTATCCTCAACAAGAGCGTCATTCTCCGTAACCTCCTCTTCTATCTCCGATTGAAACAAATCATCGGAAGACTGTTCAATACCCGTTTCCGTTTGAATCATCTGACCAGTGACCGGATCTGTAACAAACATAGCACCAGCCAACAAAATCGACAAAAAGTACATCCAACACCTCCTACAGGAAACGCGCCACAAGGAATGTGGCAATGACACCCAGTATCTCAATACCAAGAACCAACCAGCCTACAGTAATGGAATCATAAAACGGCAAGCTGAAAAAGGCAGAAACAAACTCTCCAAACACTGATAGAATAGAATTAAATCCCTCTAGCATAATCACTCCCCCTTATTCAATAGTGTAATAATGGCTATGTATGAGATAATGGCTATCAACGGCACCTTTGCAAATGTAGGCAGGTAAGCAATCCCAAGAATAAGGTACTCAATTCCTTTTCCTATATAGAGAATTACCTGCACTAACATGGTAATCGTAGAAACCAAAAAATCCACGACTGACGTAATAACCGTTACAATGAAATCAAAAAATTTAAACATTACCCGCCTTTTCCTCCTCCATAATACCGATATAAGCCAACAATGATAGCTGCAAAAGTGAACGTAAACACTACAGCCGGAACAAGGCCAAAGCCATTCACACCTCCAGCAGCTGTCCAGATAGATTGCAATAACGTAGATGTAAAGCTCATAGAAGAAATCAAAGCCGGATTATTTAAGGATTGCATTTGAAAGGCACCTACGGCTTCATTAGAAGATTTGAATAAGCTATCCTCCGCATTGCCATAGCCGGATAAAGAGCTATCCAGACTTGAAGACGTAGAACCCATGTTATTATTTATATACCCATCTGTATAAGAATCAGAAGTGCCTAGAGAAATATGACCAGGAGCATACCCCTTTACATTATTAAAAGAATCGGACAAGTCAAACGAAAAAGTTGTATAGAGACCTGAAGCCGGATGTGCACTACCAGAGGTAAAACGTCGATAGCCCAAGCCTACTTTAAATGTAAAAGTCTGCAAAGAATCATTACAAAAAGCATAGTTATGCACAGGTGAAAGAAAAAATTTATTGTCAAGATAATAAGAAGTAAATAAATCAGCAGTTGAACCATAAGGTTCTATGTAAATATAGCGATACTCAATATTTTCAGGAAACGTAATATCAACATGCAAAGCAATATCATAAAGAAGAGTATAGTATGCACCAGCTGGAATATCAGAGGGAGGACGAAAATAAAGAGAAAACACATGCTCATGAGCATAATAAGAATAGTTTGAATTAACTGACTCATAAACATCACCAGCACCCTTTCGGAAACCGGCCTGGTATACCTCAAGAGAAACATTGGGGGTAAATAAAGAAACAGTATTAGAATAAAAAGGTCCATCTAAACCATTAAAAAAAACTTTTCCACTCAAATTACCTTGAAAACAATAAGGAGTTAAAAGATAGGAAGCCGCTTCCACTCTCATCTGCACTGAGAAAAATACAGACACAAAAAAGACTAAGCAAGCGATAAGACTTTGGATTCTGGCGGCTGTTTTTTTGGTCTTTCTCATGTCTCTACTCTCCTATCTGTGGACAAGGGCAAGGGGGGAAACTGCAATCCCCCCTTGCCGGGGGCATCATTGTGTTTGCAGGCTCCAGGAAGTCAAGAGCAGGTGAATCGGTCCAAAATACGGACCGACTCTTGACTGCCTGGAACCCGCTGGCCGCTTTATTTCTTCGGCTGCACTTCCATTACCTGGAGACGGTTATACCGGTCATCAAATACGGATACAAACTCACACTTGGCAAAATCCTGGAGCTCTCCCTTTTCGTACTGCTCATAAATTTCACGGGAACACGAGATAGAACCAACCTCTGCACCCTGCTTTACAGAAACATTATAGAAGGCGGACGCCTGGCCGTCGGATTTCCTTGTGTAATCAGTTTTGGTTGCTCCTAGAAATACGCCTGCGGAATAAAGTGTCATTCTCATAAAAATATCCTCTCTTTCATATGATGATTTATTGTGGGGTCCCAGGGGCCGAAACCCCCGGACCAGATAACCTTTATTTAAGGGAAAGGGGCCGGAGCCCCTTGTCTCCTATTCGATAACAATTTTGATGGACTTAGCCCCATACTTCTTATGAGCATTGATAACGGCTGTCTGAATATCTGCAAAAAATGCTTCATAGGCTCTACAGGGACCGGCGAAAAGGTCATCGGTGATGTTGAAAACAAAGGACTTAGGTTTAACATCTCTTACGGGACCTTCAATCGCAGCATCTGTTGCGGCGCCGCAACTGGAAACAAGCTTATGCTCTTTAATATATTGACGTATTTGACGAGTAGACATATCCGGAGTAATTTCAGAAATATTTCCCCCTTTACGAACATAAGGAAGCAATTCAATCATTTGTGTGGCAGAAAGATTTGAATCAACACCGAAAAACTCTATCAAACCAAGATACCTAGAACAAGTGGACTTAGAAATGCCAAACTTGTCTTTAGCAAAATCGTAAACATTTTGGTAATTGTCAAGCTCATACAACCTGTTTTCTTTCACGCAAGTTAAGGAACGCGCCACTTTAACAATACTTATCTCAATGGATTTCATACTAGCAGAAATCTGACGGCAAATTTTCTTGTACTCAACCCTCTTTGATTCATAAGCTACTGTGGCCGGGTCATTATCCATAACTGGAAGAGCAAGCTGTACATTCTCCTCTACTACAATTTCTTTCTTTACCATAAAGATTTTCCCCTTTCCCTTTTTGAAATAATATGATACGATTAATTAACAGCAATAAAATTAGGTACCTATTTCATATTTTTATGATAACATATTAGGTACCTAATGTCAATACTTATTTTAAATTTTAGGTACCTAATTTAAATGAAAAGGAGAAAAATGAGCAATTACGACTTATATAAAAACAAATCATACAATTTAAGATTGCCGAACGAACTAAGAATGAAATTTGAAATAATTGCAAAAAGAAAAGGATACAAAAAAATATCACATGCATACAAAGATGTAATAGAAAATTATGTAAAAGCATATGAAATACAATATGGAGAAATAAAACTCCCAATTCAGACAGAAGGAAACAACGAAAACCAACAAGGAGATAAAGAATAAAAAATCTAGGAGCCGAGACTAAAAAAGGGATTGACATATAAAACTAAAAAAAGTATTATAACTATAGAAGGTGCTACCGATAGACGGTCAGCCTTTGGATGTAGTTAAAAATAACCGCGAACCTTGGCCAGGGGGCGGTTATTTTTTTGTCAGCTTGTAAACAAGACTGATGATAGATACAATTAATAAGCAGAATTGAAACAATTCTTCATATGTAATCATACTCTACCACCCCCTTTCTTAGGGGGCCAACCGCCTACCGTTTATGATAGCACCTTCTATAATTAAAATACCAGAAAGTTTGACAAATTACAAGAAGAAAAAGGAATCTGTAGAAAAATAGCCAGTTCCGACGTCGGAACTAATTAACCAACCAGGGGAAAGAGAATAGAAAGTTGCGGCGCCGCAACAGGCAAGCCATCAAGAACCCAATACCAAAAACAGCCAGGGCCCAAAAAGGAAAGAAAGCTTTCAGCTTTCAAACGTATTTTATAAAGCTTCCAGCTTTACCGGTCAGCTCTCCTCTCGGGTCTAAAGCTTCCTTTGAACGCGAGCTTTACATCTATACGACAAACACCTTATTTTTCAAACAGCATACACGGGTAAAGAGAAAGCTTTAGCAAGCTTCCTCTCCTTTATTATCTGACGCTTCGCTTTTGAAAAACCGGATTGTGTTTGTCGTATAGATTGGTATGTCGATATACAACACATCTGTGTACGCTGTATGTATCTGCTTCAGGTGGTAATCTTTATGTCCCGAACAGGCTACCTGAATTCTTTCCATGAATTCCATTTCCGTATAGATTTCTATTACCTCCGGCATTTTTACATTCCTTGAATGCCAATACCTTTTCTTGCCTGATGTCACTGCACACAAATCTTTAGTCACATATTTGCAAAGATATACATCCTTTACAGTTGCTTTTATATTCACATCCGCTGCAATCAATTCCGCAAATTGTTTTCATTTTGTATTACCCCCTTAAATTTTGCAATCTGAATTTCCAAGTCCATCTTTAAGTTGGCATTTTTTCCAATAAAAACACAATTACGAAAAGGGAATAAAAATTTATTCCCTCACCCAATCTCCCTCCAGAGTCTTTCCAAAGCTACTTCCTGGCTTCGCATAAAAATATGCCAGAATGGTCGGATCAATATTGCATACATCGTTAAAGTTAACCACTGCAATATTTTCTACCTGGTTGATGTAGTCTTCTGTCTCGTCTCCCACAAAGAAGCGCCAACCACAGTCTGGAAAATCATCAATGGGCTCTTCCCGGTACATATATCCAATCTGTTCTTCAGCCAATGCCCGGTTGGTAATCAGGCATCCTGGTTCGTCTCCCAGCCAGCTCACCCATTCCCGCTCTCTGGGAAGATACCAACCAGTTCGTCTCCAGGCTCCTCCCTCATCCAGCAGCTGCGCAACTAACCTATAATTAATCTGGAAAAAATTTTCAATATCCGTATCTGTCACACCCATAAAATACACGGCTCCACAGAGACAGCTGATGGCATACTCCTGAAAGGAATGATAAAATACCTGGGCCTGGCGCACCCATGGGTCCGTATACTCCCAAAACTCCTCCTCCGAAATAATCCCGCAGGCAACTGCCTTCCTGCATAAACCAATCTTTTCATTGATGTCCCAGGCATAAAATCCCTTTTCCCGTACAATCGGAAAAAACATTTCTGCCTTTTCTTTGGATTCCAGAAAACGCTCTCTACCCTCTTCTGTCAGCTGTTCAAGAGAAAACAAAGGTTCCCCCACCCAAAAAGACATAAAGTGCTCATACTGCGTGCTGGATGAATATTCCATTTTGCAGGTATCCAGTAAGGATTTTGCATCAGAAATTCCGTAGATCTGCTGTAAATGGTTTCTGGCCTTGGACGCATCCTCCTCTGTCTCGCAGTGATAAAGGGTTTCATATCCCATATGTACAGGAATCCCTGGAACCTTTCGGCAGGTAGAGATCCCACTGAGAAGCAAAGCAAATTGCTTGCGATCGGTCTCTCCGGCTGGTGGCGTGGAAAGACTACGCAGCTCCTTTTGGTATTCCTGAATCTTACTGGCAACATTTTTTATGGCATCCATCATACTCTATTCCTTCCCCCATTCCTGGCTTCTGTTTAAACTCGTGCAACTCCACTCTTTTGGGCGGCCTCTCCTACAGCCTTTGCCACCGCGTCTTTTACCCGCATATCAAAAGCTGCTGGCAGGATATAATCCGCCCTTAGCTCCTGATCACTTACCAGACCTGCGATGGCATAGGCTGCTGCCACCTTCATCTCATCGTTAATATCGCTAGCCCGTACATCCAGCGCTCCCCGAAATAACCCTGGGAAACACAGAACATTATTCACTTGATTGGGAAAATCTGAACGGCCGGTAGACACCACAGCAGCCCCCGCCGCCTTAGCCTCATCGGGAAAAATTTCCGGTGTGGGATTCGCACAGGCAAAAATAATGGGATCTTTAGCCATAGTCCGAACCATATCTGCTGTCAGTGTTCCTGGAGCTGAAACACCAATAAACACATCTGCACCACGAATTACCTCTGCCAGAGCTCCCTTTTCCTTTTGAAAATTCGTAATCCTGGCCATCTCCTCTTTTATAGGATTGAGTCCCTCGCGGCCTTCATAGATAGCCCCTTTCCGGTCAGTCATAATTACATTTTTCAGTCCCATGGACATTAGCAGGCGAATAATCGCGATTCCCGCTGCTCCAGCCCCAGAGGTTACGATACGCACATCCTCCAGCTTTTTTCCTACTAACTTCAAGGCATTGATAATCCCAGCCAGAGTAATCACTGCGGTTCCATGCTGATCATCATGGAAAATGGGAATATCACAGCACTCCTTCAACCGCCGCTCAATCTCAAAACATCGAGGTGCAGAAATATCCTCCAGATTTACCCCACCAAAGCTGCCTGCAAGGAGCCGGACTGTCTGTACAATCTCTTCCACATCCTTGCTGCGCACACACAGAGGAATAGCATCCACATCCCCAAAAGCCTTAAAGAGAACACACTTTCCCTCCATAACTGGCATACCAGCTTCGGGACCAATATCTCCCAGGCCAAGCACAGCTGTGCCATCTGTCACCACTGCCACCGTATTCCAGCGTCTGGTCAAATCGTAACTCTTATTCACATCCTTTTGAATTTCCAGGCAAGGCTGCGCCACCCCCGGCGTATAGGCCAGACTCAAAGTCTCACTGGTATCTACCGCGGCTCTAGCTGTTACCTCAATCTTTCCCTTCCATTCGTAATGGAGTTTTAAAGCTTCCTCTGCGTAATCCATATTGCATCTCTCCCTCTGTCTACTTTGTCAAACTCTTAATTTTGCCACCTAACAACTATCGCCATGGATGTCCTGATTTCCCTTCCAAACAGAACAATTCCGCCATGACTGTAATAATATCTGCCGACATTATAGCACAATCCTGGCGGAATTTACAAGAAAATTCCCATCGCTGGTTCGGTTTTCCAAAAAAGGGCATTGATATCCTTTTGCGAACCTTTTTGCAGGACCCTTTCTTAAATAAAGAAACTTCACGGAAGCTCCCTTTCATAATAAGGTAAGATCAGATACTGTCCTGATACAATGTGGTTCTCCGAAGTCAGGGAATTGATCCGTATCACCTCATTGATATACTCCTCCTTGGTAGCATAATGTGCGTCCAGATACTGATCCGCCAGCTTCCATAAGGTATCCCCAGAACATATTTGAATGCTGGCATAACACTTTCTCTCCTCAGACAGGTGATCCTTCCCCTTGGCTCGAGACAAAAAGCTGCCAAAAGTAATCCCCAGTACAAATACCAGACAGAGCGTTAAAATACTAATAAAAATAAACCGTCGCTTCTCTTCTCTTTTTCTTCTCCTCATAACAGAATCCCCCGAATCGAACAAATATTCCAAACATTTGTTTCTGTATTTTTATTATATTTCACGAACATCTGTTTGTCAATACGTTTGTTCGAAAAATGTTCGATTTTTTGTTCGATCCAGTGTTGGAAATAGATCTTTTAAAGAATTGCGAAGAAATCCCCTCTTTACTTTTTTCAGAATCTCACCCATAATGAAAAGAACCAGGGAAACAGCGGCCGTCAGACACCACAATCGCACCGCAACCTGAAAACAAAACGAAATGGAGATTTTAAATGAAACTACAGCAGCTTCTCAGCTACACCCGCCGGGCCGTAGACGATTTTCAGATGATTGTCCCAGGAGACAAAATCGCCGTGGGGATCTCAGGAGGAAAAGACAGCCTAACCCTCCTCTATGCTCTCCACGGCCTAAAACGCTTCTATCCAGTTCCCTTCCAGCTTACAGCTATCACCGTTAACCTGGGCTTTCCGGACTTTGATCTGGAACCCATACGGGCGTTGTGCGCCCAACTGGAAGTTCCATACCTGGTGGTGAATACGGACATTTATGAAATTATTTTTCATGTTCGAAAAGAATCCAATCCCTGTGCCCTGTGTGCGAAAATGCGCAAAGGTGCTCTGAATCAGGCTATCAAGGAAGCCGGCTGCAATAAGGTGGCCTATGCCCATCATAAGGACGATGTGGTGGAAACCATGTTGCTCTCCCTTTTATATGAGGGACGTTTCCATAGTTTTGCTCCGGTTACATATCTGGATCGAATGGACCTAACGGTTATCCGTCCCCTGCTCTATGTAAACGAGGCGGATGTCATAGGCTTTCAACACAAATACCAGCTACCCGTGTGTAAAAGCCCCTGCCCTGCCGACGGTCATACCCGACGGGAATACGCCAAAAATCTGCTGCGACAACTGAACCAGGATGCCCCCGGCGCAAAAGAGCGAATGTTCCGTGCCATCCAAAATGGCATCTATGAAAAATAAATCATTGCTCTCAGAGATCCCTACATTTCCGCTGTGTCCAAAAGCACCGTAAAGGGGCCATCATTCAGTAGCTCTACCTTCATATCCGCGCCAAATTCTCCCTGTTCCACCACAGGGAGCAGCTTTTTGCACTCTGCAATCACATACTCATACAATTCCTGTGCCTGCTTTTGTTCCCCCGCACGGACAAAGCTTGGCCTGTTTCCCTTCCTGCAATCTGCATAGAGGGTGAACTGGGAGATCAAAAGCACCTGGCCTCCCACATCTCCCAGAGCCAGGTTGGTCTTTCCATTTTCATCCTCAAAAATTCGTAAGCCTACCAGCTTCTTGACAAGCTTATCCGCCTGGGCTCTGGTGTCTTCCTGGGACACGCCCACAAACACCAGAAATCCTTGCTGAATGCTTCCAATAACAGTCCCATCCACCGCTACCGATGCATGGGACACCCTTTGAATCAAAAATTTCATGTGTAGTTCCTTTTCCTCAGATTCTCTGATGATCTTTCTCTTTATAAGTGATAAATTCCCGGATAATATGTACCGCTCCCTCAATGCCCAGTACACCGGTGTCCAAAGAAAGGTGGTACCCAGCCGCCTCTCCCCATTTTTTGCTGGTATAATAATTATAATAATTGGCACGCTGCTTATCAGTCTTGACAATCAAATCCTTGGCCTTGGCATTTGTTACGTCCCGGCGCTTGGAAATCCGTACAATGCGCTCCTGCATATCCGCATGAATAAAAGTATTCACTACATGGGGATTATCCGCCAGAGCATAATCCGCACAGCGCCCTACAATCACACAGGAGCCCTCCTCCGCCAGCTTTTTAATGGTGTCAAACTGTGCCAGAAACACCTTGTGATTAATGGGCATATCGGTAAAGGTAGCTGAGGAATAGCCGGTAGAATAGGTATCCATCACCAGAGAATATAGAAAGCTGCTGGTTGGCCTTTCGTCGTGGTTCTCAAACAGTTCCTGGCAGAGCCCGCTTTGTTTGGCCGCCAGGGCCAACAGTTCTTTATCATAACAGGGAATTCCCAGCTCCTCCGCTAGCTTCTTTCCCACATCTCTTCCGCCGCTCCCGTACTGGCGGCCAATCGTAATCACCGTATTATTTGCCATATGTTCCAACCCCTTTTCTGTCATATTGGAACCCGTCGCCGAAGCATGTTGGTTCTGCTATTATTATAACACGAAAATCTGCGAAAATGCAACTTTATTTGAGATTTTTTCTTTAATTGTCTGAGAATTGTTCAAAAATCAGGACAAACAAAAACTCCTGCAATGCCAAGTCACACAGGACATTGCAGGAATCTGATTTATTTTTCTTCCTGAACCAGCCGCTCCTCCAATACGGGGAGGGTCAACATAACCATGACCACAACCGAGAAAACTGGCAGCAAAAGTACCAGAAGTACCAGAGAAAATGGCCAGAGAAACAGGAAACTCCCCAAAAGCATTAAGGAAGCAAGCAAAAGGAAGAAATTCCTTTTTGTCTCAAGGAGCGTCAGGATCGCCGCATTTCTCAATGCCTGCCAGGGGCGAAGCTTTAAAAGAGCCAGCTGGGGATACAGCCATCCCAACAGAATCAGCACAAAGGCCAGAATAGCGGCTGTAACCACATAGGAGATCACCTCCCCATAAGGAGCCGTAAACCTCCAGCAGCAAATCGGGATAGCCACCAGAGCCAGCGTAAGCACAAGACTGGCAAAAAAATTCGCCTTAAATTCTCTCCAGAATACCCCAAACAACTCACCATAGCCGATTCTCCAATACTGTAATACCACCGCATATAGTCCACAAATCGCAGCCGGAATGGTGACCACCGGTAGGGTGAACAGCACATAAAGAAGATTCGCCCGCAGCAAATCAAAGAAATGCGTGCTGAGCAGATACCAAAGACGCTTCCACATACTTCTATTCCTCAACGAGACGGGTAATGTCAATGGTACGGATTCCGTCAGGGGCAGAAATATAATAGGAAACCAGGATCTCACCATTCTCCAGCTGAAGTGCATGAGGATAGCCCAGATCTCCATTGGGAGCATCCTCTCGCAGAATCACCTCTTCTGCCTGGGCAATATCCGTAAGCTCACTATTGCAGAGCCGGACCCGAATGCCAAAGGGCTCCCGACGATATCCATAAGACAGAAGTACCTTACCGCTCTTCAAGCGCAGTGCCTGGAAAGGACTAGAGCCCCAGCAGTTGGGAATCTCCTCCACCGGCCCGAAGGTCTTTCCGTTATCCTCAGAGACCACAATGTGTAGATTCAGATAGGTATCGTCAAAGTCCACCCCAGGAATGGAAAAATCGCTCTGGGTCCTAATCAAGCAGATCAGACGGCCAGACTTTGTATAATAAAGGTTGGGCTCCAGATAATTCTTCTTGCATTCTGGATCAAAGGCTACCACTCCATACTCCTGCCAGGACTCACCACGATCCGTGGAACGAAGCAGACCCACGCGGGACAGCTCCTGTAATTCCTGAGTACCATAATAAGCCAGCAACAGACTGCCGTCTGGAAGCTCAACCATATTTCCACGCACAGCCACCCGCGCCGGAATTCCCGGTACCTGAATCACCGGCATATGGCGCCAGGTCTTTCCATTGTCGTCGGAAATACAATAGGCGGTTCCGTTGGTCAGACAATCATACTTTCCGTGGAGGCTGCGACCATGTTTTTCAAAATCCGCTTGTCCCCACCGGCTAGGTCCCTCTCCCAAAGGTACCAGCTCCCAGCGGAAATACGTGACGATAATACGCCCGTCGGAAAGCACATTGACGCAGGGGTCCTGTTCGCTCATCTTATCGTCCAGAATTATCTGGAGATCCTTTTCAAAGGTCTGTCCGCCATCCTTTGACACAATATAAACATCCTTGGCTGTTGGATCTACATGAGTCACACGACCGTATTCCTTCTGCCGCTCCTTGGCATGGCGGAAGGCACAAATCACGGTTCCGTCCGGAAAGTACGCCAGATTCGGAAACGCCACATACTCTTCATCCCGATAAATCGTTTCATGCTTTACGATCTTTAACATATTCTACCCCTTTACACCGGAGCCGACCAAGGACTCCACAAAGAATTTTTGACAGGTTACAAACGCAATCATAATAGGCAGCAGCATTAATACATTAGCTGCCATAATTGCTGGATAATTCTGTGACTGATCATCCGAAAATGACTTGACAGCCATGGGTAAGGTAAACAGCTTCGGTGTCCACAGATACATCAATGGCTTTTCATAATCATTCCAGGACCACAAGAAATACATAAACAGCAGTGTGGAGGTGGATGATTTTACATTGGGCATGGCGATGCTCCAGTAAATACGGAAATGCCCTGCACCGTCAAGACGAGCCGATTCAATCAGAGAATCCGGAATGGACAGGAATGCCTGCCGCATAAGAAACACTCCAAAAGTACCCCCGAAAAAATATCCCAGCCACAAAGATGCGTGAGTATTCAAAAGTCCAAGCTTAGAGTAAATAATATAGGTGGGCAGAATGGTAACCATACCCGGAAGCATGGTTGCGGCAAGCTTCATTAAAAACAGCTTGTCCCGCCCCACGAAATTCACTTTTGCGTAGGCATATCCAGCCATGGTACAGGAAAAAAATGTTCCTATCACCGCGATCAGAGACACCTTCACCGAGTTGAGAAAATACGTAAAATAGGGTACCTTTCCAAAAAGCAACGCTGTATAACCCTTTAGGGTAGGTCGGGTGGGAAGCCATTCAATGGGAAAGGTAAACACCTCATTCATTCCCTTAAAAGATGTGGAAAGCATCCATACAAAGGGAATTACCATAGCAATACCCAGGAACCAGACCAGCAGAGTTGCCAGACAACGCCCCATAAATTGTTTCTTCTTTGCCGATTTTTTTGTTTCCAAAACCACTCCCCCTATTCCACACTGAATTTGCGCTCAACACGCCAGCGAAAGATTGCAAAAGTCAGGACCAGCACCGTCAAAAGCCAGGCAAGGGCACACGCATAGCCAGTACGGTTTGTTATAAATGAGGAGCGATAAATATACAGGCCCAGGGTGTAAGTACTTGTTCCCGGACCGCCGTTGGTGATAACCTGTACGAATCCCCACATTTGCAGGCTGCTCACGACTCCCAGGATAGTTAACATAAATGTCATTGGCGCCAGCTGAGGAATGGTAATATGTAAAAATTTAGCAACCACACCAGCCCCATCCACCTCGGCTGCCTCATAGAGCTCCTGAGGAATCTGTTGCAGGGCTCCGCTATACATAAGAATACTGTAGCCCAGATCTTTCCAAAGCAGTACGATCGCCACAGCCAAAAGGGCCCATTGGCTACTGCTGAGCCAGCCAGGAAGTGCACTCTCCGAAATGCCGAGCACCATCAAAAGGGCATTCACAGGACCCTTTGTCTTGTGAAACAAGGCCTCCCAAATGGTAGCAATGGCTACGATATTGGTTACATAAGGCAAAAAGTACATAGCCCGCGCTCCCGCCTTACCATAGACGGCCTTATTCATCAGGCTGGCCAGAACAGCCGCCAGAAACAGCTGTATAGGCAAGACTAAAAGTAGTTTGGCATTGTTGATCAAACAGGCCTTCAAATAGGGATCGGTCAACATATCCTTAAAATTTTTCAGACCCACAAAATTGGCTTCCTCATAGCCACGAACCAGGTTCCAATCCGTAAATGCCATCACCAAGGAGAACCCGATACCAAACAGCGTAAAAACCAGAAAGCCTATCAGATTGGGTGCAACCAGCAGATAACCACTGATAGTATCCATCCGTCGTCCTGGCTTTCGCTCCATCCGGCGTTTTTTTATCTCTTTTGTCATACTGTTTCCTTTCTATCCTCTCCGTCATAACAGAGGAACAGCCACAAACGCCGGATATCTCTGCTTTGCGGCTGTTCCATTTCTGTCAGTTGGCGTTGGAAAGCTCCATGGCTCCCATCTCCTGCATCATGCTAACCCAGTCATCAATCTCCATTTCACCGTTCATGAAAAGAGCGTACTGCTCATCATAGAGTGTGGTCATCAGAGAAACTTTATCCGCATATTCGGGATTATAATTATACCGCACAAGGTGTGATTCGAAATCTACGGCTACTGCACCCTCAGCCACCTCCTGGCTGTAAACTTCCGTGTGCTGCTCTCCGTCCGCTGCTGTATACTCCGTAAAGGTCTTGGTAGCCAGCTTCATATCCGCATCCTTAAAGACTGGCATATAGTTGGCGCCTTCCTCTGCACAGTAGTTGCAGACAAACTTCTCAAACTCGTAGGCCTCTGCCGGATGCGCAGAGCTCTTGGGAATATAAAAGCCTGCGTTTACGCGATAATAGGAAACGTCCTTTCCGTTCTCATCCATATAAGGGATATTGGTAACGCCCAGCTCAAACTCCAGTTCTCCTGCACCTGGATCATCATACATATAGTTTTGCAGGTATACCAGCGTATACGGACCATCCACGATCATGGCAGCCTGCTGGTTGGCCAGAGCCCACCGGCGATTCAGGGATTCCGCTTTGATGGTAGCCAAATCCGGGGAAACCTTATCCACTGCGGACAGATTATACAGGTCCTGCATACATTTTTTCAGAATCTCATCATCGAAATTGGGAGCAATCGTGCCGTCCTCCTGCTCCTTGATCATAGACCAGCCACTGTTCTCCGCCATAATATGTACGGTGTCTGCCCAGTTAAAAGGCCATACGCAGCCATACACGCCATTTTCCGGATCGTTAAGCTTCTTGGCTGTCTCCAGGAACTCCTCATAGGACCAGTTTTCCGGAATCTGAATGTTCGCGGCATCTGTCATGGTCTTGTTGTAAAACACCTTAAAAGTGTTGCCTGCGTAGGGAACGCCAATGACATGCCCATCATAGGAGAACATTTTCACAGCCAGACTGCCATACATATCCTCATAGTCGTCTCCCGCTGCTTGAATATACTCATCCATGGGAAGCACGCCTCCGCTAATGGCTCTCTTGTAGATGTCGCTCTGCTCCAGATATACCACGTCGACTACCTCACCGCCACTGATCATGGTATCCAAGTTAGCCAGAAACGTCTCATCCACAGAGCTGCTCAGCTCAATGTACTCCACCTCTACCTCGGGATGGATCTCATTCCATTTCTGAATGATCTTGTTAGCCTTGTCATTCATAGACCAGCCGGCTGCCACCCAGCGGATGGTTACCTTGTCCTCACCGCCTCCGGTGCCCTCTCCCTCTGTTGTGCCTGCCGTTTCCCCCTGTGGCTTGGCTTCTTCCCCTTCTGATTTACCGCCACACGCGGACAATCCAAGAACCAAAACCATGGCCAGGCACAAAGCCATAAACCGTTGCCATACATGTTTCCTTTTCATTTCTTTTGTTTCCTCCTCGAAAACTTTTTCTTTTGGATATTCTATCCAGTGCCATCATTTTACCCCCCCATACAGGCTTTTGTCAATCTTTTTTTGGTGTTTTTCCTAAATATTTGATATTTTTTCATGACATCTTGTGCTTTTTTAATAAAAACCATGCTTTTCATATCGAAATTTTTATTATTTCTAGAACGAAAAAATTATAATTATATTGACATTGTGAAATATCCATGCTATGTTGCGTTATAAGTACAAACAGAACTTTCCCTGCTGTAAAATATACCGGATACCCCTATAATGTCCGTGTGAAAAATACAAACGATTATCCTGAAAGGAGAATTTTGAAAATGCTACACACACCAGAAGAGAGAATTCCACAGATTTTTTGTGACCTGGGTCGTCTCTGTGAACCCGCCTGTCATATTTCGCCAATCCGGGAGGTATCCCGCTGGAACTGTGTTCCCTACGAGACAGCAGAAATCCAGGGCACTATGCTTGTGTCTGTATACGACGGACACCCACAAAATGTCACCCTGCCTCTGGAGCTGTCCGGGTGGTATCGGATCTATGTAGGCCTGGGCGCCTACGGAAGCGCTGGGGATATCTCAGACATAATCAATCTTAAGCTTACGGATGACCATGCGTTTATGCATCTCTCCCCCAGTGGGCAGGCCGGCTATGCCTATCATTCCATCCAGGAGTGCTTCTGGCGCTGTGCAGATCTGACAGGACAGTCATTGGAGATTGGAAAACATGCAGAGGGCCAGCCTTGCGAAGCCATTCTAGCCTGGGTCCGGGTAGTTCCCATGAGTGTCCAGGAGGTGGTTTCCTGGAAGGAGGATCTGGCACGAAAAGATACCAAACGGATCTATGCCACCAATGATATGCATGGGATGCTGGCTCTATATGGACTGAAGAAAAAAGAAGAATGGAGAAGTGTAGTACAGGAATACATAGACTCAGATGTGGAATGGCTTTCCCTGGAAAATATTCTCTGCTTTGACGGGGAGCCCAGCACAGGAAATCCTGCAAGCTTCGCCTTCTGTCGGCCTGGGGACCATGCCGTACAGCGATTACTCAAACAGTATTTTACCATGGAAATGCTCTCGGATTTGGCGGCTTACGGGCATCAAAAGGGCATCAAAATCTGCCTGTCCCTGCGCATGGGTGCCTGGGGAATCGAATTTCCCTACGATCAAATGTATTTTGACAATACCTTTGCCCTGGAACATCCAAATCTTCGCTGTGTGGATCGGGACGGCTCTCCCATTGATGCCCTCTCCTATATGTATCCGGAGGTCCAGGATTATATGATTCACCAGTTTGTGGACATGGCTGCTACCGGATGTGAGGCGGTGGAAATGATCTTCAGCCGAGGCGTCCCCTATGTGCTTTTTGAGCCTCCCTTTATCCGTCTCTTCCAGGAGCGCTTTGGGGAAGATCCCCGTTACCTGCCTCTTGACGACCCAAGGGTCACAGATCTGCGCTGTGAGATTCTCACCGGATTTGTCCGTCTTCTGCGGACATCCCTGGATGCTGCACGTCCCCATCAACCAGTGGGACTCCATGCCCGAGTACAGTTTTGTCTCTATGACTGCCGCCATGTGGGAGTAGACCCCACTGTCTGGGCCAGGGAGGGACTCATCACCGCTGTGATTAGCTATCCCCAGCGCATTCGGGAAGTTCTGCCTGCAAATCTGTGGCAACAGGATCAGCCGGGACATTTGGATCTGGAAGCCTATGAAAATTACGTGCGAACCAGCGAGCAGTCTACCATCTGTAGGCAGCAGGACTTCTGCTTTCTGCCACCTGTAGAGGACTCTCAGGGTATTCTACAGGGACCTGCCGATCAGCAAGAGCGAGTATCCGAATTTATGCGCCTGGAACAGGAATATGGCGTCACCGTATATCTGGAGATCCTTCCCCGGTTTATGAGTCCGGATGCATACCGGGAACGCGCCCTGGAGCTTTACCGCTGCGGCTGCGGACATATCAGCCTATGGGACACCTATATGCGTGCCCCCAGAAAGGCCGAATGGAGCATGCTGCGCCGTCTGGGACACCGGGATGAGCTGCCCTTCTATTCCAGTGGGGAAGGAGAGCTTTACCGACAGGTACGCTTGTTGAAAATTGGAAATAAGGATGTAAGCCGTTATAAACCGGCCTGGGGAGGATGATCCCCCGGCCGGCCTGTTATGGCTGGGCAGACTCTTTCTTGGAGAGCTGTTGAAAAATTTCCCGGCCGGCCTTCGTGCCGGCCAAGCCCCCCACGCCTGTCTCCCGGAGGGACACGTGCATAGCCTCCCCCACCTCTTTCATGGCATCAATCACCTGATCTGGGGGGATTCTGCTATCAATGCCGGCCAGGGCCATATCTGCCGCAGCCATGGCGTTGACAGCCCCGATCACATTGCGCTTCACGCAGGGAACCTCCACCAAACCAGCCACCGGGTCGCAGACCAGTCCCAAAAGGTTTTTTAGACTAATAGCCGCCGCTGTCACCATCTGTCCTCCGGTTCCTCCACTTACACAGACCAGAGCTCCAGCAGCCATAGCAGAGGCAGATCCAATCTCCGCCTGACATCCTCCGGCCGCCCCGGAGATAAATGCCCGGGAAGCAATGACCTGGCCAATTCCAGCGGCCACAAACAAGGCCTCTATTACCTGTTTTCTGGAAATGCGTCCTTCCTGATATAGGGGAACCAGTACCGCTGGCAACACACCGCAGGCGCCAGCGGTGGGAGCTGCCACAATCCGTTTCATACAGGCATTGGATTCTCCCATCTGAAGAGCACCAGCCATCACCCGTCCCATACGTTCTCCGCAAAGACTGCGTCCCTCCTTTACATACGCCTCCATCTGCCCGCCGGCACCTCCAATAAGGCCACTGTCCGATCTGCGATTGGCCTCATAGCTCTGGCTGGCCTCATACATGGCTCCCCACATGTCCTCCATCTGACGTAAGGTGACTTCCCGGCTCACAGCCCGGTCCCTCATATCCTCTTGTATAATGGCTTCTGGAAAGGATACCTCTCTCTCCTCACATACCTTTAAAATCTCTTCCAACGCTGTAAATGCCATAGTGCTTCCCCTATTCTTCCATATTTACATAGATGACTCTCTGGATACCCTCCAGGTCCTCCAGCTGCTCCAAAATTTCTCCTGGAATATTCTGGTCTGCCTCCACAACCATCAATGCCTGGCCGCCCCGGCGATCCCGGTACAGCTGCAAAGTGGAAATATTTATGGTTTTTTTTGCCAAAAGCCCTGTGACCTGGGCTACACAGCCTGGTTGATCCACATTGCGGACAATCAATGTGGGAGCTTCCCCTGTAAAGCTTACCGGGATACCCTCCAGCTTGTCCACCCCAATGCGGCCTCCACCCAAAGAAGAAGCTTGTACCTCCAGCCTCCGGCCTTTTTGCCCAGTGACCAGAAGCCGAGCCGTATTGGGGTGGGCTCCTTTGATCTCCACCTGTTCAAAAGCTAGCTGTAAGCCCTTCTCTTCTGCCAAAGAGAGGCTATCCGGCACCCGGATATCATCAGGCTTCATACCCAAAAGACCAGCAGCCAAAGCCCGATCCGTGCCATGGCCCCGTCCGGTGGCTCCAAAAGAACCGGACAGAAAAATACAGGCCTTCACTGGCTCTTCTCCCAAAAGCCGCCGTGTGATAAGGCCTATGCGCACAGCACCAGCCGTGTGAGAGCTGGAGGGCCCTATCATAATCGGACCCAGAATATCATAAATATTCATCTTATTAATTCTAACCTTTCTGCGCCGGAAATTCGGCGCCATCCTTCAGCAGATACCTTTATTGTATCCCCCAATTTCACAGCCATACATTCCTGTCTCACAGACCATCCACATAATAATGGAAAACCGCCTGTCCTGGATATTGGGACAGACGGTGTCTCATTTATTCTTTATCTTCCTCTTCCAAATCCAGACTGCGAATAATTCCCTTGGCAATTCCCTTGGCTGCCAGATTCTGATAGGAATCATCCGTAAGACTTCCCGCCTCTCTGGCATTGCTGGCATATCCCACCTCTACCAAAACAGCTGGAATCTCCACATCATTCAGAATGGTAAAGGCTCCCGTATGGGCTCCACCGTCCTTGGCCTCGGTCTCAGCAACCGCAGAAGCCAACACCTTATCCGCCAAAAGCTTACTTTGATCGGAGCCCTTTCGATAATAGGTCTCTATTCCCGATGCAGATTCATCCTCCGAATAATTCAGATGCACACTGACCAGCAAATCAGCCTGGCTTTCCTTGACAGCCTGCACCCTTTCCTCCTTTGAGAGACGGCTGTCATCCGCCCTTGTGAGTACCACCTGATACCCATTGCTCTCAAGCATCACCTGAAGCTTCCCTATGATGTCCATGGTGACTGTCTTTTCCTCCAGCTCTCCGTTGGACAACCCAATATCGGCTCCTCCATGCCCGGCATCCAGCATAATCACAAAGGTTTCTCCCTTGGGCTTTATGGGCTCCTCCCCGGAAACACGTCCTCCCACCAGCTTCACAGCCATATAGACAATAAAGGCAATCAGTGCAATGGCCAAAATCGCCATGGAGACTATGATAGCCAGACGAATCATCTTCTTTTTACGTCTCCGTTTCCTGCGCAGCTCTCTCTGACGCCGTTCCTTTGCTGTCAGCGGCCGTTTTCCTTCATCTCTTGTGCCCATTTCCTATGTCCTCCCGCATCGTTAGTCGTCCCATTTATCGCATAGCGCATCAAGCTGATCTGCAAACTTGGCAAGATCCTTATTCGCACGCCCTTCGGAGCGCTGAATAATCCCAAGCAGCCGTCTTCCGGCCTCCACCAGACGATCGAATACACGGGCACGCTTCTTCGTCGGTGCTTTCTGTTTCTCCAGACGAATGGTATTTCCCATTTCCAGGCAAGTATCTGTAAGGAGATCGTAGCAACCGCCACTATAGGGCGCCGTAGTCCGGTAGCCAAAGGTCTCCTGAAGATATTCCGCATAAGAGTCACAGACCGTGTCATCACCATGTACAATAAACACCCGTTGGGGCTTTTCCTCAAAACCGTTTATCCAGTCTGTTAATCCCTGTTTATCTGCATGGCCGCTGATGCCGGCCAGTACCCGGATATTGGCCTGTATCTCCACAGGCTCTCCAAAGAGACGGACTTCACTGGCTCCCTCCACAATGGCCCGGCCCAGCGTTCCCACTGCCTGATAGCCCACAAAGAGTATCGTGCTGTCGGGACGCCACAGATTGTGCTTTAGGTGATGGCGAATGCGGCCTGCCTCGCACATGCCAGAAGCCGACAATATCACCTTGGGCTCATTGTCAAAGTTAATGGCTTTGGATTCATCGCTGGTGATGGAAAGAGACAGGCCCGGAAAGCTTATGGGGTTAATTCCCCGGCGCACCAAATCCATGGTCTCCTCGTCAAAACAGCTGTATTGATTTTTGTTAAAGACCGTGGTGGCCTGGACGGCCAGAGGACTGTCCACATAGACCTTAAATCCCTCGTGTCCCTTTACCCGATTTTCCATTTTAATCTGCCGCAGGAAAAACAGCATTTCCTGGGTACGCCCTACTGCAAAGGAAGGGATCACCACGTTGCCCCCTTTGTCAAAGGTACTCTGGAGAATCTCTGTGAGGGCCTCCACATAGTCCGGCTTCACACCGTGGCTCCGGTCTCCGTAGGTGGACTCCATAATCACATAGTCAGCCTGAGCTATCCGTTTAGGGTCCTTTAAGATAGGCTGATCCAGATTGCCGATGTCGCCGGAGAATACCAACTTTTTCTTCTGGTCCCCCTCCTCCAGCCACAGCTCAATACAGGCAGATCCCAAAAGATGTCCCACATCTGTAAACCGGATCTGTATCCCTTCTGCCACCTGGATGGTTTCCTCGTATTCACACCCTCTAAGGAGGCGGATAGCTCCGTCCGCAGCTTCCATGTCATAGAGAGGCACATACTCTTCCTTGCCAGCTCTCTTGGCCTTTCGGTTCCTCCACTCGGCCTCAAACATCTGGATATGTGCGCTGTCACGCAGCATAATCTCACACAAATCTCGGGTTGCCTGGGTGGTAAGGATGGTTCCCCGAAAGCCCCGCTTGTAAAGCAGCGGCAACAGACCGGAGTGGTCAATGTGCGCATGGGTCAGAAAAACATAATCAATCTGTGAGGCCGCTACCGGAATCTCCTGATTATCGTAGATATCCGGCCCCTGCTCCATTCCGCAATCCACCAGCATATATTTCCCGCAGGCTTCTACCATATGACAGCTTCCTGTTACCTCATGAGCCGCTCCTAAAAATGTTAGCTTCATCCCATGTATCATCTCCTTTGTTTTCTTATGTCTAGTATACCTGTTTTCCCATAGAAATACAAGAAGAATACATTATATCTCTTCCTGTTCTCTAAGAAGCTTGATTTCCCTGGCCCAGCCTTCCTCCTCATTGGGAGTTTCCAGGATCATAGGGCGCCCCTTTAGCGCCGAATGACGAACTATCCGGCCAAAGGCCTCTACTCCTATATGTCCTTCTCCAATCCGGGCATGCCGATCCTTTTTAGCCCCTAGCGGATTTTTGCTGTCATTCATATGAAGGGCTTTTAGCCAGGAAAGCCCTATCACCTGGTCAAATTCCTCCAGGACTTCCTCTAAATGTCCCACAATGTCATAGCCGGCATCCCACACATGGCAGGTATCCAGACAAATTCCTATATGTTCCTTTTGCTCCACCCCATCCAGAATAGCCTTAAGCTCCTCAAAGCGTCCCCCCACCTCACTCCCCTTACCGGCCATGGTCTCCAAAAGAACGGTGGTGTGCTGATTTGGCTTTAAATGGGTATTGAGCATCTGAGTAATCCAGCGGATCCCCTCCTTCATGCCCTGTCCCACATGGCTGCCGGGGTGAAAATTATAATAGTTTCCCGGAATGTATTCCATGCGCTCCAGGTCCTCTCCAAAGGTTCTCCAGGAAAACTCCCGCACCTCCGGCTTGGAGGAACAGGCATTCAGGGTATAGGGGGCATGGGCCACGATTGTCCCGAAGGCATGTTCTTTGGCTATGGACAAATAGGCCTGTACATCTGCCGGATCAATGGCCTTGGCTGATCCTCCTCTGGGATTCCGGGTAAAAAAGGCAAAGCTGTTCGCTCCAAGTTTCAGAGCCTGGCGTCCCATGGCTGCAAAACCTTTGGAAGAAGAAATATGGTTTCCCACATAGATCATGGCTGTTCCCTCCCAGTGAGCTCATCCAGATTTTTCCCGTAGGCATCTGCAAAATGTGAAAGGAAGAACGTGGCCTCCGGTAGATCCATGTCCTGGAGGCTCTTAAGGGTGGCCTCCCTGGCGTTTATAAATTCCCGGTTTCCCGCTTGCTCCTCCTCCACACATTTTAAATAGGCAGACAGCTTGTCCGCAGCCTTTACCAGCCGCCACAGATAAGCATCCTCCTGCTGTTTCTGAAAAATATCCCTGTAGGCTGGCTGCATTTCCCTTGGCAGCATAGATAACAGGGTATCTGCGGCCTCCCGCTCAATCTCCCGGTAGGTATCTTTCATCCGGGTGTTTCGGTATTTTACCGGCGTAGGCATGTCCCCGGTGATAATTTCCGTTGCATCATGATATAATCCCAAAAGAGCCGCCCGCTGGGCATCCAACTCTCTGTGAAAGTATACATTTCCAATGACCGCCAGCCCATGGGCTAGCATGGCTGTCTCCAGACTGTGCTCGCTCAAGCTCTCCCGTCGGGCATTTCGCATCAGAGCCCACCGGTCAATATATTTTATCCGGGACAATAGCGCAAAAAAGTGACTCATTCTCCGCCTCCAAAGCAAAAAAGGCCGCCGGAAACGATACCTTTCCTTTGGCAGCCCTTTTCTTTTTCTCTTATATCAAAAAATATTTTGCCAAAAACAGGATTGCCAGAACATACATGACAATGCTGATTTTCTTCTCCTTTGCCTTTCCGCCCAGCAGATTCAAAATCACATAGGAGATCACGCCCATGGAAATGCCCTCAGAAATACTGTAGAAAAAGGGCATGGCTGCAATACAGATAAAGGCCGGGATTCCCTCTCCGAAATCGGAAAAATCAATGCTCCCCACCTGATTCACCATATAGAAGCCCACTACAATCAGAGCCGGCGCTGTGGCAAAAGAAGGAATGGCCAGGAAAATAGGGGACAGCAATAGGGACAGGGCAAAGAGCACCGCTGTAGTCATGGCTGTGAGGCCCGTCCGTCCACCCTCCGAAACACCGGAAGCGCTCTCCACAAAGGTCGTGGTTGTAGAAGTACCCAGCACTGCGCCAGCCGTGGTAGCTACGGCATCTGCCAAAAGAGCGCCCTTGATGCGGGGAAGCTTGCCATCCTTGTCCAGCATGTCCGCCTTGGAGGCCACACCAATAAGGGTTCCCAGGGTATCAAACATATCCACAAAGAGGAATGCCAGGATAATTACGATAAACTCCTGGATAGGAATGGAGGTAAAATCCAGCTTTAAGAAGATAGGTGCCAGACTGGGAATGGAAAGTCCATTGGAAAAATTTGGAAGAAGTCCATAAAAGCCCAACTCTGGATTAGGCACATAGAGCCCGGTAAACTGGCAGATAATGCCCAGCAGCCAGGTTATGAGAATTCCCCAGAGGATATTTCCCTTTACCTTTTTAATTACCAGAATCGAGGTAATAAACACGCCGATAATGGCCAGGAGCACCGTGATTCCCACATCCTTCATGGTGCCCCCTTCAATAGCATCCAGAGAGAAAAATTCCACAAGTGTAGCTCCTCCCACAACAATTTTTGCATTCTGCAGGCCGATAAAGGCAATGAAGAAACCGATACCTACGGAAACCGCCTTTTTCAGATTTATGGGAATGGAATTAAAGATGGCCTCCCGGATATGAAACAGGGACAGCACAATAAAAATCACACCCTCCACAAAAACAGCTGCCAAAGCAGCCTGCCAGGGGTACCCCATCCCCAAAACAACGGTATAGGCAAAATAGGCGTTAAGACCCATACCAGGTGCCAGCGCAAACGGATAATTGGCAAACAGAGCCATACACACGGTTCCCAAAAAAGAAGCCACCACAGTAGCGGTAAACACCGCTCCCTGATCCATGCCGGTGACACTTAAGATACTGGGATTTACAGCCAGTATATATGCCATGGTCATAAACGTGGTGATGCCTGCCAAGATTTCCGTTTTCACGGTAGTCTTGTTTTCATTCAGTTTAAACACTCTCTCCAACATTTTTTATCCCTTCCTGTGTTTGACAGGCGCAGCGGCTTCCTCCTGGACACAGCTGCGCCCTTCATATAAAACTACAGAAACACTATAGCACACATTGGAAAGAACGTAAACAATTTTTACTTTTTATTTTCTTTTCCTGTTATTTATTTACTTTTCTTTTTCATTTGCTGGATGTTGGTTTTCGCAGGGGAAAACGCTAGATAATGATACACACCAAGCCACCATTGCTTTCATTGACAATTTTTTGCATAGTGTCCTGAAGCTTCACCTGACTCTCGTCCCCAATCTGATAGATTTTGCTGCGGATTCCGTCGTCCACCATTTCCTCCAGGGATTTTCCGAATATGTTGGTGCCCCAGATACCCTCCTCACTCTTTTCTGCCTCCTGTATATAGGCAATGAGATCCTTGGCCTGCTCCTCGCTGCCCACAATGGGGGCGATCTCCGTCTCAATATTGGCCCGAATCATATGGATGCTGGGAGACAGAGACCGGATCTTCACCCCATACTTATTTCCCTGCTTCATCAGCTGAGGCTCCTCCAGACGAATTTCCGATCGATCCGGGGATACCACTCCATATCCTTTGGTTCGCACACTCTCCATAGCGCTCTGCACCCGGGCATATTCCGCCTTCATTTTCGACAATTCCCGAATCAGGGAGACCAACTCATACTCTCCGGAAATATTGCTGCCAGAAAGCTCTCCCAGCATCTCATAATAATATCGCTCTGCCACATCTATGTACACGCAGACCCGGCCACTGTCCATATGGATCTGCTCTGTCTTCATCCGCTCTACATAGGGACCCTCCGCTCCAATGGGACTTCCCTGCACATCCCGGATGGTAAACAGATTCTTCCCAGCCTCCTGGACTTGCCGGATAATGTCCGCCTTGATTCGATGCTCGGCTGGCAGCATTTCCACCCATTTGGGCATGTAAAATTCCAGGCTGGTAATAGGAAATTCATAGAGAACCTGCTCCAGAATCTTGGTGATATCATCCTTTCGAAGCTGGGCACAGTTCATAGGTAGCACCGTGACCCCATACTTTTCCTGTAGCCGCTCCGCCAACTGCACAGCACTGTCCCCGTAGGGCTTCTCCGTATTTAAAAGCACCACAAAGGGCTTGCCGATGCTTTTCAGCTCTCCCACGGTCCGCTCCTCCGCATCAATGTAGTTTTCCCGGGGAATGTCAGAAAAGGAGCCATCGCAGGTGACCACGATCCCAATGGTGGAATGCTCTGCAATTACCTTCTTGGTTCCCAGCTCCGCCGCCTGGGTAAAGGGAACCTCCTCCTCAAACCAGGGAGTCTTTACCATGCGCTCTCCCTCCCCCTCCATATGGCCCTCACTTCCGGGAACCATATAGCCTACACAATCAATGAGGCGAATCTTTGCCATAATATCCTCTGAAAGCTGAATCTGGGCTGCTTCCTTGGGAATAAACTTGGGCTCCGTAGTCATAATGGTGCGCCCAGCGGCAGATTGTGGCAACTCATCCCGGGTCCGGTTCTTTTCGTGCTCATCCTCCATCTCCGGCAACACGCACAAGTCCATAAACCGCTTGATAAAGGTGGATTTTCCCGTCCGCACAGGTCCTACCACGCCAATATAAATTTCGCCCTTGGTTCTGGCCTGTATATCCTTGTACACATGAAAACCTTCCATAATAAAAATACCCCTTCCATATCTATGCTACTGCAATATATGCAAGGGGTCCTTCTTATTATTCCTCTAACTGCTCGTCCTCCTCCATGATTTTAAAGGTAATCATCACATAGAGAAGGGTGTCGTAGTCATCCAGCTCCATCCGCAGCAGCTCCTTGATCTTTTCCATCCGGTATAGAAAGGTGCTTCGATGAATAAATAAAAGTTTCGCTGTCTGCACCGCATTCAGGTGATTTTTCACATACACATGAAGGGTGTGAAAATAATCTGTGTTGTGAAGCTCATCATATTTTTTCAGGTTCAGTATCTTTCGGGAACACACCAGCTGCTCTGGCAGCTCTCCCCGACACTGGTTCAGCAGATAGTCCAGGGCAATATCATCAAACCGATGTACCCATTTATAGGGAAATTTCTGATTTCCCACCTCCAGGGCGATGACAGACTGCCTGTAGTAATGGGGCAGGTCCCCAAAGCCTGTAAATTCATTGCTGATCCCCGCCTTTAAAAAGCTGTCCCGAAGAAAATAGACGATCTTTCCCATAGCCTCATCCATGTCCCCTCCAAACCGGGTGAGATTTACAAAAATGGAAATATAATTTTCATAAGGAAAAGCACAGGCGTGAGGAAGAAGCTTCTCAATATGGCTGCTGATAAAGCGCATGGTCATATTTTCCAGATCAAGAGCCGCGAGCTTGAGAGTAATACAGAAGTAGGAGTGTCCCATTCGCCATCCAAACTCGGAAAACCACTGGCTGATTACCTCCTGATCCGTACTATTTCCGGCCAAAATCTCCGAGAGGATGCGATCCAGCCGGTACCCCATATCCGTCTGCACATAGAGCTGCTTGGACAGAGCGGTCTGTATCGCTTCCGCCAGCCGCTCTAAAATCTCTCCCTCAAAAGGAGAAAAGCGTACCAACTCCTCCATCATAGTCAGGCGATAGGCATACTTCTCATGCTCAAACAGATTGACGCAAAGGCTTTTGGTTCCCGTAATATACCCCGGAAAGAAAAAGGCGCCGGTCCGCTTCTTGTAGTCCTGACTCTCGTCATCCTCCTTATATTCCTTATTGTATTCAAAAATGGTGTCTGGGTCCACCAGGCCAGAGAGCTCCGGCTTGGTGTCGATAATACTGGAATAGGCAATGATAAAATAATCAGCCGATGTAAGGATCAGGGGATTATGAAAGATCCGAAAGCTGATATCCAGCATTTCCTGCACGTTTCCCTCCACAGCCAGAAGGGAAAGCTTCTGCTCCCACTGATTGTAATAGTCAAAGATACGCTGGATTGCATTGAACAGCTGGCAAGCGCTGGTGTCCGAAGCAAACTCAAACACATGGGCGTATCGGCTGGCCGTGCCCTCATAGAGATCCCCGATGGAAAGCAGCAAGGACTTTTCTGGAAAATCCTTTAGCCGTTCCGGCTTCTGTTCCCGGGTACAGATATATATCTTATGTTCCAACAGCTCATCCCCCTCGCAGAAAAAGAGAATCTGCTCCAGATTTAACAGGTGGGACAGGTTCTTCTTGCACTGAAAGGTAAAGTTGGACTTTAATTTATGGGCCAAAATGGCATTGCTCAAATTCATAGATTGCCTCTCCTACTCGATAGTTGCTTTCACCCTCCTACATATTGTACGAAAGAAATCCGAAAAAGTCAAGATATGCCCCTGGGAGGTTGTTGACTTGACAGTCCTATGGCATTGGTATTAAACTATAAGTATTAGGATAAAGTCCTGCTGTTTTGATTTTCATCTCAACTGGAGGCTACAAAAGGAGAAGCTTATGAAAGAGAACACCTTGCATGAAATCACCTTTCTCCCCTCTGGGGAACATTTTTTAGCCCGGGAGGGCATGACGCTTTTGGAGGCCCAGATTGCGGCTGGTCTCAGACCAGATGCCCCCTGCGGCGGAAAGGGCACCTGCGGCAAATGCCTGGTGGATCTACATACGGATGAAGGAGTTACCCGGGTGAAGGCCTGCACGGTTTCCGTCACTGGTCCCATGACGGTATCTCTGCTTCACAGAGATCAGAGCACAGAAATTCTCACCCAGGGGGAGGCTTCCCCAGAGAGGATTCCGATAAATCCCTTGGGTATTCCTGGCCTTTCCCCCGGGCTTCTGGCCGCCTGTGATCTGGGCTCCACCACCATTGTGCTCTACCTTCTGGATGGTGAAAACGGGAATCTACTGGCCACCTCCAGTTCCCTGAATCCCCAAACCAGCTTTTCTGCCGATGTGATCGGCCGGATTGATTATGCCAAAAAAAACAGCCCCAAGGCCCTGACAGAGAGTGTTCGCCGTGCCATTGGGGATCTTCTCATGGAGGCCTGTGAACAGGTGGGAAAGGAGGCTGCTCAGGTCACCCATCTCTGCCTGGTGGGGAATTGCTGTATGCACCATCTGTTCTTTGGAATTTCCACAGACAGTCTGGCTGTTATCCCCTATTCTCCCGCTGTCACCGGCGCTATGGTGGTCCCTGCCCGGGATTTTTCCATTCCTATACATCCGAAGGGGATCCTCCAGGCGCTTCCCAATATGGCCGGCTTTGTAGGCGCAGACACGGTAGGCTGCCTTCTGGCCGCCCGTTTTGATACCAGGGAGGAAATGACCCTTCTTCTGGATATTGGTACCAACGGAGAACTGGTGCTGGGTACCTCCAGGCGCCGCCTGACCTGTTCTACGGCCGCCGGACCTGCCCTGGAGGGGGCAAAAATTTCCTGTGGCATGCGGGGAGCTACCGGTGCCATCGATCATGTGTGGATTGAAAACGGTTCCCTGTCCTATTCCGTCATCGGACAGGACACCCACCCGGAGCTTACCCCCTGCGGCATCTGCGGATCTGGCCTTATTGACGCTGTGGCCGCCTTTCTGGAGCTGGGGATTCTGGATGATACCGGCCGTTTTCAGGAAGAAAGCCTGTGGCCCTGCCAGGACCGCTGCATTACCAGCGGCAACTTAAAGGCCTATGCCTTTACGGACAGCGTATCCATTACCCAGAAGGATATCCGGGAGGTGCAGCTGGCCAAGGCTGCCATCGCCGCAGGTATCCAGCTTATGTGTGAGCAGTTGGGCATCAAACCCCTGGATATTCAGAAGGTTCTCATTGCAGGCGCCTTTGGAAACTATATGAATCCGGCAAGCGCCTGCCGCATCGGTCTGATTCCCTCGGTACTAAAAGATCGCATTTCTCCCATGGGAAACGCTGCCGGCACCGGCGCCCGCCTCTGTGTACAGAGTCAGGAGGAATTTGAGCGGGCCAAAAGCCTGGCTTTGGGAACAGAATTTTTGGAGCTGGCCAGCCTGGAGGAATTTCAGGATACCTTTGTGGATGAGCTAAGTTTCGAATAGACAATTCTTTTGTTTATAAGAAATCCGACAGTGGGAGAAAAAATTCCTACTGTCGGATTTCTTTGAAAAAACTGGTATATTCTTCTTATGGATTACTCAATCAACCACGGCAAACAGAGTTACATATGCTTACGCATAGCAGCCTCTACCACATGTCCCACCAGCACGGAGGTGGTCACGCTGCCCACGCCGCCGGGTACCGGGGTAATGGCCTCCACAAGGGGCTCCACCTCGTCGTATTTCACGTCTCCACAAAGCTTGCCTTCCTCGTTCACATTGATGCCCACATCAATGACAATCTGACCCGGAGATACATAGTCCTTGTTTACCACACCGGCCCGTCCGGCTGCCACAATAAGAATCTCCGCCTCCCTGGTTACACTGGGCATATCCTTGGTTCTGGTATGGCAGATGGTCACTGTGGCATTTTTCTTAATGAGCATCATAGCCGCAGGCTTTCCTACTACCAGAGAGCGGCCAATGACCACAGCCTTTTTGCCAGTGCAGTCAATACCATAGTGATCCAGGATTTCCATACAGGCCTGGGGAGTACAGGGCGGGAAGCCTAAAGGCTTTCCGGTAAACACGCCAGACATGGAGCCATCTGTCATGCAGTCCACATCCTTGGCTGGGTCCAGTGCATTCTCAATCTCTGTCTGGTTCAGATGCTTGGGCAGGGGACGGAACAGGAGTACGCCATGAATCTTGTCATCCTTGTTTACCTGGTCCACGGCGGCCAACACCTGCTCCTGGGTGGCATCCGCCGGAAGGAGAATCTTGGTGCAGGCCACTCCCAAAGTTTCACAGCGCTTGGTGGCACCTCTCTCATAAGAAATATCACTCTCATTTTCTCCCACACGGATAATCGCCAGGGTGGGATCCACACCTTTTTCCTTCAACGTCGCCACGTTTGCTTTAATCCGCTCATTTAAAGCAGCGGTTACCTCTTTTCCCAATAACTGTTTTGCCATACTTGCTTCCTCTCTTTTTTGTTTTTGTCTAAAATCCAGGGACTATCCCCGGCTCCACAATTCCTGGCCTTTACCGAAGCCGGCCCTCTACGCTTGCAAACACCTCATCGGCAAGCTTGGTATATTTCTCGATCATGGCATCAGCCTTGGCATTAAGCTTAGCCGCATACTCCTTATCTGCCATGGATTTGGTGTTGATAAACACATTCAGGGAGGCACCCAGCAGAGCTGCCTTACAGAAGGCCACGCCTACCCCTGCATCGCTGATAGCCAGGGCAGAGCCTTTGGCAGCAAACTCCACAATCAAATCAATGGCTTCGCAGCACTTTTCCATGATCTCCATGGGAACCGAGCAGGCATCCTTTAATACGATGGCCATCACCCGTGCCTTCTCCGCTTTTTCCTCCTCGGTCTCCCGGGGCATACCATAAGCCTTGGCCAGAGGCTCAAAAACTTCTGCGTCCCGCTCAATGAGACGGAGGAAATCTGCCTGGAGGGCCGTAGCCTTTTCCTTTAAGGCGTACATTTCCTCTTCCACATCCGCATATTTTTTCTTTCCCACGGTAAGGCTGCCCACCATGTTGCCCAGTGCCATACCCACTGCGCCTACCAGAGCGGAAGCACCTCCACCACCGGGTACCGGAGCCTTGGAGGCCAAAACCTCTACAAATTCGTCACATCTGCTTGTTGAAAAACCCATAACCTCTATCCTCGTCTTTCTATATAAATAACCCGCAAGAGGGAAGGGCCGCAATCCTGACCCTTCCCACCGCTTATATTTGAGACCGCATCGCTCACTCCCCAGAGAGCTGCTGCGCGGCATTCCTATATGGTCTCTTAGAATAATCCGGTAATCTTTCCGGTCTCATCCACATCAATCTTGGTGGCAGCCGGTACCTTGGGCAGACCAGGCATAGTCATAATCTCTCCAGTCAGAGCCACAATAAAGCCTGCACCAGCGGAAATCTTTAAGTTCCGCACGGTTACCTCAAAGTCAGTGGGTGCGCCAAGCTTGGTCTGATCGTCAGTCAGGCTGTACTGGGTCTTTGCCACGCAGATGGGGCAGTTTCCAAAACCAAGAGCCTCCAGCTCCTTAGCCTGCTTCTGGGCATTGGCTGTGAGAACCACTCTCTTGCCGCCGTAGATCTTCTGTACGATGGCATTCAGCTTATCCTCAATGCTGCCCTCCAGCTCATAGGAGAAGCTGAAGTCATTGGGCTCTTCTACCAGACGAATCACCTCTTCTGCCAGCTTAATGCCACCTTCGCCGCCCTTGGCCCAAACTTCAGACAGAGCAACGTTTACACCCAATTCCTTACATTTTGCCTCTACCAGGTCAAGCTCTGCCTTGGTATCTGTGGGGAATGCATTGATCGCAACCACGCAGGGCAGCTTATACACGTTCTTAATGTTGCTTACATGCTTTAACAGGTTGGGAAGTCCTGCCTCCAAAGCCGTCAGGTTCTCATTATTCAGATCTGCTTTGGCTACGCCGCCATTGTATTTCAGTGCCCGAACAGTTGCCACGATAACCACTGCGTTGGGGGTCAAACCTGCCATGCGGCACTTAATATCCAGGAATTTCTCTGCACCTAAGTCTGCACCAAAACCAGCCTCTGTAATGGTGTAATCAGACAGCTTCATAGCCATCTTAGTAGCTGTCACAGAGTTGCAGCCATGTGCAATATTGGCGAAAGGTCCGCCGTGTACGATGGCCGGCACATGCTCCAGGGTCTGTACCAGGTTGGGCTTTAAGGCATCCTTTAACAAGGCAGCCATAGCGCCTTCTGCGTGAAGATCTCCAGCAGTTACAGGCTTCTGCTCAGAAGCTTTTCCGTAAGTATAGCCTACGATTATCCGGGCCAGTCTCTTCTTCAGATCGTTGATGTCGCTGGCCAGGCAGAGCACTGCCATAATCTCGGAGGCAACCGTAATGTCATAGCCGTCCTCTCTGGGCATACCATTGGTCTTTCCGCCCAGTCCGTCTACCACATTGCGCAGCTGACGGTCATTCATATCCACGCATCTTCTCCAGGTGATCTTGCGGGGATCGATGTTCAGCTCATTTCCCTGGAAAATATGATTGTCAAGCATGGCAGCCAGCAGGTTATTTGCAGCGCCAATGGCGTGGAAATCGCCGGTAAAGTGAAGGTTGATATCTTCCATGGGAACTACCTGAGCATATCCGCCGCCGGCTGCTCCGCCCTTTACACCAAATACAGGTCCCAGGGACGGCTCACGAAGGGCAACCATTACTTTCTTTCCAAGCTTCTGCATACCATCTGCCAGACCTACGGTGGTAGTGGTCTTTCCTTCTCCTGCAGGAGTGGGGTTGATAGCTGTCACCAGGACAAGCTTTCCATCCTTGGCATCTGTCTCATTCAGCAGATTGTAGTCAATCTTTGCCTTATATTTTCCGTACTGCTCCAGATATTTGTCGTCAATACCAGCTTTTTTGGCAATCTCCGTGATTGGCAGCATCTCTGTTTCCTGTGCAATTTCAATGTCTGATTTGAATCCCATTACAAAATTCTCCTTCCTATTCTACCGTGTCTACGGCTTCCTCCACGTCGCCTTGTGGTTTCCAAGCATTCCCGGTCCCGCACTTTCCCTTTCTGGTCCCTTTGCTCTGGATTTATTATACGAAAGAAACCAATATCCGGCAATCCTACACTTTGTTGGATATTTGACATACTTTTCACAAACTTTTTTTGCACAAAGTTTCTATCCCTGTAAATACGGACATGGCATAGGTCCCTGCTCCAATAGCAACACAGCGCTCATCCGCCTTAAAATGGGGACTATGCCAGGAATACACACAGTCATTCTCCTCATTGCGCACGCCCAGCCAATAAAAAAATCCTGGCGCGCCCTTTAAAAATTCCGAGAAATCCTCTCCTCCTGTGGAAGGGTCTGGATCTACCGGCTGGGCCCCAGTGGCTACCACCGCCTCATAAGCCGCCTGATAGAGGCTTAAGGCGTTGTCCACCACCCCCAGTTCATAGATATAATCCAGACTTCCCTGGCAGCCATAGGCTGCGCAAATGTTTTCCGTAAGGCTTTTCAGACGGGCTTCTACAAGCTTCTGTATCTCTGGCTTATACGCTCGCACGGTACCGTACATAACTACCTGATGTGGCGTCACATTGTTGACAGTTCCCTCTCCGGCCTTCACATTGCAGATGGAGATCACCGCCGAATCAAGGGGGCTAACATTTCGGCTTACCACAGTCTGCACAGCCTGGATAATGGCGGCGGCTGCCACAATGGGATCCGCATTTCGCTGGGGGATTCCTCCATGTCCACCCTGTCCCTTCACAGTAAACACGATTCTGTCCGAGGAAGCCATAAGAGGCCCTTTTTTCACGGCAACCGTGCCAATGGGTATTTCTGGAGAATTGTGTAAGCCAAAAATTGCATCTACCTTTGGATTCTCAAGACAGTCAAACTCCATTAGCTTTTTAGCTCCCAGGCTGACCTCTTCCGCCGGCTGGAAGATAAATTTTACACTGCCACGGATCTCTTCCCGAAGGGCTGCCAAAATCTGCGCCGCTCCCAGAAGGGAGGCTGTGTGTGTGTCATGGCCGCAGGCATGCATGTTTCCCTCTTGCAGGGAGGGAAAAGCATTGGTGGACTCCTCCCTCACAGGCAGTCCGTCTATATCGGCCCGCAGGGCAATACAGGGCCCCTCCTCCCTTCCTTTTAAGAGGGCAATCACTCCTGTCTCCACAGGGGATTCCTCCAGGGAAATGCCCCAGCTGACAAGCTTCTCCTTAATATAAGAAGTCGTCTCGTATTCCTGAAAACTTAACTCCGGATGCTGATGGAGCCAACGCAGATGCCGGATAAATTCTGGCTCCAGCTTCTTCATATATTGCCGTACCCGCTCTTCTACAGCTAACACCTTACTCCTCCCCCTCTCCAATCCTTAAAAACCACCAGAACAAAAGTTTGTTTTTCTTATCTTACCGGGACGATCTCCAACCAGTAGCCATCCGGGTCCGCAATAAAATAAATTCCCATCTCCTGATTTTCGTAGCAGATACAGCCCATTTGAGCGTGAAGATTGTGGGCCGCCTCATAGTCCTGGGTCTGAAAGGCCAGGTGGAACTCCTCATCCCCCAGATTATAGGGCTCCTCCCGATCCCGCATCCAGGTCAGCTCCAGCTGAAAGTCTGTGGTCTCATTGCCCACATAGACAATGATAAAGGAACCGTCCGGAGCGGTTTTCCGCCGCTGCTCCGTAAGGCCCAGGGCTTTCTCGTAAAAAGCCAGAGACCGCTCCAAATCCAGCACATTGTAATTTTCATGAACCATTTTAAATTTCATAAGCGCACCTCCCAGGACTGTCCGTCCTTTTCTATTTTTATGATTTCTGTGTTTGGATCCATCGTTCCCTGTTCCTTCAGATACCGGGGAATCACGGAGAAGTCCCCCCAGAAATGCATAGGAAAAACATAATGCACCTGAGCTGTGTGAAGCAGGTAGGTAAGCCCTCTGTCATAGTATTCCTCCTGTCTGGGGTCCAGGGGCGTAAAGGCCAGATCCAGGTTTTTTCCTTTCAGATACTCCATGGCCTTCTTATAGCTTCCCGTCATCTGCCGGTTCTCCTCCTCCGGCTCTCCCGGCCAAATCCACCAGTGAAGGTCCCCTGCATGATAAATGCTTTTTCCTTCATATTGCAGGAAAAAACCAGCGCCACAGTCTGTGGAAGGAAGGGCATGCACAAGGATCTCCCCTTGGCTTCCGTCTGAAAACCTTTGGTCCTCCCCTGCTGAAAGAAGGCAAATATTGGGAAGGGGATCCTCCGGGTGTTTTTTCTGTTCCCGGGCAAGGGCTTTCTTTAGCTCCTTTGAAACTATATATTCGATGCAGGGGCGCCCTTGGGCCAGGGAAAAGATTTCCGGATTAAAATGATCTCTGTGGCTGTGGCTACAAAACACCAGTAGCTTTTTGTCTGGTGAAAGCACTGGCAATTCTCCCTGGTAGTAATCAAAGAGCCAATAGCAGGCTTCCCATTCCAGCAAAAATCCACTATGGTTCAGGTAAGTAACCGTTACCTCCATAAAAAAGTCCTCCTAAATATTAAATACCGTTACAGTGGCTCTATACACCCATTAAGGTTCCTCTTGTGTGCCTTCACAACTTTTTCAATTTTTTATACTTTCAAGAAATTTGCAACAACATACAGGCAATTTTAAAATAGATTACCAGGCTACAGGCGTCCACCACTGTGGTGATCAAAGGCGCTGCCATAATAGCCGGGTCCAGGTGCAAAACCTTGGCCAGAATAGGCATGGTGCAGCCAATAGATTTGGCCAGTACCACTGTGCCCAAAAGGCTTAACACCACCGTAAGGCATACCAGCTCCCGACCCGGATACTGGAGAAGCAGCCGGATAAAGTTGGCCAAGGCCAGCACCAGTCCACACAAAAGTCCCACCCGACATTCCTTCCAGAGTACCCGCAGAGCATCGGAGGGCTCAATCTCTCCCACTGCCATACCACGAATGATCATCGTGCTACTCTGATTACCACAGTTTCCCCCCGTATCCATGAGCATAGGCACAAAGGTAACCAACAGGGGCATGACTGCAAAGGCATTTTCGTATTTCAACAAAATCCCTCCGGTTATCATGGAGGTAAACATCAGGATCAAAAGCCAGGGAATTCGATTTCGGGCCAACTCCAAAACCCCTGTTTTTAAATAAGGCTTTTCCGAAGGCAGCATAGCCGCCATTTTCTCAAAGTCCTCCGTGGCCTCCTGCTCCATAACATCCACAATGTCGTCTACGGTCACAATCCCCACCAATCGATCCTCGTGATCCACAACAGGAAGGCTCAAAAGATCGTATTTGTTAAAGGTCTCCACCACATCCTCCTGATCCTCTGTGGTGATTGCCTTAATCACATAGGAATCCATAATATCCCGAATATAGGTGTCGTAGGGATTCATAAGCAGATCCTTGACTGTGACTACACCTTCCAGGCAGCGCTTATCATCAGTCACATAACAGGTATAAATGGTCTCCTTGCCCACCCCATGTCTGCGGATATAGGCAAAGGCCTGCTCTACAGTCATATTTTTTTTCAGGCCAATATACTCTGCGGTCATAATGCTGCCCGCGCTGTTTTCCGGATATTGGAGAAACTGATTGATAAGCTTTCGGGTTTCCGGCTGCGCATTCTTAAGCACCCGGCGCACCACTGTGGCCGGCAACTCTTCCAGCATGTCCACTGCATCGTCTACGTAAAGATCTTCCACGATCTTTCCCAGCTCATAGTCTGTAATGCTGTTGATAATATGCTCCTGCTCATCCACCTCCAGAAAGGAAAACACGTCCGCCGCCATGCCCTTGGGAAGCATCCGGTAAATGAGCACCATCTTATCCAAATCAAGCTCCTGAATGAATTCTGCCACATCGGCCTCATTCATCTCCACCAGAATGTCTCTAAGCTTCCGAAACTGGCGCGCCTCCACCAGCTCCATCCACTCCTCCAGATTCAATTTTTCCATTGGTTTTTTCACTCCTGTTCTGTCGAAACCGGCTCAAAGGCAGCCGGCAGCCACAGGCGTGAAATACTTCTGGGGAAACAACAGAAAAGAGACCTTTTCCTTATTTTGACACAAAGAAAAAAGTGAATTCCACGCCCGATGTTAAGTTCCTCTGTAAGCCGCAACTTCGACTTCGCCCGTCCATGGACTCTTCACTTCCTTTTTTTGCATAAATTTGACGCCCAGATCTTTGGGATGGCCTGGTTGTCCGCATATGATAGTATCTTATCCATTTCTGAACTGTTATCATCATACCACCATCCGCCAGACTTCGTCAAGGTTTTGAGACCTCTATTGCTTGTGGCAAAATAAAAAATATGGTATCATACCTTCCGTGGACAGCTCTACACTCCTTTGTCCACATAAGGATGTTTCCACAAGCTCAGACAAAGAAAGGATGGATATGGATATGGAAAAAATTACTAGTTTCACAATTAACCATGAAAAGCTTAAGCCCGGTGTTTATGTTTCCCGCAAAGATCCGGTGGGGGATACCCTTGTCACAACCTTTGATCTGCGTTTCACTAGCCCCAATGAGGAGCCGGTGATGAACACGGCGGAGATGCATGCCATTGAGCACCTGGCCGCCACTTTCCTGCGCAATCATCCGGACTTTGGCCCCAAGACCTTGTATTTTGGTCCTATGGGTTGCCGCACCGGTTTTTATCTGTTGCTCATTGGGGATTATTCCTCCCGGGAGATTGTTCCTCTTATGAGAGAACTGTGGAGCTTTATCCGAGACTTTGAGGGTACCATTCCCGGAGCAGCTCCCAGAGACTGTGGCAATTACCTGGACATGAATCTTCCCATGGCAAAATATCTGGCTGCCAGATACCTGAAAGAGGTTCTGGAAAATATTGGAGAAGATCGATTGGTCTATCCAGAGTAAACCAATTTGCCAGCTTTAAGACGGTTCCCTCTTCAAAAGCTCCAGAAGCTCTTTGTGGAGAAGGCCATTGGTAGCCACCACACTTCCGGCTTTTCTGGGATCTGTGGGCCTTCCAAAGAAGTCTGTCACAAGACCTCCGGCCTCCTGAACCAGCAAAAGCCCAGCCGCGTAGTCCCAGGGTTGCAGGCAGGCTTCAAAATAGCCTCCCTGTCGCCCACAGGCTGTGTAGGCCAGCTCCATGGCTGCGGAGCCTGTTCTACGAATATCCTGACAGCGCATAAAAACCCGGTGAAAACACTTGAAATTTTCTTCTGCCAGCTCCCTCTGATAGGGCGTGGTTCCCACACCGATAATGGTCTTGGAAAGGCTGGCACTTTTGGAAACCTGGATAGGCTTATCATTTAAAAAACTGCCCTTTCCCTTTTCTGCCCAGAAGACCTCCTCCCGAAAGGGATCATACACAATGCCCATCACTATCTCCCCCTGCTGACACAATCCCAGGGATACGGTGCTGTGCAGATACCCGTGAATCAGGTTGGTTGTTCCGTCAATGGGGTCCAAGATCCAAAAGCTGTCTCCTGTAAGCTCCTGAAGTCCGGTTTCTTCCCCCAGAAATTGTATCTGAGGTGCCAGCCGGGATAACTCTTCCTTTAAAAAATTCTGTATCCCAATATCCACCTGGGTTACATAATCTGCTGGTCCTTTTACTTTTATATGCTCCGCCAGCTCCTGATTTTCCACCAGATCCTTTGTTCTTTTTACTAGTGCAATAACCTCCTGTATCTTCATTACATTCCTCCTGTGATAAGTTTCTCATACTCAGCTGTACCTTATGGACCAAATACTTTCCCAAAACCTACTCTGCATTTCTAGACAGACTGGTTTACTCCATAGATCCGCAAAATTTCATGGAATTGCCCACCGCATCGCTCCAGCTCTCCTAAGACCAGATCGATGGATGCCTCCTGTGTGGACCAGTTGTCCCGGGTAATCCCCCGCGTATTGGTGGGACAGACAAAAAACGTTGTGTCCGGATACAGAATCTCATAATATAAGAGGCAGCGCCTGGCATGATAGGCCTGGGGACAGAGAATGGCTTTTTTTATCTCCAACCCTGCTTTATCCGTCACCTGCCGGGAATATATGGCATTTTCATAGGTATAGGTGGCCTGGTGTTCCTGGAGGATTGCCGCCTCCGGCACCCCCTCCTCTAACAAAACATGTCGCAAATATCCACATTCGGTCTTAAATCCTTCTATGGTACAGTGGCCTACCGGCTTACTGTACTTCCCCGAAGGCAATATCCACGGCGCAAAGCCCTGCCGCCAGAGACTAGCCGCCGTAACCGCCAACTCTTTGTGGGAGCTGCCGGGAATAAAGATGATATCCGCCTTTTCAGGTGGGTGCTCCACAAAAACAAACTCTGTAATATCCTGAATAAATTTCATATGGCCTGATTTTTGCTCCTCTCTTTTTTCTGCTCCTGCCGCCTATTCCATGTTCATATAGGGTAGAAAAAGTATAGCATAAGGGCTGAAAAAAATAAAGGGTGATAGACTTTATCCTCCCCATATGTTATACTGCTTGTACACAGGAAAGTAAAAAACAGAAGGGAGGCTTATGATGGCGCTCACCAGGGAAGATCTCCAGGCAATCGGTCAACTGTTTACTGCTTTTGAAGAGAGATTTGATGGTAAGCTAGATAATTTCGAGCAGAATTTTAATGCCAAGCTGGACAGCCTGGAGGAAAATTTTGACGGTAAGCTAGATAATTTCGAGCAGAATTTTGATGCCAAGCTGGACAGCCTGGAGGAAAATTTTGATGGTAAGCTAGATAATTTCGAGCAGAATTTTGATGCCAAGTTAGACAAGCTCGAGAAAAATTTTGATGATAAGCTGAATAATCTCGAGCAGAATTTTGATACCAAGCTAGACAAGCTTGAGAAAAATTTTGATGGTAAGCTGAATAATCTTGAGCAGAATTTTGATGTCAAGCTGGACAAGCTTGAGAAAAATTTTGATGGTAAGCTAGATAATCTTGAACAGAATTTTGATACCAAGCTGGACAAGCTCGAGAAAAATTTTGATGGTAAGCTGGATTATCTCGAGCAGAATTTTAATGCCAAGCTAGATAATCTCGAACAGAATTTTGACACCAGCTTTGAAGAATTGGATATCCGCCTGAAATCTGTTGAGAAGAACGTTATAGATATTATGTTACATATGGAAAATGTCACAGACAAAAACATTATGATTGTTGCGGAGGGCCATCTGGATCTGAGCAGAAAGCTGGATGATGCCTTAAAAGTGGAAAATGAAAAGGAACTCCTGCTGATCCGTGTGCGGATTTTGGAGGATGAATTGCGGAAGGTAAAGGAGCGCCTGGATCAAATCGCGTAACCCTTACACTTGAAAACCAAAATAACTTCTTTATAAAAATTTATGAATTTCTTACGTGGAAAAGGGTTGCTTTTCTAAGTTGTATTTGTTAGAGTTAAATCATGGTTCACCAAAAGGATCATAATACCCAATTCAGAATGAGAGGAATGAACATGGAAACTAATTGCAATGATAAAGCATGTACCGGAAACTGTGACTCCTGCGATGGAAATCTCACAGTTACGTTGACCTTGGACAACGATGAGCAGATTGAATGTGCCATCCTGACCATCTTTCCGGTAAATGGCCGTGACTATATTGCCCTCCTTCCGCTGGATGAAAACGGCGAAAACGAGGACGGCGAGGTATATATTTATCGTTATATTAAGGAGAACGGCGGTCCTACCCTGGAAAACATTGAGGATGATGAGGAGTATGAGGCTGTGGCTGATGCCTTTGACGAATTCCTGGATGCGGCAGAATACGATGAGATCGTGGAGGAAGAGGAATTAGACGAAGAAGACTAATCTTGGGAAAAAGAAGACTCCCCTGCCTTTTGGTTTTATGGCCAAAAGCAGGGGAGCTTTATTTCGTTTATTTATCAGATTCCTTCACGTACACCTGCATAACTTCCCCTATATACATGGTATGAAAATCTTTTTGGGCATAGTTTTGCTCAATCAGCTCCGGATACAGAAAGCATTCCTCTTTAAGCTCCTGGGTATAAAGCTTTTTGCACACCAGAACCATACGGCTTTCCTCAAAGGCCGGCACGCCGTCAAAAAGCTTCAAGGTTAATCCACCACCTGCGATCTTATCCTCCTGTGCCCCGGAAACAGTCCCCATATAATTTAAACTTTTTCTGTATGCCTCCTCATAGAAGCTTAAAGTAAAGGTATCCTGGGCGTCCACCAGACCCTTGGTAAAGCGTTGGGGACGAATGTAGGCAGTCACCACTGGCTTCCTCCACAAAATCCCCATACCACCCCAGCTGGCCGTCATGGCATTGGCCTTCTCTTCCGTGCCAGCCGTAATCAACATCCAATCCTTCCCTATGGCCTGGAATACATTATCTTTAATTTCCTCTGGTTTTATTAACTTCCACATATTTTCTACCTCCTAATATAAGTTCCGTTTTGCTCTGCCAGCGCCCCTTTTGCCCCTGCCTCCAGATAGAACCGGGAAACGCTCTGTTGTTTTCCATGTCGCTCCTTCACTGCAAATATGTATAAAACCTCTCGGGCTCGGGTCATGGCCACGTAAAACAGCCGGCGTTCTTCCTCAATTTCCTCGGGCAATACCGCTCGCTTGTGGGGTGTAATCCCCTCATTGGCGTCAGGGATAAATACAATCTGGTACTCCAACCCCTTGCTGCTGTGCATGGTGGAAAGGACCACCCCATCTCTTCGCTTTTCCTGGTCCCTAGCTTGGCGTTTAAGCTCCTTCTCATACTCCTCCAGATAGGCAAACCACTCTGTAAAAGAGGAAAACCGGCGGGACTGTTCCTGGATTTCTTCATAGACCTCCAAAAATTCCTCTGGTTTTACACCGCGAAATTCCGCATATTCCCGCAGATATTCCTCATATCCCACCACATGGCGGATATAGTGAATGGCCCCAAAGGGCTTCATCCGGGCAAGCATCTTCCAGTCATACTCCAGCTTTTCCAGGCGTTCACAGACCCAAGGCTTATCATCGTAGAGCTTGTAGAGCTCCTCCAAACAAATCTCCTGGTTTTCCAGGACATCCCTGCTGAGATAGCGCTTGGGCCGGTTCATCACCATTAGAAAGTCCTGTCGCTTCCGAGAGCCCAGTGCCATACGGATATACGCCTGTATGTGCTTGGAAATCCAGTGGTCATACAAGTTTGGGAGACGATCCCGAATCTGAAAAGGAATGTTTCGCTCCATAAGCTTCTCCACAAGTCCGGAGGCTTGGGTATTCGTCCGAAACAGCACTGCCACATCCTGATAGCTGCCACCCCGCTCACCAAAGGCCCGGATTTTATCTACCATGCTGTCCAGTTCCTCCTCCTGATTGGCAAAGGTGTGGAACAAAACAGGAGGTCCATCCGGTTTTTCTGCGGAGAGTTCCTTTTTAAAGCGGTTTTCATTCTGGCGGATAAGCCACAGACTCTGCTCCACAATCTGGGGCGTGGAACGGTAGTTTCGATCCAAAAGCACCCGCTTGGCCTCCGGAAAATCCTTCTGGAAATGCAGCATCAACTCCGGGCAGGACCCTCGAAAGCCATAAATCGCCTGGTCGTCATCTCCCACCACAAAGAGATGATTTTTCGGTGCCGCCAGCATGCGGATAATGTCATATTGCAGCTGATTGATATCCTGAAACTCATCCACCAGAATATAGCGGTACTTTCGCTGCCAGGCAGCCAGAATGTCGGATCGCTGGATAAAAAGCTCATAGCAGTAGCCCAACATATCATCAAAATCCAGAAGGCGCGCCCGACGAAGCCGCTCCTCATATCCCTGATATAGCCGCTGAAAGGCAGCGGTATCGCAGCTTACGGCTCGGTAGTCCTCAAGAGGCAACCGCTGATTTTTTACCCGTCCGATTTCCCCCAGCAGATCAGACAAAAATTCCCCCTCATCTTCAATTTCCAGCCGCAGCTTGCGCACCTGATCCCGCAAAAAATCATACTGCTGTTCCGTGCGCACAATCTGATCTGCCCGAAAACCGTAGGCATGCTTTAAAATTCCAAAGAACACCGCGTGAAAGGTGCCAAAAGAAACCGCTGTAGCCTCCTGACCTATGCGCTCCAGGAAACGTCCCTTCATCTCCTGGGCTGCGGCTCTGGTAAAGGTTACCACCAAGATCTCAGCCGGCGAAATATGGTATTCTTCAATTAAATACTGAATCCGATAGGTGATTACCCTCGTTTTTCCGGAACCGGGACCTGCCAGAACCAGCATGGGGCCGTCTCTGTGACAAACGGCCTCCTGCTGGGATTTGGATAAATTCGGCATAAAAACTCCTCTAACAGCTTAAAAGCTCTATGGCTTTGCGAATGCGCTTTACGGATTCCTCCCGTCCAAGAACCTCCATAATCTCTGTGGCGCCACAGGGTGTCATCTGCTTCCCTGACACAGCTGTCCGCACTGGCCACATCACATAACCATTTTTGCAGCCCTTTTCTGCCACATAGTCGGAAAGAAGCTTATACAGGGCATCATTACGATAGTCTTCCTGGACCTCCAGCCGGGGCAACAGATCCGTCAAAACCTCCAGGGAAGACTCCTTGGTGGTTTTCATTTTCTTGTGGGCATACATAGCCGTGTCATACTCTGGAAGCTCCTCAAAGAAATCGATATGTCCCGCGATATCCGGAAAGATCTCAATGCGAGTCTTCACCATGGCGGCAATTTTTTTCAAGTCATAGTCCTTTGTAAGGACTTCTTTAATATAGGGAAGAGCCATTTGATAAAAAGTGTCAAACTCCATGGCCTTCATATATTCCCCATTCATCCATTTCAGTTTGGTATAATCAAAAACAGAGGGAGCTTTTCCTATATGATGATAGTCAAAGGCCTGAATCAACTCCTCCAAAGTGAAAATCTCCCGATCCTCCTCCGGACTCCAGCCAAGTAAGGCTACAAAGTTTACAATGGCCTCTGTGAGAAATCCCTGCTCAATTAAATCCTCAAAGGAGGAATGTCCACACCGTTTGGAAAGCTTTTTGTGCTCCTCATCGGTGATCAGAGGACAATGCACATAGGTGGGCACTTCCCAGCCAAATGCCTGGTAAAGCCGGTTATATTTGGGGGAAGAGGACAGATACTCATTTCCCCGAACCACATGGGTAATGCCCATCAGATGGTCGTCCACCACATTGGCGAAATTGTAGGTGGGATATCCATCTGACTTAATCAGAATCATATCATCCAGCTCCCCATTGTCCACAGTAATCTCCCCATAGATATCATCTACAAAGCTTGTGGTGCCTGTGGAAGGGTTATTCTGGCGAATTACATAGGGAACACCGGCTGCCAGCTTGGCCGCAACCTCCTCCTTGCTTAAGGAAAGGCAGTGTTTGTCATAGATCACAATCTCCTTTCCTGCCACCTGCGTTTTCAGGGAATCCAATCGCTCCTTATCGCAGAAGCAGTAATAAGCCTCTCCCTTTTCAATGAGCTGCTTGGCATACTGAAGATAAATCCCAGATGCCTGGCGCTCACTCTGCACATAGGGTCCCACACCCCCATCCTTGTCCGGTCCCTCATCGTGTAAAAGCCCGGTCTTTTCCAGGGTTCGATAAATAATATCCACTGCCCCCTCTACCAGGCGCTCCTGGTCCGTATCCTCAATGCGCAAAAGAAAGTCTCCTTTCGCATGCTTGGCAATTAAATAGGCATACAGGGCCGTTCTCAAATTTCCCACGTGCATGCGGCCGGTGGGACTGGGTGCAAATCTGGTTCTTACCTTACTCATTTCCTCTCTCCTCTACCCAAAATTTGGTTGTTTCGTCCATTATATACGGGATTTTTAAGGGCGTCAACACGAAATTATCCCTTCCTTAGCCCACAGCTCCTCTTCTTCTGCAATAGGAAATTCTTCCAGAACCGGATGGTTCGTAAGCCTTTTTAGAATTCGCCATCCCTCCGGGCTCTCCTGCACATTTTGGGGCTCCGGATGAAAGCCAAAGTCCATGTACAACCGGCAGGCTACCCAGGTGGTGGTCTGGGTGGAAAGCTTTACCCGCTCATAGCCCAGCTCCTTCAATCGCTCCAGCGCCCTGGAGATTAAGGGCCGTGCAAGTCCTCTTCCCTGGTACTCCCGCTTTACCGCCACCCAGTGAAGCCTACCTACTCCTGGTTCCGGCACGCCAGTGACATCATAGTAAGCGGTAGCGGTGGCCACCTTTTCGCCTGCCTGATTTACAATAAAAAACATTCGGGAACCCAATTCCTCCTCATGTCCCTCATAAAATCTGGTCCAGGCTTCTCGCCCTTCCTCATAGCTGTGAAATTCCCCAGCACTCCATTCAATGGCAATCCAATCGTCCCGATCTCCATCCTGAAAATACCGAAACTCATAACCCCGAGGTATTTCAAAATGGGGAAGCTGCCTGGTATCTCGCTCAAACATCAAATGGACATAGCGTATCCGTCTGTCCAGATTATCCAATTTTGGTAATTCTCTCATATGTACCTCCCGCTCCTTCAAAGGTAAGGCCCCCAAGGCTCCTCCCCCTTCCACAAGTACTGAAAAAAGTATAACACAACCCTATGGGGAAAGCCAGACTTATCTTCCGGCTCTCTAAATTCTCCCAACCTTTTCAAAGCATCCGGCTTTCTGTCACCTTCACTCATGGAAATCATAGGAAAACAGCCGCCGGAGAATATTCCAGCGGCTGTCTTTTGTGTTTTCTTGTTACTTACAGCATGCTGCCCTGGCTGAACAGGGAGCGCACATGGGCCACTTCCTCATCCGTAGCCTTGCTGGCCGGCACATAATAGGATTTTGCCCGAGCGATCTGATACAATTCTTCCTGAGACATCTCGCATTTATTGCGCATCTGCTTTAAGGTCTGCTTAAGCTTAGGCTCCTCCGTCTGTGCAATCACATCGCCAAAAAATTTCAGCTCTCCATTGATGCCCCACAGAGCATCCGATACCATGGTTTTCTCATCCATCTTTGCTGCCTCCTACTTTAAAAATTGCATTAACTGCTGCTTGTTTTCCATCGCGGACTGGGCCGATTTCTGGAAAAATTGTCTCACCTGCTGGTCCGTTGCATTTTTTGCGTAATCAGTCATTTTACAATGGGTGGTCTCATAACTGCCAATTAAATGACGCAGATTCTGCACATCCAGTTCTGATAATTGTGTCATAAAAAATCCCTCCTTTTCTCACACCCTTAGTATGTGAAAAAAGGAGGGAGCCTATTCATTTCAGCCGGCCAGCCAGTTGTATAATTCTTCATATTTTTTAGCAGAATTGCTCCAAGAAAAGTCCATAGCCATAGCACGATCCACCAGCTTGTTCCACTCCCGCTTCTTGTCATAATAGATGCGCTCCGCATAGCGGATGGTATTTAGCATCTCATGAGCATTGTAATTGCGGAAGCTGAAACCTGTTCCTTTATTCTCATACTCATTGTAGGGCTCCACCGTATCCTTGAGTCCGCCAGTTTCCCGGACAATGGGCAATGTCCCATAGCGCAAACTCATAAGTTGGCTTAAGCCGCAGGGCTCAAACAACGAGGGCATAAGGAAAGCATCACAGGAGGCGTAAATCTTGTGGGACATAGCCTCAGAATAAAAGATATTGGCTGACACCTTTCCCTGATATTTCCATGCAAAATGTCGGAACATATTTTCGTAGCGCTCTTCCCCAGTTCCCAGCACTACCAGCTGGATATCATCCTGGCACAGCTCATCCATAACATAATCAATCAGATCAAAGCCCTTCTGATCTGTCAGACGGGAGACGACACCAATCATCATCTTCTTTGCATCCACTGTCAGTCCCAGCTCTTCCTGGAGCGCTAACTTGTTCTTAACCTTCTCCTTGCGGAAATTCACCGCATTGTAATTTTTCTTTATAAAAGTGTCTGTCATGGGGTCATATTCCTTGTAGTCAATGCCATTGACAATTCCCCGCAGCGCATTGGAGCGGGCCTGCATCAAGCCATCCAGATGTTCCCCATAGAAGGGAGTTTTAATCTCTTCCGCATAGGTCTCACTCACTGTTGTGATGGCATCTGCATATACGATTCCACCCTTTAAGTAATTGGCATCTCCATATGCCTCCAACTTATCTGGTGCAAAATAATAGGGGGAAAGCCCCGTAATATTCATCACGGTCTTTTTATCCCAGATCCCCTGGAATTTTAAATTGTGTATAGTTATCACGGACTTCATACCAGCGAAGAATTCTCCCTGGTGGAAGCTATCCTTCAAATATACGGGAACCAGACCTGTCTGCCAGTCATGGCAATGGACAATATCCGGCTGGAACCCGATAACTGGCAACGCGGAAAGGGCTGCCCTTGAGAAAAACGCAAATTTCTCAATATCTTCATAAATATTCCCGTAGGGCTTTGATCCAGAAAAATAAAACTCGTTGTCAACAAAGTAAAACTGTACGCCCTCATACACCATCTGCAAAATTCCCACATACTGTGTGCGCCACCCCAGCTCCATATAAAAATGGGTCAAATACTGCATCTGGTCCTTCCATTTTTGGGCCATGCACATATATTTGGGTGCAATTACCCGAACGTCAAAATGCTCCTTATCAAAATATTTCGGCAGAGAGCCGACAACATCAGCAAGTCCTCCTGTCTTAATAAAAGGAACAACCTCGGAAGCTACAAATAAGACCTTTTTCATTAACTGATTCCTCCCTGTGACACGCATTTCATTGTATGTGTTTAGTATACTACAGAATGAAAGATTTTGGAAGAAAAAAATCTTATTTTTTGTGCATTATGGACACCCTAACGCATTTTATATTCCAGACGGATTTTATCAGATATCAGGGCTATAAATTCTGAGTTGGTAGGCTTTCCTTTCCCAGTACTTACGGTATATCCAAACAGCTCGTCGATGGTATCCATTTTTCCCCTGCTCCAAGCAACCTCAATAGCATGACGGATGGCGCGCTCCACTCGGCTTGGAGTTGTTTGATGGTTTTTTGCAATGGTGGGATATAATATCTTTGTTATGGAATTTAGCATATCCATGTCTTTTACAGACATCATAATGGCATCCCGCAGATATTGATAGCCCTTAATATGTGCAGGTACCCCAATCTCATGGATCATACTGGTTACATCTGTCTCCAGGTTATGTTCTTCAAAGCGCTCTGGTCTTGCGGCCAAACCAGCCTTTCTTCCAGGGGAAGGCTTTTTTGTGGAATATTCCTGTGCATCGTGCATCCGCTCCAGAAGCGCCTCGGTATTAAACGGCTTCATCATGTAATAGCTAGCCCCTAAGCGGAATGCATCATCTGCAATCCCCTCCTCACCTATAGCAGAAATTACAATGATCGTAGGTTGTTTCTTCATGCCGCCTTCCTTTTTCAGCTTTTGCAAAACACCTAGACCGTCCATGCGTGGCATAATCAAATCCAGGAGTACTATATCCGGCTCTGTCTTGCGAATAATTTTGTAGGCTTCTTCCCCGTTTCCCGCTGTGCCTACCAGCTGCAGCTGTGCATCTCCCTGAATCATTGCGTCCAGCAGCTGTACCATTCTCTCGTTGTCATCTGCTACTACCACGTTCCACTTATTCATGTTAAATCCTCCCATATTTTTACTGTCACCGTTTTGTAACAATACTCCTTAGTACACCTGCTCAACTAATATATATGCTATCCTACAAAATCTTACCCTATTATTTTAATTTTTCCATTATTTTCCCGCAAGAGCAAAGTATCTGCTTTGTTTGACACCCGCTGACATCATTCGACACCTCTTTCTTTTATTCGACCTGTTCCAGCATATTTTCAATAAAAATGCCAAAACCCTTTGCTGAATCCTGTACAAAAACATGCGTAACCGCTCCTATTAATTTTCCGTCCTGGAGAATGGGACTTCCGCTCATACCCTGCACGATTCCACCTGTCATGGAAAGCAGACGCTCATCTGTCACTTCCAGCACAATACCCTTATTCATGTCTCTTTCGTTGCAGCGTACCTCTGTGATTTCTACCTCATAATCTGTCAGGGTTCCGTCCACCGCACTTCGGATCACGGCCTTTCCCTCCCGTACCTCCTGCTTAAAGGCAGTCTCTACCAACTGGCCTCCCGTCTCATTCATAAGCTTGTGATTGCAGGAGCCAAAAATGCCTACAGTTTCATTTTGTAATATGGATCCATACACCCGATCCGCCTGATAAGTAATCACACCACTTAATTCTCCTGGGTTTCCTCTCTCCCCTTTCTTAATATTTAAAATATTGGTTTCATAAAGGGTTCCTTCTCCTGTCTCCAGCAAAAAACCCGTATCCACATCGTTGATTCCATGTCCCAGAGCGCCAAATTGGCCCTCCGGTGTTATAAAGGTCAGGGTACCAATTCCCTGGGTATTGTCCCGTACCCAAATCCCTGCTTTCTGACTGCCATCGGCCGCTTCCACTGTTTCCAAGCGGACATGGATTATTTCCCCCTTCCGTCGCAGAGTCAAAATCAGTGCTCCCTCTGGTTGATTGCTAATCAGTTCTGTCAGTTCTTTTTTATCCTGAATGCTCTGATGATTCACCTCCAAAATGTAATCCCCTGGCTGGACCACATGACGAGCCGGCTCATAATTCAGGCCGTCTTTACCCTCTATGACTCCTGTGCCGATTACCAGGATTCCCTTGGTCTCCAGATAGATGCCCACCGGCATTCCACCTGTATAAACCTTCTCATGCTCTGTCAGCTGCACGGATACGGTTTTCAGCGGAATCAGCCCTAAAAGACTGCACTGAACCTCATATTCTCTCTGGGTAAAGGCGTTGGCTGACACATTTTCAACCTCCGGTGTCACCTCTTCTGTTATCAGCCACCCAAAGTCCAGGGAAAGTTCATCCAAATCCTCCACCCGAAGCCTGTCCGGGATCTGGCCCTGTATCTGCTGATAGGCCATTCCTCCTAGCCCCAGTAAGCTTAACAGCATCCCTATGCAGAGGAACAAACGATATCTGGCCCGGCGCGTTTTCAGCCCCAAGAAGCTATCGGTCATCCTATGACTCATATACTCACATCCTACTCTTTCATTCTATATATGCTCACCGCCCTGCCCTTGGCTCGTTGCTCGCGGAAATAAAATAGGAATGTAAGTCTTGTTTACTTACATTCCCTCATAGTATGCGAGTTCTACACATTCGTACTCTAACATTTTTTCCCTGTTGCCAGATCCTTCATTTCCCGGGCGCTCTTAAGAACCGTATCTGTAATGCGGGCGCCACCCAAAATCCTGGCCAGCTCTTCCACGCTTTCCGTCTCAGTTAATTTCCGAATATTTGTTCTTGTTTCGCCCTCTCGAACCTGCTTCTCAATCAAGAAATGGCTATCCGCCATGGCTGCTATCTGAGCCAGATGGGTGATGCAGATAACCTGACGGCTTTTTCCGATCAGCGCCATTTTTTCTGAAACTTTTTGGGCTGTTCTTCCGCTGATTCCCACATCAATCTCATCAAAAATTACAGTACCTACATCCTCCTGGTCTGCCAATACTGTTTTGATAGCCAACATAATCCGGGACAATTCGCCCCCCGAAGCCACCTTAACCAGCGGCTTTGCTTCTTCCCCCGGATTTGTGGAGATTATAAATTCCGCGCTGTCAAAGCCGTTTGCCGTAAAATCAGGCAAGCACTCCAGCCGAATCCCAAACTCCACCTCCAAAAAATTCAAATCAACCAAATGTGCCTTTATCTTTTCAGACAAAATATCTGCTTTTTCCCTGCGAATGGCAGAAAGCTTCCCGCTTAGCTCTCTGCCTAAGCTCTCTGCCTGCTGTAGCTGTCTAGTCAGCTCCTCCATTCGCGCGTCATAATTCTCCAATTCCTCCAGGCGATTCTTTGCCTTCTCCTGATATTCCAAAATATCAGAAATATTCTTTCCATATTTAGATTTCAGGGTATTGATAAGATCCAACCTTTCCTGGGTCTCAGAAAATACCTCCTCCCCAAACTCCATCTCAGAAAGATATTCCGATACATCCCTGTTAAAATCATTGAGAAGTCCGTCCACGCTGGATAACTGATCCGCAAGCTCCAAAAGGCGCTCATCGTAATCTGCCACTAAAGACAGCTCCTTTAGAGCTCTCCCAATGCGTTCTCCCGCCGCCATATGTTCCTCATATCCTGTTTCTCCATGGACAAAAGAGAGGGCCTGTGTAATCTTTTTTGCATGAGTCATGCGCTGATACAATGCTTCCAGCTCCTCATCCTCCCCTGGCCTTAGCCCCGCATTTTCGATTTCCCCAATCTCATATTCCAGGAAATCTGCCTCCTTCTTTCGGGAGATTTCATCTTTGGAAAAATTTTCCAATTCCTTCTGGAGATCCTGATATTTCTGGTAAACACTGCTTAGCTCTTCCTTGATAGGAGATAAAATATCCCTGGAAAATTCGTCTAAAATTTCCAGATGCTTTCTCTTTTGCTGAAGAGATTGGTGCTCATGCTGCCCATGGAGATCCAGTAATACCCCGGCGGCCTCCCGAAGTACCCCGGCAGTTACAATCTCACCGTTTATCTTATTGATGCTCTTTCCCCCTGTGATCTTTCGTGAGAGAATCAACTGATCCTCCTCCAGCTCCAAGTCCAGCTGGCCAAGAGCCTCTCTCTCTTTGGGACGCTCCACCTGGAAAACCAGCTCCACCAGCCCATAGGACGCACCACTGCGGACCATATCCCGGGAAACCTTTCCCCCCAAAGCCAAGTTCACCGATCCGATGAGAAGAGATTTTCCAGCTCCCGTCTCTCCGGTGAGAATATTCAGTCCCTGTGTAAAATCTATCTCTGCCTCCTTGATAAGAGCCAGATCCTTCACATGTAAATGTTGCAGCATAAATCTCCTTTACGGTTTTAAAATCTTCTTCAGCTTTTCCATGACTACCAACGTATCATCCACGGAGCGATTGGCACAAAAAATCGTATCATCCCCGGCAATACATCCTGCCACCTCGCTCCAATGCATGGCGTCCAGCGCCGCCCCCACAGCCATAGCCATACCGGATACTGTCTTAATCACCAAGATATTCTGGGCCATTTCCATGGACACAAAGCCCTCCCGGAGAATCCCTATGTATTTCTCGCTCATGCGACCGTTTTCGTTTCGAACCACCACATACCGCTGTCGCCCATCCACCATCATTTTGGTAAGCTTTAACTCCCGGATATCTCTAGACACCGTAGCCTGGGTTACAGGAAAACCCGCCTGATTCAGCCGAAGAGCCAGCTCCTCCTGGGTCTCGATTTCATACTGCCCAATCAGCTCAATAATTTTTGAATGCCTTTCCAGCTTCATCTGTCCTACCTCCCTGCAATACCGGACCGTAAAATTCTATCCCTTCCTCTGCCTGCTTAATTTTCCCCCATTTTGTTTCGCAGCACCTGAAGAAAGCTTGCATTACTGATTTTTAATATTTTTGTCACCTGGCGAGCTCTCTGAATCTCCACAAAATCTCCCCCACCCAAAACCGCTGCTTGCTCCCCGTCAAAAGCAACCAGGGCCTCTTCCTGGGATGTGGATTTTCTCGGATCAATCTGAATCCGAATCCGGTCCTCTGGGGAGAGCACAACACTTCTGGTATTCAGAGTATGAGGACAGATGGGGGTTAAAATGGTCATAGCTGCGCTGGGTGACACGATGGGCCCTCCCGCCGACAGACTGTAGCCTGTGGAACCTGTGGGTGTTGCCACAATCATCCCATCAGCCGCGTAAGCATTCAAAAAGGCATCATTTACATGGAGCTGATAGGAGATCACCCGAAGGGAACCATAACGGCTAATCACAATATCATTGAGAGCGCAATCCTCTGACACCTTCTTTCCCTCCCGGAACACTCTTCCATAGAGCATCATACGCTCCTCCACCAGGTACCGATCTTCCATTAGACAATCCAGGGCATACTCCAGATGGTTCTTTTCAATCTCTGCAAGATATCCCAGAGTCCCCATATTGATGCCCAGAAGGGGAAGCTGCCGCTCCAACGTATCCCGTGCCGCCTGAATCAGCGTTCCGTCCCCTCCCAGCACCAAGATGCACTGGGTCTCTTTCGGAACCAAATCAATGTCTGTATATCGTCCCTTTTCCCGGCTGCCCCCAAAGGCCTTTGGAATGGCCCCCTCCCCGTGGGCTCTCCCCTCCTGCCGGGCCATCTGAAACTCTCGAACCTGACACTTTTTTCCATGCTGCAAAAGGTAATTTTGAATCCTTTGGGTAGTCTGAAGCCCCACATCCTTTTGCTCATTGGTGATGACATAAAAGTAATCCATGTTCCCGTCCTCATCTATCCTGTGTATTTATCCGTCCAGCGCCTGGTGGGCGGCTTCCACAATCTCCTTTGGATCTGCCTCTTTAGGAAATGCCGGCCGGGTCCCTGTCCGGAAACTCTCTCCTTGCTTTTCAAGCTTAAGCAGATACTCAATATTTCCTTCCGGCCCCTTCACCGGCGAGAAATCCAAATCCAGCAGGTCAAAGCCAATTTCCCAGGCATAGCCCATAACCTTCTCTATTACTTCCAGATGGGTAGCCCGATCCCGGACCACACCCTTTTTCCCCACCTTTTCCCTTCCAGCCTCAAACTGGGGTTTGATAAGACACACTACCTGACCCTGGTCCTTTAAAAGCTGCCGAACGGGAAGCAGTACCTTGGTTAAAGAGATAAAGGATACATCAATGGATACAAAATCCACAGGCTCCGGCACATCCGCAGGCTCCACATAGCGGATATTGGTTTTTTCCATGCAGACCACCCGGGAATCGTTGCGCAATCTCCAGTCCAGCTGTCCATGTCCCACATCTACCGCATACACCTTTGCGGCTCCATTTTGCAGCATGCAGTCCGTAAAGCCTCCGGTAGAGGCGCCCACATCCATACAGATTTTCCCTTCCAGCTGAAGCTGAAAGACCTTCTGTGCCTTTTCTAGCTTGAGCCCTCCCCGGCTCACATACCGAAGAGTGTTTCCCCGCACCTCAATCTTGGCATTCGAAGGAAAGGTGGCCCCCGCCTTATCCTCCTTTTGTCCCTCTACATAAACGCAGCCGGACATAATCACCGCCTTGGCCTTTTCCCGTGATGCCGCCAGTCCCCGTTCCACCAGCATCACATCCAACCGCTCCTTCATCTCCTTGTTCCTTTCTACATACTCACGTAGCGGGTCACTATCCGCTTTACCACTGTCTGGGCATCCAAACCCACTTCCTGATACAAAAGCTCCACATTTCCATGCTCCACATACTCATCAGGAATGGAAACATTTATGAGCTCTGTAGTAATTCCCCGGGCACACAAAAAATCCTGTACCTGTTGTCCAAAACCTCCACAGCGGACATTCTCCTCCAAAGTAACCAACAACCGATGGCTTTTGGCCAGCTCTAAAATCGTGTCCTCATCCAGAGGCTTTACAAACCGCACATTGACCAGGGAACAATGATAGCCAATTTCCTTAATCCGGCGGCGCACCTGCTCAGCAGTCTTAACCATGCTTCCCACGGCCAGCAGGGCAATCTCTCCCTCCTCATAAATCACTTCGCTCTTCCCTGTCTGGATGGGCCTACGGAACTCTCCCAGTCCATCGTAGGCCTCCCCTCTGGGATAGCGGATAGCAATGGGCCCCTGATACTTCAAGGCGAATTTTAGCATATCCGAAAGCTCCCATTTATTCTTGGGGGCCAGAAGGGTCATATTGGGAATAGAGGACAGGTAGGATAAATCGAAAATCCCCTGATGGGTTTCTCCGTCACTGCCTACCAAACCGGCTCTATCAATGGCAAACACCACATGAAGATTCTGGATGCACACATCATGGAGAATCTGGTCATAGGCCCGCTGTAAAAAAGAAGAATACACCGCCACCACCGGCTTCATACCACCGGCCGCCAGCCCAGCCGCAAAGGTTACGGCATGCTCCTCTGCAATCCCCACGTCAAAAAACCTTTCCGGAAACATATTGCGAAATCGTTTCAGGCCTGTGCCGTCAGGCATGGCTGCCGTAATGGCCACCAGCTTTTCATCCCGGTCTCCCATCTTGCGCATGACTGTGGAGAAAACGTCCGTATAATTGGCCTTGGTTCGCGTGGACTTTGGCAGACCATTCTCTATCTGGAAGGGCTCCGCCCCATGAAACCGGGCCGGATGGCGCTCCGCTGGCTCATATCCCTTTCCCTTCACTGTCTTTACGTGAATGATCACCGCCTGCTTCAACCTGCGAGCCTCCCCGAAGGTTTTCATCATCTGGTCTATATCGTGACCATCCACGGGTCCCAGATAGGTAATACCCATATTTTCAAAGAGCATCCCTGGGATAATCAGCTGTTTTAATCCGCTCTTGGTTTTTTTCAGCTGGCGGATCACCCGCTCTCCTCCCGGCAACAGCTCCAGAGTATTCTGCAATCCCTCCTTAAAGCCTGTGTAGGCTCCGGCTGTACGCAGCCCGTTGAGATAATTGGACATGCCTCCCACATTGGGGGCAATGGACATCTGATTGTCATTTAGAACAATAATAAAGTTGCTTTTCAGCTGAGAGGCATTGTTCAAGGCCTCATAGGCCATACCTCCTGTAAGGGCTCCATCCCCGATAACGGAAACCACTGCCTGGGTTCCTCCTTGCAGATCCCGGGCCTTTACCAGGCCAATCCCCGCAGATATGGAGGTGGAGCTGTGGCCGGTGTCAAAGCAGTCACATTCGCTCTCCTTTCGCTTGGGAAATCCGCTCATGCCTCCGTATTTGCGCAGCACGTCAAACCCGGCCCTGCGCCCTGTTAAAAGCTTATGGGTGTAGGCCTGATGCCCCACATCCCACACCACCTTATCCTCCGGAAAATGAAAAAATAAGTGCATGGCCATGGTCAGTTCCACCACCCCCAGGTTGGAGGCCAGATGTCCTCCTGTCACACTGATTTTTTCTATCAGGAACTGGCGAATCTCTGCAGCCAGAGGTCCCCACTCCTCCTTGGACAGCTTTTGAATATCGTTAGCCTGATTGATCTTTTCCAGTATCATAGGTTCTCCTTTTATTTTTCTCTGGTAATCAACATCTCAATGAGCTCCAGTAAAAAGGGATTCTCGCAGGGCAGAGAACCAAGAGACTCCATGGCCCGCCTGGAAATCCGCTCCACATCTTTCTTTGCCTTTTCTAATCCTTCCAAAGTTACATAAGTGGTTTTCTCATTTTTGTCATCGCTGTGAATAGGCTTTCCCAACACCTCCAAAGTGCTGGTCACATCCAGGATATCATCCTGAATCTGAAAGGCCAGTCCCACATCCAGAGCCACCTGACTTATCCGCTCCACCAAAGCTTCCTCGGCACCAGCCAGCACGGCTCCCACCATCATGGATGCCTCAATCAGCGCGCCTGTCTTTAAGGCATAAATAAAATCCAACCGTTTCCGCTCCAGAGGCATCCCTACCGCCTGTACGTCCACAACCTGGCCGCCGATCATGCCGTAAATCCCCGCCTTATTGGCCAGAATCTGAAAGGCTTTTCCCGTATTGGCGTCTGCCTCTGGTAGAGAAAAGGCCTGCGCTGCCGTCTCAAAGGCATAATTTAACAGGGCATCTCCACAGAGAATTCCCATATCCTCCCCGAATTTGGCCCAGGTGGTCTCCTTTCCCCGACGATATTGGTCATTATCCATGGCTGGCAGATCATCGTGAACCAGGGAATAGGTGTGAATCATCTCGATGGCCACCATAAAGGGATTGATAATCTCCCCTTTTCCTCCAAACATCCGGTAGGTCTCCTGCATAAGCATAGGCCGCAGCCGCTTTCCCCCTGCCAGGATGCTGTAGTTCATAGCCTCCAATATGGTCTTTTGAAATCCATCCTCCCGGGGAAGATAGCTTTTTATTATGGCTTCGATCTCCTCCGTCTTTGTCAGCAGTGCTTCCTTAAAGTCCATCCAGACCACTCTCCTCGTCCAATATCTGCATTCGTTTCTCCACCTGATCCAGATGGTCATTACAATATTTTAAAAGCCTGGTCCCCTCTGCATAGGCCTGAAAGGACTCGTCCAGGCTCACCTCTTTATTTCCCAGCTGCTCCAGCAGCTCGTCCAGCCTGGTAAACGCTTTCTCCAAAGTCAGCTCCGATGCCGGAATCTGCTTTTCTGTCTCTTTCGCTGCCATCAGACACCCCTTTCCGTATGCCGCATATCCGGCTCCTGCTTTTCTGTCTCTTGTACTCTGGCATGAATCAGGCCATCTCTCACCTGAATCCTCAGCATATCCCCTGGTACTACCTGTCCCACCTGTGTGACACAGCTTCCCTCTCTGGCTGTCACATAGGAATAACCCTGACTCAGCTTCCGCAAGGGCGAAAATCCCTCCAGCCGCTCCGCATAGAGAGCCACCGCACTGCGAACCCGGTCAAAAATTTGCTCCATCCCCATCTCAAACCGATTTTCCAGCTCCGCTGCCCGCATGCGCTTTTCGTAGAGCCGTTGCCGAGGGCTTAGATGAAACAGCCGAAGCTGAAACCGCTCCAGACGATCCCTCCTTTGCTCCAGCTGATATTCCATAGTAGAGTACAGGGCGCTTTGGTAGCCATAAAGCTTCTGCAAAAGCTCCTCAAAATCGGCCACGGCCAGCTCCGCAGCCGCCGAGGGGGTGGGAGCCCTGAGATCCGCCACATAGTCTGCAATGGTGGTATCCGTCTCATGTCCCACTGCGGAGATTACTGGCGTTTGACAGGAAAAAATAGCCCGGGCCACGATTTCCTCATTGAAGGCCCACAGATCCTCTATGGAGCCACCGCCCCGTCCCACAATGATCACATCCACGCCACAGGCATCTAAAGCCTGGATACCCCGGGCAATGCTCTCGGCCGATCCTTCCCCCTGGACCTTGGCCGGATACAGGATCAGCTGCACATAAGGATTGCGCCTTCTGGATATATTGCAGATATCCTGGATGGCTGCCCCCCTGGGGGCTGTCACCACACCCACCCTTCGGCTGTAAAAAGGAATGGGCTTTTTATACTCCTGGGCAAACATGCCCATCTCCTCCAGCTCTTCCTTTCGCCTGGCAAACTGCTCATAGAGCTGTCCCACTCCGTCCAGCAAAATCTCTTTGGCGTAGAGCTGATAGCGACCATCCCGCTCATACACCGACACGCTGCCCAGCACCAGTACCTGCTGTCCGTCTTTTAGGGGAAAAGAAAGCCCCCTTCTCTGGCCTGCAAACATCACACCATTGAGGGTGCCTCCCTTATCCTTCAGGGAAAAATAAATATGTCCAGAATTGTGATACTTACAGTTGGAAACTTCCCCCCGCACATACAGCCGCACCAGAAGGAAATCCTGGGTAAACATGTTTTTGATATAGCCGTTGACCTGGCTGACGGTGTACGCCTGGTCCGGCCTTCCATTATTTTTCATCTCTTATGGAGCTTCTTTCCGGATGTCGGGTTATATACACCTTCTTTTTAGGCTTTCCCGCCGCCTCCGAAGCTTGTCCCCTCCCTTTCCTTTCCGGACCAGCCGGTCCCGTCTCTATGGGTGCTGCTTTCGGCTCCTTACGCTCTTCCGCATCTTCAGACTCTGTATCTGGAACATCCTCTTTGTCCTCCTGGCCTCTTGCGGATTTTCCCAGGACCCCGTTGATAAAGGACGAGGAATCCGCCTGTCCGAACTCCTTTGCCAGTTCCACTGCCTCGTTGATGGCTACCCCCACAGGCACATCCTCATCGTGCTGCATTTCATAGACAGCCAGCCTGAGAATCGTCAGCTCCACCTTTCCCATACGTGAGGGTTTCCAGCCCTGGGAAGCCTTTGACACTACCTGATCCAAAGCCGGCAACATCCCTATGATACTCTTATATTTCTCCCGAATATAGAGTTCGTCCGCAAAGGTAACCTCCTGCTCCTCCTTCAGGCCCTGTATAAACAGCCCCAGCTGCTCCTCCATCTCCTCTGAGGAATGAAACTCGATTCGAAACAGCATCTCAAAAATATGCCGCCGCAGCTCCCTTCTTTTCATATAAACTCCTTTAGTCCAAAAGGGGACAGTCCCTGGGGACCGTCCCTCCTATTTTGCTCAACTTAAGTTATCTCACTTTATCCATATTTACGCTGGCAATCCGAATGTTTACAATAGAAACATGAAGTCCGGTCATATTTTCAATAGCCGCCTTCACCTTATCCTGCACACGCTCAGATACCTTCATTATGCTGTATCCATAATCAATATTCAGAGCCAGGTCCACATCTACATTCTGTCCCGTTACCAGAACTTTTACCCCCTTGGACAGCTTTTTCATTCCCAGCTTGGCCACCAGCTCATTGGTCACGTTTCCAGCCATGGATGCAACTCCCTCAACTTCTGTAGCCGCAAGGCCTGCGATAATGGCTACCACCTCGTCTGCTATCCGCACTTCCCCCAGCTTGCCATCCGCATGTATCATATGAACATTTCTGTTTTCCGTCTTTGACATCCCTAAAAACCTCCTGCCATTGTCTGTTCTTCCATTCTACCATACTTTCCTTTAATTGCAAACACTTTATTATGGATTTTATTCCCGGGATTTTTCCTTTGCATTCATTACCTGTGATTGCAAGCTCCCTCTGGCCTTGGAACTTCACCTTCCAAATTCTGACAGTTTCAGCCCTTTATTTCGATCCAGGGTCATGCCGATACTCCACTCGTTGACCCAAATAAGCAGAGGACGCCCCTTCAAATCCTTAATTTTTTTCATATCCGAGGTTCCCACCAGCCGGCTCATATCGATCTCCTGATTTTCTATCCAGCGAATATGCTCATAAGGCAACTTTTCCATGCGGATATCCACATTGTATTCATTTTCCAGCCTGTATTTCAGCACCTCAAACTGCAGGACGCCTACTACACCCACAATGATCTCCTCCATGCCTGTATTAAACTCCTGGAAGATCTGGATGGCGCCCTCCTGGGCTATCTGTTCTATTCCCTTTACAAACTGCTTGCGCTTCATGGTATCCACCTGACGCACCCGGGCAAAATGTTCCGGGGCAAAGGTGGGGATTCCCTCATAGTGAAAGCCCTTTCCTGGCATGGTAATGGTGTCGCCGATGGAGAAAATGCCTGGGTCAAAGACGCCGATAATATCCCCCGCATAGGCCTCCTCCACAATTTTCCGGTCTGAGGCCATCAGCTGCTGGGGCTGGGACAAGCGCATTTTTTTGTTGCCCTGCACATGGAACACTTCCATACCGGCAGTAAACTTGCCAGAACAGATCCGCATAAAGGCAATCCGATCCCGGTGTGCCTTGTTCATATTAGCCTGGATTTTAAATACAAAGGCCGAAAATTCTTCCTCCATAGGGTCCACAACGCCGCAATCCCCAGTCCGGGGCAGAGGGGAAGAAGTCATCTCCAAAAAATGCTGCAAAAAGGTTTCCACACCAAAATTGGTCAGGGCGGAACCAAAAAATACCGGGGACAGCTTCCCGGCGCTGACAGCCTCCTGGTCAAATTCTGCACTGGCTCCGTCCAGAAGCTCAATATCTTCCAGAAGCTTTTCCCGAAGCTCACTTCCCAAAAGCTCCTCCGCCTCCGGTCCGTCTATGGCAATCTCCAGCTCCTGTCCTTCCTTGGTTCCCTTCTCTGTATCCGAGAACAACAGAACATTTTTGGTGTTGCGATCATAGACGCCTTTAAAGCCCTTTCCTGATCCCAGAGGCCAGTTGACAGGACAAGTGGCGATTCCCAATTCGTTTTCAATATCATCCAGAAGCTCAAAAATATCCATCGCATCTCGGTCCATTTTATTGATAAAGGTAAAAATGGGAATATGCCGCATGGCACATACCTTGAAAAGCTTCCGTGTCTGCGCCTCCACGCCCTTGGAGCCGTCAATCACCATCACCGCCGAATCAGCGGCCATCAGGGTCCGATAGGTGTCCTCAGAGAAGTCCTGATGCCCTGGAGTGTCCAGAATATTAATGCAATTTCCACCATACTCAAATTGCAGAACAGAGGAGGTCACAGAGATTCCTCTCTCCTTTTCGATTTCCATCCAGTCCGACACCGCATGGCGTGCTGTTGCCTTTCCTTTCACAGAGCCGGCCAGGTTAATGGCGCCGCCGTAGAGGAGGAATTTTTCCGTCAATGTGGTTTTTCCCGCATCCGGATGGGATATAATTGCAAAGGTTCTACGCCGTTTAATTTCATCTACATACTTTTTTTCCATAGTTTGTGTAAGGTCCTTATCTTCTATTCTTTTATTCCCACAGATGACGTGTCAGCCTCCATGCCTGCGGCAGGACTTTTCACCCTCACAAGGGAATTGATTTTTTGTTTGCCATGTATAAGTATACACATTTTTATGGGTTTTGCAAGGATCTTCCAGTCTATGGCTTGAGGATGACTAAAAAATACCCTCTGTTGGCAAGATATAGACCCTTGTCAACAGAGGGGAAATCCTAAATTTCTTTCAAATATCACCACAGTTTCTAATATTCTCACATGGTCACTGCCTAGGAAACCTTAAACGCCTCCACCTCCGCCAAGGACGGAATGGACGGGGAAGCCCCCAGCCTGGTCACTGCTATAGCCGAAGCTTTGGTAGCCATATCCATGGCTTCCCGGACAGTCTGCCCTCTTAAAAGTCCCCCGATAAAATATCCTGTAAAGGTATCCCCAGCCGCTGTGGTATCCAAAGCTTTGACCTTGTAAGCCGGCTGTTGGAAGCTTTCTCTTCTATCTATATAGGCAGAACCCTCCTCCCCCAAAGTTAACACTATGGCTGCATGGGGGAAGCATTTCTGGAGAGCCTGGGTAAGCTTCTCCTTGTCAAAGCCCTCTCTCACATCCTGTCCCAAAATCTGCCCGGCCTCGATCTCATTCAAAAGAAAATAGTCCACATATTCCAGGGGAAGCTTCTGTATCTTTTCATTCATAGGAGAGGGATTCAACACAAGCTTCAGTCCTTTTTTATGGGCCTGTTCCATCAGGTAACTCATCTCATTGATCTCATTTTGCAGCACGAGAAAATCTCCTTTTTCAAAGCGTTCCAGCACCTGATCCACCTGCACCTCTGTGATGGCCTGATTGGCTCCCCCATACAGGAGAATACAGTTATCCCCCTCTTTATCGTTTTGGATAATGGCATTACCCGTCCGGGTTTCCTTTAGAACAGTCACACATTGGGTGTTAACGCCCGCTTCCTCCATTTGCTCCAGTAAAAATCTTCCGTCCTCACCAATGGAACCGGCATGCCAGGTCTCCACACCGGCCTTTGCCAGGGCAATGGACTGATTCAGGCCCTTACCACCACTGAATACCTGTAGAGACTCGGAGGAGAGGGTCTCTCCCTTTTTTACAAAATGGTCTACTTTGTAGGTGTAATCAATATTTAATGAACCAAAACATAGCACTTTCATTTTATGTACTCCGTCTCCTTATCTGGCTGATTCAGGGATATATAAAAAGGAATTCTCCCCTCACGAAGGGACTGGCGAACAAAAATATGAAACGCTGTGGACAGGTTCATGCCAAGCTCTGCGAACAAGGCGTCCGCCTGCGCCTTTAAATCCGCATCCATACGAATGCTAATATTGGAAGTAGTGCCAGCCATACTATCAACCAACTCCCCTCTTGATAACAATCAGTATATGCTGTTTGCACGAAGAAAGCAATACTTTGCACGAAAATTTAACCGATTCTGGCAAAAACACTCTTTTATTACCCCTTAACTCCGCTGCTGGTAACGCCCTCTACGAAATACCTTTGAAGAGGCAAAAACAGGGCAATGGGAATGAATGCTGACAGGACAGATCCAGCATACAGGCAAGACCACAGGGTCTGATTCTCCATTTTCAGGGTTGCCAGCGTAATCATAATGGTTCTGCTGGACTCCGAACGTCCCACCAGCAGGGGCCACATATAGGCATTCCACTGAGTGACAAAGAGCATCAGACCCGCGGTGATAAACACGGGAAGGGAGGAAGGCATAATCACCTGAAAGAATACCGTGGCCCAGGAAGCCCCATCCACCCTGGCTGCTTCTATTAAGCTTGTTGGAATGTCACTGAAAAATTGCCGAAATAAAAATAAGGTCAGACCATTGGCCAAGGCCGGCACTATAAGCGCCGTCTTGGTATCCACCCACCCCAGCTGATTCACCAGGTTATATAAGGGAATGGCAATGGATTCAAAGGGAATCATAAAGGATACCATAAATATAGCAAATATGGTATTTTTAAATTTAAAGTCAAACAAGGCAAAGGGCAGAGCCGCGATGCTGTTTATAAGACAACCACAGGGGATCAATACGATTACTACAATTAAAGTGTTAAGTATGGAACGCATAAAATGAAATTCTGTGAACAGCTGTTTATAGGAATCCCAGGTAAGCTCCACCGGAAATAGCGTTTGTAGGGTAAAAGGCATGGCATAGGTGTAAATTTCTGTATCGCTTCTCAGGGATGAAGAGATCGCCCAGAAAAGGGGAAACAACGTACAGACAGCCAGCAAAAGTAAAGCCAGATATAACCATATGGAGCATAAAGTCTTTTTCTTCTTTCTTCCCATGTCTCCTACCTTCCTTTCCTCTTTCTTTTTGGCTTTTCCTCCCGCTCTCCCAACAGGAAGAACTGCAAGGTTGCCACCAGAATAATCATAGCCAAAAGCACACTTACAATGGCTGCACTCCTGGAGCGATCTGCATATTTAAAGGCAGATTTATAAGCTTCATACATTAACACATCTGTGGAATTCTTCGGTCCCCCATTAGTAATCAGCTGCATCGGTGCAAAGAGCAGCACATTGGAGGAGGTGTTGGCCACGCAGACAAACAGCAACACCTTTTTCAGCAGTGGAAGGGTAATCTTAAATACCGTATGAAAAAAGCCTGCCCCATCAATTCTGGCTGCCTCATAAATTTCCCCATCAATATTTTTCAGCCCGGCAAGGATAAACATCATCCAGTAGCCACAGCCCTTCCAGGTGGCAATGATGATTATGCAGAAAAGTGCCTGCTTGGAATCGTTTAAAAAGCCCTGGGCGCTAAACCCCAGCTTCATAAGCAGGCTATTGAGCACGCCACTGTTGTAATTGAACATCAAACTCCAAATCATGGTTGCAACAGTAAGAGAGACCGCGTAGGGAAGATAATAGATGGTTCTGAAAATGCCAATCCCCTTTACCTTGGCGTTTGCAAACATGGCAAGAATAAATGCAATGCATATCTGCAGAGGAATACATATCAGGTTAAACTTAATCGTTACCCACAAGGAATTCCAAAAGGTGGCATCCTTCAATAGGCTTTTATATACTTCCAGAGAAAAATGACCATGAGAGGTAAATCCGTCCATCAGAGATGAGATCACAGGATATATCTTAAAAATACATACTAGCATAAATGCAGGCAGCAGCATGGTATATGGTATCCATTTCCTTTTTACTTTCATTGCTTCCTCCCCTTCCCACTATTTTTTCATTTGGGAAAAGGGGAACCCTCAGGTCCCCCTTTCAAAGTTTTACCTGCTGCGAGCCCTTACTTATATGCTTCCATGGCCGCCTCGATCTGTTCCACGGCAGAATTTAGGGTTGTCTCTACATCCTCCCCATTGCGCACATCCTCCCAGGCCGCATTTAAAATAGTCTGATACTCGTTGAAGCCCGGCGTTACCGCCCGGAGAAATGCCGTGTTGTTAGCCTCATAGGCAGCGATTTTCATGGATTTATCCAGGTTTGCATCCTTTTCCATTTCCTCTAAAATGGCGATCTTTGTAGGCACCTGGTTGTATCCCTCATACCAGAGATCTGCGCCCTCCCCAATGCTCATCCATTTGATGAAATCTGCGGCTGCCTGTTTATTTGCAGAGGCATAGTTAATGCCAAAATGCCAGGAGCCTGTTCCAGTAGCTACCTGATCCTCATATCCTGTGTAGGCTGGCACCGGCATCACATCGAAATCCTCCATACCATTTGTCTCACAATAGTTGGTCAGGGATGTGGTATCTACCATAAATACAATCTTTCCTGCTGCAAACATGGTGCGCAGCTCATCGGCCGCAATGCCCCGGGAGGAAATCCCCTCATTCACCAGGTTCTGATACCAGGTCATACCATCGATCCATTCCTTGGAGTTTAAAACACCATCCACAGTGAATCCATCCTCACCAATATTTTGGCCACCCATACTGTTGGGAATCATATTCATCTGGTATACCCGGCTTACCTGCCGGAACTCTACCCCATAAATTCCGTTTGTCTTATCCGGATTCACCACATCTAGTGTCTTTCTGGCCATCTCCAACACCTCGTCCCAGGACATACGGTTTTCCGGATTTACCTCTCCGATTTCGATTCCCGCCTGTTTCAGTAATGCGGTATTGTAGTACATACATACGGAGGAAGTGTTCATAGCCGGGGAATAAAATACACCGTCTACAGAACCGCCATTTACAGAGGTCTCCGTAAGCTTGGCCTTTTCTTCCTCTGTAAAGTAATCCGTCATAGGCTCCAGATAGCCTCTATGTACATAGGCAGAAACAAGGGGCGCATCTACGGCAATCACATCATAATCTGTGGTTTCTCCGGAAATCTTTACCTCTATCACATCAAAGAGGTCTCCCATGGAATATCCCTCTAAGACCACCTCAACGCCTGTCTCCTCTTTATATTTGGCCACAATGGGCTTTAGAGTCTCCACAAAGTCCGCGTTGGTCATATAAGTAATTTGGGTTGCCTCCGTCTCCCCGTCTGTCTCTTTTGGTTCTTCCTCAGAGGATGCGGCCGGTGGATCCGAACTCTCCTCGTTTGCCTTATTTCCACACCCAACTAAAGCTGTCATAGCCAATGCAACAGTCATTATCCATGCAATTAAATTTTTCCTTTTCATAGTTTCCTCCTTTATCTCCCTATTCCTTCGTTGCCAAGAGTATGAAAAACGAAGTATTTCCCGATTTTGTTGTTTTCCTATTTTGTCAGCTTATTGAAAAGATCCTGAAAAAGTGCATCGCTATGAATATGATATACATATTTTATGAGATGCCTTGATTTATCAAAAGCATAATGAAAATCATAGGTGGGAATGGGACTGATCTCATATCGATCCAGCATAAAGCTTTTATCTAAAAGCCAACCAACAGCCGCCACATCCCACACAGGCTTTTGCCAGGTGGGAAGGTATCCTCTGGCTTTTGCATATTCCTTAGTTGCCTCCACAAGATAGTCGCAAAGCTTATTTTTCCCTTTCATCCAATAGTCCAGTTCTGGAGCGCTGACGGTAAAGGAGGAGACCACTCCTCTGCAGGGCAAGAGAACTACGGGAACACCGCTGGAAAAAAGCACCCTGGCCGCCGCTACATCCTGTACCAGATTGAATTCCAGGTTATTAGGCCATTCCAGGGCATTTCCCCCTAGCCAAATAACCACGATTCTATCCCGGATTTCTGGATTTAAAAGTAGTGCGGATGCAACATTGGTAACAGCTGCGATGGCTATCACATAAAGAGGATGTTCCGGGGAATATTGCATGGCTCGTTGGGCTAAATCTTTTGCCGCATCAGAAACAACTCCCTCTGTTTCCGATGGCAGATATTTTTCTGATCCCCGGTAAACCTTATTTTTCTGTTCCTCCTCCCCCATCATGGTAAGAACATTCATAATTTCCTGGTAGCTCTTTTCCATGCCATCTCCAGGGCTGCTTGATTTGAATGGCTTCATCTTGTCAAATGGAGGAATGAATTTATAAAATGGCGCCGCATAGAACGCTTTCACATTCAATTTGTCTAAGGATCTCAGCATATAGGCCAATGCATACTGATCATCAATCTCATTAAATGTGTCGGAATCCAATACCACATCTACCTTTCCTTCCGGCCATTCCAGCATTTTGACAATTTGGGAATTATCCATCATAATTGCTCCTTCCTTTGTTCTTTCAATTTTAGGCAATTTTTATAAAGAAAATGTTTTCCTAAAATTGTTTCTTATATAATACTTCTTTATTCCCCATTTGTCAATCCCGTTTTTTAGTTACTATTTCCATATTGGTCCTGTTTTTGCCCTTGCTTAGATTTTTATTTAGGCTATAATAATTAGAATAGGATTAAAAGCTGTAAGGAGATTTGCTATGACTATCAAAGAGATTGCACAATTAGCTGGCGTATCCACATCCACTGTTTCCAAAATCATGAATCACAAGGATTCCAGCATCAGTGCAGAGACCAAAGAGCGAGTTCTGCGCATTGTAAAGGAATTCAATTATACCCCCTATTCCAATGCACTTTTAAATAACAGCCATTCTTTTCTTCTAGGGGTCCTGCTTAATTCCAGCAGATCCACCTTCCTGCTCAGCGGCCTTATTGACGCGGCCCGGGAACAGGGATATACCATCTTGGTTGCAGAGAGCTGCCAGAATTTAGAAGTGGAGCGTAAGGGAATCTCCGCCCTCTGCCGTCACAATGTGGATGCTGTTTTATGGGAGCCTGTCAGTGAAAAAAGTCTGGACTATGGTGATAGCTTTCAGGCTGCCAACATTCCTTATGTACTGTTTCATTCTGCATACGGCGAGAATGTCTATCATATTGATTTTGAACAGATGGGCTATGATGCTACACTGGCTCTGGTCCAGACCCATCACAAGAATATCTCCTGTCTTTTGACTGGGGATTTTCAGGATACTCTTTTCTTAAACGGCTACAAAAGATGTCTCTTTGAGCAGGGCATTCCCTTTCGAAATGATTTGGTGTTCAGCGAAATCCATGATGCCCTCCTCTACAAGATCACCACCCATTCTATTACCAGTGTGGTAAGCTCTCATTTTAGCTCTGCCCTGCGGCTCTATGAGACCTTAAACCATTTGCGTTATAATGTTCCCAGAGATATTTCCATCGTCTCTCTCAGAAACGATGCCGGGGATCATATAGATTTTCCCTACATTTCTACTCTGACCATTCCCTATTTTGCCTTTGGCCAGCATTTAGGGAAGCATTGCATTCAAATGCTGGAAAAGGGCTCTCCGATTCCTCCCTTTCCAAGCACCGTCTCTCTAGATAATACGGCCTCCATACAGGTCCCCTACGAACGCCAGTCCAAAAGGCTGACGGTTATTGGCAGCATCAATATAGACAATTATCTAAAGGTAACCAAGCTTCCTGTGACAGGAACTACCGTGATGACCTCCAATTCCTCCCTGTACCCCGGAGGAAAGGGGATTAACCAGTCCATAGGAGCAACCAAGCTGGGAGCCCATGTGGCACTTATCGGAGCTGTAGGCAATGATCTGGATTCTGATTTGATTTTCTCTTATTTGGCTGAGCATTCCATTGAATCTGTAAATATCCGAAAATGTCCCCAAGAGGTTACTGGCAAGGCGTATATTTTTGTACAGCCCGACGGCAATTCCATGATTTCCATTTTATCTGGCGCCAATAATGCCTTATGCCCGGAGGATGTTTTATACAATGAACGAGTTTTTGAGGACAGCAGCTACTGTCTGATGCAAACCGAGATTCCTTGTGATGCCCTGATACAGGCCGGCCGTCTAGCCCATAAGTACGGAGCCAAAACCATCCTGAAGCCCTCCGCTTGCTCCTCTCTTGACCCGGAGCTTTTGAAGTATATAGACATTATGATCCCTAATCTCAATGAGATAAATATTCTCTGTCCGGGGAAATCCCTGGGAGAGCAGGCAGATTATTTTTTGAATCTTGGCATTGGAACTGTGATTATTACTCTGGGAAAAGATGGATGTTATCTGAAAAATCCTACTTTGGAGGAGTATTTTCCAGCTGCGGATTTTTCAGCTGTAGACAATACAGGAGCTGGCGACGCCTTTATCTGCGCCCTGGCTGTGTATCTTCAGAAAGGGTATTCTCTGCGAAATGCAGTTCAGATTGCTGTGTATGCAGCTGGATTCAGCGTGACTCGGGAGGGTGTTACGCCCTCGCTGATTGATAAGAATACGTTGGAGGCTTATATTCGGCAGAAGAGGCCGGAGTTGCTTAAGATGGGGAGGAAAGGAAATGGAGGAGAGGAAGAAAATGGTTCCATATAGTAGCCTGAACACTCTGATTTACTGTAGACAAGAAATCCCTCTGGAGGGTATTTACTCCAGAGGGAACGGCACAAAGGTATTTAAGGCTCTATCTCATCAAAAAGCTCATCAAAGGTAATTTTTATATCCGGAAAGTGAATAATTTTTAGCGTCTCCTTATTTTCTTCTGTAATAGTTTCCCATAAATAGTATTTTGGGATCATGTCCTCATAATCCAGATCATAAATCTCAACAATCCGTTTCCTCCAGTCAACAATCCAATACTCCTCTATCTCCTGCTGGCGGTACAATTCCATTTTCTCTTCTCTGTCGTACTTTTCTGTAGAGGGTGAGAGAACTTCCATAACAAACCGCGGGATACCCACAAAATTACTTCCCCTTTTCTTTTTTGTTTGACAATTAATGGATGCATCCGGAATGACCGTTTTTTCTTCACCCTCATTAGATATCCACTTATATTGGACATTATCAGAATAAACGAAACAGGTACTATTCTTCAGCTGTCTCCGTATAGCTGCTACAAAATTTACGATTACAGCTGAGTGCTCCGGGGTAGCTCCCGCCATGTCTGTAATTTGCAGATTTAAATCCATTTTTCTCACTCCCCTCTGTACTTTTGGTTTAAAATTTTATAATACCTAGGCATATTTTCTTACTTCCTTGTAAGTGCTGAAAGGTATATGGATATCCTACCAATTATTGAAGGAGTTGTAAACAAAAAATTTTAACACATAAACTAACTTTATATTCCAGGTTTCACTTACAAATAGTCATTATTTATGGAATACAATATCCAGAAATCCATGTCTCTTCTTCTATCCTTTCCATAGCTTATCTCTCAAAACCTTCATCAAGAATCAAAATCATGAAAAGCAACAGAAATAAATTCATTAAATTCAATGGCCAATAATACCGAAAATCAGACCAACCTGTTGATAATAAAAGGCTAAACATATGTCCTACAACTGGTGTTAATATAAGTAAATACCTTTTTATTCCTCTAAGCCATATCATTACTATAACCGATACCAAAGCAAGCAAAGTAAATAGTCCACATCGCCATTCAATGGCCGAAATCCACTGGCTATTTGCCGTATATGCTGTAAATTCTCCCATAGGCTTTTGAAAACTATTAAACTTTCTCTCAGGATAGTAAGCATTCCATTCACTTCCAATCACCGTATCTGTATAATTCACACATCCTAAAACAGCATCCTCTCCAGGATATATGCTCCATAAAGCATCTTCTCTAGATATTACTGCTCTTAACATTAAAATCGGATTATTTATAAATGTATCTAAATAACTGCTGATAAATTCCATTGGTGGAACATCTAAATTATACGCCTGCCTCGACCAAGTCGGTGTATATTCATACTCTGATCCGGCATAACCTGTCATTACAGTAATCATTTGTAATGTTTCTTCCGAAACTTCTCCTCCAGCATAATAGGCTCCAAGAATATCCTGGCCCAAACCAATATACATCCCATATCGCCCTGGATCTTCAATTTCCAGATATTTATAAACTGGTCCTTTAACTAGTATTATTGTTGTTACGATTAATCCCGCTGTGACCCAGATTTTTTTATTTTTTCGCAAAAATATAATTAAAGGTACTAGAATACAAATAAAAGCTACGATTCCATTCTTCCTGTAAAAGTATATGCCTAAAAGAGCCGTAAAAAGCTCCACATATAAATACCACTTTCTTCTGTATTCTTCAAAATCAAAAGATAATTTCCCTAGAATAATTAGGCACCATAAAAGAGAAAGTGCATATGGAATATCTTTCCAAATCGTGTTTAAATGTAGAAAATTTCCTGCACATATTCCAGACAAAAAAGCTATGAGTAAAAGAAACCTATTAGATACATATTTCTTTTTAAGGTATAGGAATCCCTCCAGCATAACATACAGCCAAAAAAAGTGTTGAACAAAAATCACTGCATAGGTTGAATCCCATATACTCAAAATTATTCTAAGAATTATACAATAGACAGCTGGATGCCAGTCATACATTCCCCTTATATGCCGCGCATTTGTAACCATACAGATCATGGTGTCTCGACTTGAAATGCCTGGATTATTTGCATATAAATTAAACCATGCCGGAAGCAATAAAAGTATACTGCATATAATAATAAACTTTATATTCTTCCACTGTTTAACCTTATTATTAATTAACTTATTGCTTAGGCATCCAAATAGATATACCAAAGAGTCAATGACTGGAACAAACCATAAGAAAGTAATTATAAATACAAATGCCCCCCCTAGAGTTACTCTTCTGTTTAATGGATAAATTAAAATTCTCTGCCCTACTAAACTAAATGCGCCATAAAAATACAGGAAATACAAACTTATTTTCTTATATGTTTTTTTCTGATATTCTTTTATCCAGGCCCTTTTTCTTTTTATCCTCCAGGCACTACATAAAGATATAAGATAAAAAATTGTTTTTGTTGGATCCTGAAACTCAATTCCACTTGAATCAAGTATTACCAGACAGCAAATCATTTCCAAAATTATAATAACTACATCTGTATTAATGTCCAAAAATAAATGGTTTATCTCACTTTTTATAAATCCATAAAGATCTTCCAAGTAATATAATCCTATTGTTAAAAGGATAAGCATAACGCTCCAAAATAAAAGGCACATACCTATATTTACGATTGTTACTTCTCTCATGTATCCATATTTTAGAGCCACTTCTCCAGTCAATTCAAATTCTCCAATAAAGCTTTCAATGCTTTCCTTTGATGCTTCAGATGTGTCTACCAATAATATATTGGGAATTTGCATACATTCCTGAGCATTGAAGCTTATTTTGTATTTTTCACTTTTTAATGGTAGGTTTACATATATCCTTTTCCATTCATTATTTTTAATACTTGATAAAGGTATTCTTGTTTTATAGAGAAGTTCATCTACTGCGTAAATCGAAAGAACAATAATTCCCTTTTCATCCTCTGCTATATTATTGACAATAAACTCTATGCTATGTAAGCGTGCTTTATCTGAGGTGAAAATCTGAGAAACCTCTTCACAGGGTATCTCCTTGGAATCCTTCAAACTAATATCTGCAGAAGTATAATACTCTCTATCTACCTCTCCTCTGACAATATATCCAATTCTTGTAATAAAAAATATTACCACAATGGATAATACAATCTTTTTCCATCGAGGAATAAAGCTATCTTTTCTTATTCGCATAATATTATTATTTTTATACTTATAAATATATAAAAGTCTCCCTCTACAAATATTATTTAGCTATTATAAACATAAAACAGAAATATGGATTAACTTGAAAATAATGCATTATAGTCATAATTCCCATAGAATTCATATTCTCTATTGCAATACTCCTGATAATTTTCTTTAGTAAGAAGGTGTTCTCCATCACGCATCCACAATAAAATTTGGGTATTTATATTCTCACTATAATGAAGTGTATCCTTATAATTGTCCAAATCACAGATCATTTTAAATTCATCAAAAAATGAAAATAAATGGATGTTATCATATTCTAATAGAATTTCAATTGCCAGCTTTTCAGCCTCCAGTTGTTTTTTTAACATTCCTTCCTGGTTTATTTGATCCCAATAATAAATGCTATATGGAGTAAAAAACAAATAAAATTCAATCTGAGGATTTTGTTCAGCTAATTGTATTACATTTTGTCTTAAATTTTCCCTTAAGCTCTCCTCATCTTCTTTTTTCATTTCTAACATGTCTTCCTTTTCGGGCCTTTCATATAATTCATCTAAAGCTTCTTTTCCAAATTTTCTCCCTTCCATCCAATTACCATACTCGTCAAATGTAGTTGTCCTTTTTCCTAATTTACTATACTCAATTACCCCATAAGTATCATCCAGCAAAACGGTCTTATTAAAAATATATTTCACATCATTACACAGGATATTATCATACAGATAGATTGGATAAAAATCCAGTTCATATCTCATTTTATCTTTATCAAACAATAATGCATGATAGTCCAATCCTCTTAATATAATTTTTATTTCAGAATTAGCCAATACTGCTCTTTCTAAATTTTCATTAATCTCTTTATAGCTTGCTCCTGAAAAAGATACTTTAACAGAATTCACTCCAAATATTTTATCAAACTCAGAGGTTTTAAAATTTTGCGTCATAGAACTTCCAGTAATAACAGCATCATATTGAAAGTGTTTCAGAATTCCATCATTTTGGTATCTCTCATTATCAATGGGATACTCTAAAAAGCCAAGGGGTATATGATAATGAAAATATGGGTCCACAACTATTGTGATTGCTCCTAGACTAAATAATATAAAATTGGTTATAATCAGCACCAGAATACTCCATTTCTTATATTTATCCACAAAATCCCTCCTTTTCTGGCAAAATCAAAAATTAAAATACAAAAATGTGCTAACTCCAGAAAATGAAAAAACACACCAGACAAACAATATTATAGTGCTGATCATTTTTCTTGATGTTGGAACAAACTCTTGCATTTTTACAAAAGCATTTTTAGATCCAAGCATGATCCATATTGCAATTACAAAAAAGGCAACCATAAAAAACTGTGGATAAATGCTCAAAATAGGAAATCTTTTATTTATAAATAAAAGTTCGGGCAGATTAAAACTAGATGTAATATTATCGTTTATTTTATCAAAATCAAACAATAATATACGATTAAGTATACGTCCTCCTTCACGAATTGTCTCTGCTCGAAAAATCGTCCAGGTAAAGTTTAAAAACAAAAATGTTATTATCCAGCTCAATGCTGGATGCAACTTCTCAAAAAACGTTTTATTATGTCTAGTTATACAACAAAATATACCATGACAAATCCCCCATAAAACAAAGGTCCAATTTGCACCATGCCATAACCCACTTACACAAAAAACAATCATAACATTACAGTAAGTCCTCAAAATACCCCCCGATTTCCACCTAAAGGAATATAAATATATTTGGTAAAAAATCTAGTCAAAGTCATATGCCACTTAGACCAGAATTCTGTGATTGTTAGCGCTTTATACGGAGAATTAAAATTTAAAGGCAAGTCAATATTCAACATTCTTCCAATTCCAATCGCCATATCACAATATCCACTAAAGTCAAAATAAATTTGTATTGTATAAGAAAACATCGTTAAAATTGCATTACTACTATCCAGCAATGCTACATTTAAAAATCCCCAATTTGCTGCATTGCCAAAAGTATCGGCCAATAATACTTTTTTGGATAGGCCCAATACAAAAATATATATTCCTTTCGCAAAATTCTCCCATTGAAATTGCTTTCTTCTTTCATCCATAAACTGGGGAATCAACTCATCATGCGTTACAATAGGCCCTGCAATTAACTGTGGAAAAAAGGTTACAAAACAAGCGTAATTTAACAAACTATAATTCGGTATTTCTCCTCTGTATGCATCAATTACAAAAGATATTTGTTGAAACGTAAAAAAGCTGATTCCCAGAGGTAGAAATATTGTTTTTAAAATAAAATCTTGATGAAGAATTATATTAACATTTTCCAGAAAAAAATTATAATATTTAAAATAAAAAAGAACTCCTAAATTAAACAAAAGTGTCATAAAAAATAACCAACGTCGATATCCCTTTATACAATTTAAAACTTTATAACAGATATAATTGACTCCAATACTACTGATAATAAGAATTAAATATTTCATATTATAATATCCATAAAACCATAGAGACATTCCCAATAAAAAAATTTGAGCCAATTCCTTATATTTAAAATGATTTAAAGTAAAATATCCCACAATACAAAACGGTAAAAAACATAGCACAAAGATATATGAGTTAAAAAGCATTTATTATTCCTCTTACCTATAACTTACTAAAATTACAGTTGTATTTTTTATAATCAAGACATTTATAACAATCAATACAAGCTACTGTAAAAAAATACCAAATAGCTATTTGTAAAACATCAAAAACCTGCATAGTTATTCCCAAAACAAAAATAACTGTTTGAACACTAAAAGAGAAATAGGAAATGTCACTCTTTTTCTCTCTTACAATTTTGAAAGTTTTCCAAAAGTTAATAGCGTAAAAGCTTCCATAAAAGATAAATCCAATTAATCCATGTTGGACTAATAACTGAATGTAGAGGTTGTCATAGACAATATTATTTCTTTTATTAACCCCCAAAAGAATATTTTCTTTAAATACCCCCAAAGCTTCAACCCAAAGCTCCAATCTACCTCCAAATGAACCTAATACTTTCCCAAAGTCAGCCATGCGACTATTGTAACGTGTTAGTTTTTCAAAAGGAAAATTCATTAAAAATATACCGCTTATAAAGACAAAAATAAAAATCTTAATACATAAATTTTTATTTTTAGTATATACAATTTTACATGTATATGCCACTATTAATACCACTATAGCAGATACTAAACCTGTCCTTGATCCTGTATAATAAATAATTAAAGAGCTAATAAGAGCAATAAAAATTTTATATAAATTATTACATTTACTCATAAGAATTCCTAGCATAAATATTGCAATACACGCAGCACAAAAATTGGGATTCCGAAAGGGGCCTGAGATCCTGCTATATGAACTAAAATAACTCCCTGATTTACTCATACAATATACAACTCTAAACAATTCTTTGAAAGATAAATCAAAAAATTCTATTATAAAAAAAGGAATTAGCAAGAAATACATCACCTTGAGAGTTTTTTCTATGCTAATCAGCAATATTTCAAAGCCATTTCTATTTATCCAATTACTAAAAAATTGATATATTACAATCCATTCTATTACCCTTAAAACCTCAGATAACATATTAAATTGTACAGTTCCATTGAAAAAGGCAATAAAAACAGTAAGAAGATTTATTCCCACTAACGTCAAAAGCATATACATTGTATTACATAGATACACTTTATAATTATTTTTTAAGAATAAATACAATATAAAAATAAGTAAAATAAACTCACTTATATAAAGACTTTTTGAATAGCCAATCACAGAACTTGGAAAAGGGAAAAAAACAAGAATTAAAAAAACAGCACAAAACTCAACTACTGCTCCTATTAACTTCATTTTATAACCTCTTCTATTTGACTATAATGCTGATTCCAGCTATATTTTGATTCAATATAATTATGCCTATACTGAACATAGATGTCCTTTTGCTGAGAAAAATTTATAATTTCATTTGCAATGTCCTGTGAAGAATCATAATCTACCAATTTACCCAGCTTATCATTAATCAAAATTTCGTCACTTGCAGTAATACAATATGGTGGGTTATTTTTTGCAGCGATACAATACAAGCCACAAGATAATGCTTCCAAATACACATGGCCAAATCCTTCATAGCGACTAACAAGTACAAACATATCTGCCATATGATAAAACTCTTCGACATTTTGTTTTGCCCCATACAAAATCACCTGTTCCTTTAAATCCATATCCGATATTTTCTTTTGTAAAACATTTCTTAATGTGCCCTCACCTATAATTGCCAATTTAATAGTATTATTTTTTATATATTTAAACGCTTTTATCACTTGTTCAATGTTTTTCTCACTGGACAATCTACCAACACAGACAACCACAAAATCTTTTGGGGTATAACCCAACAAATTTCTAATTCTAATTTTTTCCTCTTTATCAGGTATAGAGAATCTATCTGTATCCACTCCCGGACGGATAACTGCTATTTGCTCTAACGGAACATGATAATATTTAGAAACTTCACTCCTTTTTGATTCACTTAGTACCCCTTTAAATAGTGCTCCCTTAAACGCCTTTTTATCAAGATATTTTATCTGAGGATTAATAAGAGATAAATATATTTTTCTTAAAAAACTTGTGTCTCTTTTATCTAGTTTATTTAATTCTTCTGCTACAAGTGGTGATATAAAAATATTTTTGCTTCCTTTCCAAACATCACATACAGCCGCCTGAAAACTATAAAATCGTGATATTACTAAGTCATCTTTTCCTATGTCTATCTTTCTTAACTCTTTTTTTATTCTGGTATAAAAAATAAGGGGTGTGATAATCTTTTTAGGAACTATAATACCAGAAAAATCTATTCTTCTTACTTTTACACCTTCTATTTCTTCTACTTTTTTTAACCTCTTATCTTTTGCATTTGAAGTTATTATCTCAACTTCATATCCCAAATTCTTTACTGTTTTTGCTAGACTTCTAGTATAAGTAACTAATCCTCCAGTTTCTGGTAAATATGCGTTTGTTAATATCCAGATCTTCATTTTTTAACCTCTAATCATATAAACTAATTTTGTAAAAATTTTCTTTCTCAATGTAATCACATGGTTTTCCAGTCCACAATATTGACTATTTTGTAATCTCTCCAAACCTTTATCTACAATATCTTTAATTTTTTTATCATCTTTAAACATTATATATTCACTTAGGGAGTGTAAAACCCACGCATCAGATCTAGGATAATAATTATTATCTAATACTTTTCCATCCTGATTTATAACGGGAGTAAAATAATTTCCATTCCAAAATTTCTCTATAATAAAATCTTTCAAAGCCTCTGCTTTCTCTCCTTCACCCAATAAACATTCACAGGACAATAAAGAACAATATCCCCAAATATGAATATCTTGAGATTTTTTTCCTAAAACGATGGTGTAAGGCACTTTTATAGACTCTTCTAATAAAAAATGCAGATATCTGCTAACCTTCTCAACAATAAAGACATTATCCGTATTGCTATAAACTTCAGACACTTTCATGTGATAAAATAATTGTTGTGCTATATGATAATTGTCTATTTTGCTATATCCTGGATCATTAACCAACTCATTCTCAAAATAATTCCAATATCCATAATCTTCTTTTAAAACCAATTGTTCTTTCATATAAGTCAACATTCCATTTACAATCGGCTTATATATATCATTCTGAAACACTTTTGTATAATAAGCTAATGCAGCCACTGCAAATGATGTTGCATTCGTAATATGTATCTCTCTATAGGAACAGGGGGCATAAGGAATCGCCCATAAATTTTTATCTACTTCTATAGAGTTATTTACAATCCATTCTACCGCTTTATCAATGGCAGAAACCACTCTATTATCATGATACATTTCATAATAAGCAATCAGCGCATATAAAGATAAAATCTCTGGAGATGTAGATTCTTTTTTATTCTTTTTCTTCATGCCTTTCCCAAACTGAAAATTATATCCAATATCAAAACCTCCATCTTCTAATTGAGATTCTACAATTAGCAACGCTATTTTCTCCGCAGACTGTCTATATGAAATACATGGATAAATCTTCCCTAAATTTATACTTGTCAATAATGCCTCATACAATGTTTGCGAACTCTTTATATTTTTGACTGGTTTATTAACAATTTTTAATATTTTATTCCTTATACTCATATGCGCACATCCTTTAATACAATTCTTTTTCGAAATATAAACAATTTGTATAGCCATTTACATCCAAATATTCTACTAATTATTAAAAAAATATTATAGATTTTTCTCATATATCTTAAATTTACTTTTTTTAAATATGGCCTTATAATATCATCCCAATATTTAGAAAATTCCATATATTGAGGCGAATCAATTTGTTCCGTATATATCTTCATATACTGGATATAAGAAGCAAAAATAAAAGCGGCTACCCCGCTTTCATACAGATCTCCGTATTTTAATATTACTTTATTGATTAACTCTTTTCTCTTATTGCTTTCTTCATTATATAAACAACTATTCGATAGTGATTCATACCGTCTTACATAATAATATACAATTTCACTAGAAAATCCTATTTTACTAGAGTTCTCTAAGCAACTTATTGTAAATTGCAGTTCCTCACATCTTTCTGTTGTCTCATCAAAAATTGTTCTTTTATCTATCAATCTGCGATTAATTATTTTAAATTGTCCCCAAGGTAAATTCCAGGCTAAGGTATAGCATATTAAATCTGCCTTTTTAATGCCAGAAAATCTGCTCAAATCTCGCCCCCGAATTTTTTGTCCGGTTTCACTAACCTGTACAAAGCTATAATAGAAAATATCATATTTATTGTTGATACAATCTCTAAACACATTTTCCAAAGCTTGTGTATCTAAATAATCGTCGGAATCTAAAAACATTACATATGTTCCTGTAGCCTTTTGTAATCCAACATTCCTCGCATATGCTGCACCTCTATTTTCCTGTCTATAATAATTTACATTTTTAGACAGGAAATTTTTCTCCTGAAGATATTGATACAATCTGTCTGTGGAGCCATCATCAATTATTATTATTTCCACGTACTCTTTTTCAGGTATAGACTTTATACATCTCTCTATGGTGTCTCGTGTATTATATGCTGGAATGATAACTGATAATTGTTTATTTTTCACTTGCTCCTCCCTTAGTTAAAAAAATTTCTTTTATATCATAACGATATCTATAACAATATGCCAACGTAATTACTATAGATGTTATAAAGCTTATAAAATAGTTTAATTGTACAAAAGCCACTACCATACAAAAAATTCCAATTAACATAGCTCTATAATATTCTTTATTGAACTTTATCCTATATCCTTTTCGATCCAAAAAAATTTTACATAGTACAATAATCAAAATAGAACTAAGAAATTTTGATATTATAATACTTACCAAACCTATCCTCTGAATTAAACTAAATAAGGTTCCTACTTGTATAATAACAGAAAATAAACTAATATAAAAATAGGTTTTGGATTCACCAACAGCAAATAATAAATTATTTAAAATTTGTCCTGGTATAGATAGAATCAAAAAAAACAGTAATGTCAGCAAAATGTAATCATATTTTAAATATATCTCACCAAATAAGACCAAAATACACAATCTAGAATTCAACAGCAACAAAATGGATACAGGCACTATTGCCACAATATTCCTCTTTATTAATTTATTTATCAAACCATTTGCATTATCTTTACTTACATTTTTACAAATATAAGGATAGTACACTGAATTAAATAAAAATGGCACCATTTTTACAACATTTATAACCTTTATTATTAAGTAATATCCCCCTAGTATACTCAAACCTAAAAATCTGTTTACTAAAATCTGGTCAATTTTATCATAAATAAAAGCAACAATTGTTGATGAATGGATATATATGGAAAACCGAAAAAACTTTTGCATATAAAAAGTGTTACTATAATCTAATCCTCCGCCTTTTTCCTTCAATATTTTTGCAAAGTATACTATGCTTAAAAGCATAAATATTATTAGTACAAAATATATTAATGATTCAAAGTCAGCATTGGGATATACCAATAAGACAATCACACAAATAAAAGTAACAATGGGATATATTTTATTTCCAATCGTATATTGAGTAAAAAAACATTGCTCTTTAACAAAAGAGTTTACTATATTAAACACAATAATAACAACTGCACAAATATACATCAGATTACTTGTTTTCTTGGACGACGCAGTTATCAATTTTATTAAATCTATTCCAAGACAATTAAAAAAAAGTATCGTTGCTGTAAAGTACAATAAACATATAAATGTATATCTAAGTATAAATTTAACTTTATGAGTAAACACAGAATAATCTGACAACAATTTAATAAGAGCTGTCTCTCCACCAAAATAGAAAAACGCAACAACAATATTATAATATATTTCTGTGATACTTATTACTCCTGAAGTTTCTTCCGATATGCGTGAAGCAATTACTGCTGTCAATAATTGCATCGGAATAAATATTATTGAAATTATTAAAGATATATTAGCACCTTTGCTAAAAACATTATATTCATTACGTTTTTCTGATCTTATAGAATTATTTTCCATAAAACTCCTTTACTGAAGCTAAACCATTATATTTTTCTCGTACCACCACTGAAATACAAAAAATGTCCATAGTTCACTGTATCGATTTTCCTTATGACTCATATGCTTACCAACTAGTTGTTTCATATATGTTCCTGAAAATAAGCCCTGTTCTTTAATAAACTCAGGAGCAATATATTTATATATCTGCTTTTCTAATGATGTCTCTAGCCACTTTCCTATGGGTACACTAAATCCATGCTTTGGCGCATGAAATAGTTCTTCCGGCAACAAATCCTTAAAGGTATCCTTCCATATGATTTTTCTATTCCTTTTACTGATCTTAAATTTTGTTGGCATTTTAAAAGCTAATTCTATTACTCTGCTGTCAAGCAATGGTACACGAGTCTCCAGAGAAGCTAGCATACTTGCCCGGTCTACCTTTGTAAGCATATCACCTTCCAATACAATATTTAAATCGATGTATTGTGTTCTCAGTTGCTCATCTCTATTCTTTAAATATTGATATTCATTCTCTATAAAGCTCAAAGGATCAACCATGCCACTTTTCATCAACTGTTTTAACTCTTTATCTTTGAATCCTAAACACATTAACTGCTTTCTTTGCTGATAAATATCCAAATTTGTGGTATATATTACTTTATTTGCTTTTCTGGACAAACTACTATTTACAGGTAAAGCTTTTACTCCTGGTTCTATAAGCACTTTTCTTATTACCGCTGGTATCTTTTTATATAGTTCTCCATAATACGAAATTAAATATTTGTCATAGCCCGCAAAAAGTTCATCTCCCGCATCACCTGTCAATGCAACCGTGACATATTCTTTTGTCATCTTTGAAACAGCATAAGTTGCAATCAATGAGGAATCTGCAAATGGCTCATCCATATTATTCAATATTTTTTCCAAATCTTCAAAAGCTCTATCCCAATCCAACATTAAAACATGATGGTTTGTTTTATGTTTTTCGGCTACCAGCTTTGCCAACGGACTTTCGTCGTATTGTTTTTCTTTAAATCCTATGGTAAAGGTATTCACCGGATCTTTAGAAATCTGCGACATAATACCGACTATAATAGAAGAGTCAAACCCTCCACTCAGAAATGCCCCCAAAGGCACATCACTGACCATCCTCTGCTCTACAGATGCAAACAAAGCTTCCCTTAACTTTTTTTTGCAAATATTATAATCCTGATATTCAACATCCTCATAATCTATATCTAATTCCCAATATTTTTCTTCATTTATTTCTCCAATATGATCTATCGTCATCACTGTTGCAGGCTGTAATTTAAATACATCTTTTATTATCGATTTAGGCGCTGGAATATAGGTAAGCTGAAAATAAATAGACAATGCCTCCATATCAATTTCTCTTTTTATAATTCCAGTTGATAAAATACTTTTTAATTCTGATGCAAAAATAAAAAACTCTTTAGATCTAAAATAATAGAGAGGCTTTTCTCCAACACGGTCTCTTGCAATCGTCCATTTTTTCAATAAAACATCATAGATTGCAAATGCAAACATTCCCTCCATCTGTTTGAGAAATCCTATCCCATAGCTTTCAAATCCATGCAAAACAACCTCTGTATCTGAATTAGTCTTAAAAATGTGTCCTTCTCTCTGTAGCTGCTCTTGTAATTTCTTAAAATTATATAATTCTCCGTTGAATATAATAAGCTTATCATGGCTTTCATTCCAAATCGGTTGTGCCCCGCCTTCAATGTCTATAATAGACAAACGCCGCATTCCAAGAGCACAAGACTCATCCGCAAATATGCCTTCTGCATCAGGTCCTCTATGAACAATATGCTCGTTCATCTCATGCACAATGTTATGCATCTTTTCTTTCTCAAACACATGCTTAAACTGAATGAAGCCATTAATTCCGCACATTACAAATTCTCCCTATACCAAGCAATGGCCGCTTCAATCCCTCTCTCAAAGCTCCACTCCGGCTCATACCCCAAAAGCTCCCTGGCCTTTGAAATATCCGCATTGCTGTGCTTAATGTCACCAACCCTCTCTGGCCCAAAGGTTGGCTCCACCTCTTTTCCCAGCGCATGGGACAGATGATGGTATATATCAATCAGATATTCTCTTCCCCCATATGCAATATTAAAAGCTTGTCCGGCCACTTCACTTCTTGCCTGACAAGCTTTTAAATTTGCCTCAATCACATTTTCAACATACGTAAAATCCCGACTTTGCTTTCCATCCCCATGGATCGTTGGGGTTTCTCCATTCAACAACTGTTTGATAAATTTAGGAATCACAGCTGCATAAGCACCATTTGGATCCTGCCTCCTGCCAAACACATTGAAGTACCGCAAACCATACGTATCCAGACCATACAACTTTTTGTACAATTTTCCATATTCCTCATCCACTCGTTTTGTCAGTGCATAAGGCGAAAGAAGATTTCCTTCCTGTCCCTCCTTTTTGGGGAGCATCGGATGATCTCCATAGACAGAGGAGCTGGATGCATAGACAAATTTCTTTACACCTCTTTGTCTAGCTGCCTCCATCATATTCAAGGTTCCCCGAATGTTCACTTCCTCATAATAAAGAGGCATCTCAATGCTCCGCGGTACGCTTCCCCAGGCCGCTTCATTTAACACATAATTTACCCCTTCACAGGCTTCCAGACAAGTATCAAGATCTGTGATGTCTCCTTTTATAAAGGTATACCTTTCATTTTCAAGAAATAGATCTACATTCTCCTGTTTGCCAGTGGACAGATTATCCAGGCATCGAACCTGATATCCCATATCTAAGATTGCCTCGCACAAGTTTGATCCAATAAATCCTGCTCCTCCTGTAACCAGAAACACACTGTTTTCCGGAAATTTTAGTTCCTTATAATTCATAATAGTTTACTCCTCTATCTATAATCTCCAATAACGATATCCCGCAGAAATAAATGCCTGCCTGTCCAAAATTCCTTTGACCTCTACCAGCACCTTCTTCTCATTTTCCGTATCTTTAAAAAGTGCATCCATCTTCTCCAGAGAAAGTCCCAGAAACTCCTGATGAGACACAGCAAGAACTACTGCATCCATTTCCCGCACTGCATCCATAGATACAAATTCCACACCATACAGTCTCTTTGCCTCTTTTTCATCTGCCACTGGATCTGTGAGCACTGGCTCAATTCCGTACTCACGCAGCTCCTCCACTATATCAATTACTTTTGTGTTTCTGGTATCCGGGCAGTTTTCCTTAAAGGTAAAGCCCAGGATTGCAACCTGGGCCTGTTTTACTGGTATATCAGCTTTGATTAAATTTTTTACCACATTCTCTGCCACATACTTTCCCATATCATCGTTGATTCTTCTGCCTGACAAAATAATCTGGCTATGATACCCCAGCTGTTCTGCCTTGTATGTGAGATAATAGGGATCTACACCGATACAGTGTCCACCTACCAAACCAGGGGTAAAGTTCAGAAAATTCCACTTTGTTCCGGCTGCTTTGAGCACTGCCTTTGTATCAATTCCCATCTTGTTAAAAATAATGGATAGCTCATTCATAAAGGCAATATTAATATCCCGTTGGCTATTTTCAATTACCTTGGCCGCCTCTGCTACTTTGATACTTTCTGCTCGGTAAACCCCTGCATCCACCACCAGCTCATAGACTTTGGCAATCTCCTCCAGTGTCTCCTCATCCATACCAGACACAATCTTGGTTATGGTTTCCAGTCTATGTACCTTATCCCCTGGATTGATGCGCTCTGGGGAATATCCAACTTTAAAATCCACGCCACATTTCAGACCGCTCTCCTTCTCCAAAATAGGCACACAGATTTCCTCTGTCACCCCTGGGTAGACCGTGGACTCATAAACTATAATGGAACCCTTTGTCAAGTTTCTCCCCAGGATTCGGCTGGCTCCTTCCACTGGGGTCAAATCCGGTGTATGGTCCCCATTAACCGGCGTGGGAACCGCCACAATATGAAATCTGGCTTCTCGAAGTAGCGTCTCATCACTAGTAAATGTAACTGTAGTATGCTGAATTACATCATTTCCCACTTCATTTGTGGGATCAATTCCTGATTGATAGAGCTTAATTTTCTCCTCATTCAAGTCAAAGCCGATTACCTGCACCTTTCTCGCAAAGGCCACAGCAATGGGCATCCCCACATAGCCAAGGCCTACCAAACTGATTTTTTCTCTCTGTTCTAAGATTTCTTCATATAAGCTCATTTTGAAAACTCCTTTATCACATCTAAATATTTATTCACAATCATATTTCGGTCAAAACTCTTTTCCATCTTCCTGCGTGCTTTTCGCCCCATGGCTGCTCTTTCTTCATGGGACAAATGTATAAATGTTTCCATCATCTCACAGAGCTGTTTTCTGTTTTTTCGTTCAAACAGATAGCCTGTCTTTTCATGCTCAACAATCTCCTCACATCCTGGGATTCGGGAGGCTATTCCTGGACGTCCCGTTGCAGCTGCCTCCAGGAGGACATTTGACATTCCCTCATGATAGCTGGGCAGTACCAGGCAGCTCATCTCCTTATAAATCAACTTCATATCCTGTACCATTCCATGATAAATTATGGTATGGTTCTTCTGAAGCTTTTCTATCCTGGCTTGATACTCCTCCTCACAAAAGCCACAGATATGGAATTCCACATCCTTGTATTTCTCTCTAAGCATCTGAGCTGCATACAAATACTCTTCAATGCCCTTTTCCCTCATAAGCCTTCCCACAAATACAAACTTTGTGTTCCCCATGGGATACTCCTGAAAGACATGCTGCTCTATATTTACCCCCGATCCTGGAAGCAGTTCATAATTCCTTTTTAAAATATTTCTGGAAATAAAAAAATCCATATTTGCCTGATTCTGAAAGAATACATAACGCACCTTTCTTAGGGCAATATGGTATAAAAACAAGGATATGCGCTGTAATATTCCCGGATTCTCTACGGCGCTTCCCAGGCCTGTAATATTTACAATGCAGGGGATTCTCCAAAATCCAGCCGCCAGGCTCCCGTAAATATTTGGCTTAATGGTATAAGTCAGAACAATGTTTGGTTTCTCTTTTTTTAAAATTTTCCAATATCTGCATACGAGCTTCAAATCTCTGCAAATATTCATTCCCCGCCTGTCCACTTTTGCTTCATAATATTTGCATCCTTCTTGTTTTAATAGCTCCACCTTTTCTCCATAAGGCAACACCACTCCAACCTTATACCCCTCCTGCAAGAAACGCATAATCAGTTCATTCCGGAAGTTATAAATCACAATATCATGATTGCCTATCAAGAAAACCTTTTTCATGACCTAAACCTCTGTTTTTTCAATACTCCTCTTAAAATCATTGACTCTGTAGGCTCCCTTAAAACTGTCACTCATTCTTGTGTCGTATACAAAATTACCAAATGCTTTATTCACTAAATCGGATATTCTTCCTGGAATTCTTCCCAATATCCATATAGCAGGGTTCACTAATTTTGTTACCCAAAGGGTATGTCCATGAACTTTTGCCACTTCCTTCACCAGCTTGCTGGTCTGCACATATTCCCTGTTTTGTGGAAAGTAGACTCCCCCATCACCGCTTTGCATCAACAAACATAAAAATTCACAGAGATTCTCTATATGCAACATACTTCTCTCATTTTGAATGTCCGGAAATATTGGCAGCTTCTTTGCCATCTTTGCCAGGATCGGATAATTTCCCTTACTTCCCTTCCCATAAATCATGGGTGGTCTCAATACTGCTACCCGAAAATTGTCCGTTTCCAGTCTGCGCACCTCCTGATCCGCCTGCCATTTACTATCTCCATAAAAATTCGCAGGACATGGCTTTGTTTCTCCTGTAATGACCTTTCGCTTTCCCAGTCTGGCACTTTCCCCATAAACAATCATGCTACTCATAAGCACAAACTGCTTTATTCCCTCATCTTTTGCCTTCTTTGCCGTTTCTATTGCCAAATCCCTGTTCACTTTATAATATAAGGCCTTCTGTTCCTCTGAAACCCTTCCCACATCTGCGTGTGCTATTCCTGCCACATGAAAGATCCCATCATAACCAGAAAAGCTTTTCTTTTTCCAGCTTCCATCTATCATGTCTATGGTATGGATTGTAAACTCGTCGGAATATCTATTTTTTGCCCAATTTTTAAATGCTTCTCCAATATAGCTATTGGCCCCAGTAATTAAAATGCGTTTCAAGCTTTATCATCCTTTATCTTATATTCTATATTTTCTCACCAGCATTCTCCGTTTTTATCTCCTTACTTGTGCTGGCTTTTTATTTTTCCGGTTCCACCCTCTACCACCCCATCTTCCCGCAGTACTGACGCAATGGTTCCCAAAAAGCATCTCATATCAAAGCCAAAACTCATCCTCTCCACATATTCCCCATCCAGCCTTGCCTTCACCGGGATTTCCAGCTCATCCCTTCCATTGATTTGCGCCCATCCGGTTAGCCCTGGCATCACATCATTGGCCCCATACTTATCCCGCTCCGCAATCAAATCATGCTGATTCCAAAGCGCTGGACGTGGCCCGATAATGCTCATCTCTCCTCGAAGTATATTTATTATTTGGGGAAGCTCATCCAACGAAGTTTTTCGCAAAAATTTCCCTACCCGTGTGATATATTGTTCCGGATTTTTTAACATATGAGTAGGCATATTTTTAGGTGTGTCTACTTCCATGGTTCGAAACTTCAGAATCTGGAAATAGGTCTTATGTATTCCCACCCGTTTCTGCCGAAAAAAAACTGGTCCCCTGGAATCCAGTTTAATTGCCACTATTAATATTAAAAACAGTGGGGAAAGTAAGAACAGCCCTACCGCAGATAGGCCTATATCAATTCCTCTCTTTACCCCTCCATATCTTTTTTGTCCCATGGATAATCTCCTTCCACCCGAATCCCCAACAAAATATCCCGTTCTCTTCCCAACAGCCAGACTCGAATTATCACATACCGTAACCGAATCCTTTTTTTTACTACATTATTTATATATCTCTTCAATGGCTCCCCACAGGATATAATATTTCCCTGCTTGTCTACCTCCACTGGAGACAGCCGCACTGTATATTCCTGATCTTTGTTTAGCAACTGTTTTAAAAATTTTTCTTCCTCCTGTGATACCGGTTGAAAATCCAGACCATCCTTTCCCAGTATCCGTGTAAATTGTGGTACCTGTTTCAACTGTCGATAAAACTCCTCTGGATCGCTGATGCGCACAAACACATAGCCTGGAAACAGCCGCTCTGTATGAATTCGACAGCCGCCATGAATTCGCCAAATCGCCTCCCTTTTTAATAGGAAGCACTCCATACATATCCTCGGTTCTATCACCTTGCGAATGGTCTCTATGGTTTCCTCTTCTCTCCCTGTCATCGTCTGGATGGCATACCACATAATTCTTCCCTTTCTCTCTGAGTCCAAAAATGGGTATGCTCCGCCATTTTGCAGTCTGTACTGCAAACCAGATCCACCCGCTATTTTGTATTTCCACATGCTTCGCAGTCTCACACTGTAAAGCATATCTGATACTTTTTCCAGAAGCTTCTCAGCTTCTTATCACAGCCTCAAATCTTGGCAGCTGCTCTTTTAGAACTCCTGTCAGCTTACTTCAAGCTTTACTTCCTGCTCCTTTTGGGAATTCTAATCAACACTTTGTCACAATCTCAAGTCCCACCTGCAACTCCTGAAAACCGGTGCAGGAGCCTCCTGACTGCCCTGAACTATTTCTGCCTGCTCTATTCTCCGGATCTAGCCCTACCCGGGCTATCCGCTTATGTCGGTCTATTTTCCGAATCAGGCTTTCCTTTCCCTGTAGAGGGCCTTCCGTCACAAAGGTTCGTCCATTATAGATATACCCGCGGGACATCCCTGAGTGATGAGCAGTTCCACAAAGGCTTTGTAAAAAACGCTCCTCCTCCGGCTCTACAGCTTTCAGCTGGCTTCCATTATTTTCCAGCATCCAACACATTTCCGTGTGCTGTTTCAGTTCCCAAAGCAACTGTTCTCCATTCCCGCTTTCTAAAAACACATATCCGGGAAATAGCAATCCACGTTCCAGGTGCCAGGCTCCCTCATAACGTCGCATTCGATCACAGGTAAACACAAAGGCGTCCTGAAGTACCTCTCGGTTCAAACGGGACTTACAGGCACTGATCACCTTGCTCTCCTTTTGATTTTGGCAATATACGATATACCAGATGATCAATTCCTCCTTTTGGAATCTGCTTTTTAGATTTTCATTTTGCATATTTGGAAGATTGAAAATTTCGTAGAGTAACCAACTCTAAGAAAAATTCTTTATTTCAACAGGTATTATTATAACCAGATTCCTATGGATTTTCAACAGGAATCTTTATTTTTTCGTTTTTTTCTATTTACTTCTAGGATTTTAATGAAATTATTCCCACAGAAAGATACAATCCGCAGATTTATACGCTGCTAGTTATGGACTATGAGTGTTTGAACAGGTACTCATTTTGTTTCTTTTTATTAAAATTTCGTAGAGTTGGTTACTCTAAGAAATTTTTATATACAATTTAAAAAATTTTAAATAAAATTCACACAACTATTTTAGCGTTTGATTATTATCCTCATCGTTTCAAAACGACTCAGCCAATCTTCACCATAAATGCAAAAACCATTCTCCGTTTCCCAAAAACGCATTATGCTGAAAAAACACTCAAATATCTGTATGCAACAAGGAGCTTCCTTCCATTCAAATGTCTCCCCTTTCATTGCACCTTCAAGAAGATTCTTTCAAATATCCCAGTTGACACCTTATCCCCCAAGAGTTTTCTTCCACCATCCAAGCATGAATAACAGCAGATTATGGTGCAAGATAACAGTTGCCCCAAAATAGAGATTATGTTAGACTAAATCCATACTAGATTGTCCCTTGCAATCAATTTCTGTGAAAACAATCCCATACGAAAGCACCCTGTGGGGAAATTACCAAAATTCAAAAATAAAAGCTTTCACATAAATAACCTACATGAGGTACTCAAAATATGAACAACGAACTACAAAAAAATTTTATCCAACAAATCTCCTTCCCTGATGCCCAGGAGTATTTCATCAACCAGGCCTACCAGTTCCAGGAGGCCCTGATGATGTATAATTGTGCCATCAAAGAGGTCCGTACTAAGCTGGAGGTGCTCAACGACGAGCTCTCCATTCGATATAATCGCAACCCTATTGAATTCATCACCTCCCGGGTGAAAAAGCCTTTCAGCATTGTAGAAAAGCTGAACCGCAATGGCCAACCTCTCACCGTGGAAGCCATGACATCCACGCTAAATGATGTGGCCGGAATTCGGGTTATCTGCTCCTTTATAGATGACATCTATTCTGTGGCAGACATGTTGATCAAGCAGGACGATATTACCTTGCTGAATAGAAAAGACTATATCAAATCCCCCAAAGAAAACGGTTATCGCAGCCTTCATCTGATTGTGGAGATCCCTGTCTTTTTCTCGGACCGCAAGCAGCCCATGAAAGTGGAGGTCCAAATCCGAACCATTGCCATGGATTTTTGGGCCAGCCTGGAGCATCAACTAAAATACAAAAAGAATATCCAAAATCCGGAGGAAATTCAGAAAGAATTACAAGAATGTGCAGAAATCATATCACAAACAGATATTCGAATGTTGAGAATCAAGAATAAAATTTTTCAGGAAGAAGGAAACTCAACTCCGGAGAAAAGAAATCCCCGAGAAACCTTAAAAAAGCTAAACCTTCCTCTCATCCCTCCCCGGTAAACATACTTGCCCCTGAAAAAGCCACCAGAAAAGGAACCCGCCATGAAAACCATGATAAATCTCACCACCTCGGCCGGAGATCTCAGCCGCTTTTCTTCCGCAAAGGATCTCAGGGACTTTTACCAACGATTTGGCTGTGCTGGTTTGGAACTTATGCCCCTTCCTGCGGAGGATGTGCAGCTGGAGAAACAGATCCTCTCCCCAGATATGATTGTGGGCGTACACACCAATAGCCTGGGAGATTGGATGTACAAGGATCGCCCATGGCTTCTGGAACATTTTCGTCGGGATCTGGTCTACGCGCAGCAGGTACAGGCCGAATATGTGGTTTTTCATGTTTCCCAGGTTACGGATAAGGAAGCCTTTACTTATCAAATGCAGCACAGGGATGAGGAGGTCATTTGGGAAGCTTGCCATCTTATTAACCAGCTTCTTGAAGAACAATCCTATTCCTTTTATTTCCTTTTGGAAAATCTATGGTGGCCAGGCCTTACCTTCCTGGACCCTGCCATGACAAAACTTTTGCTGGAGAACATTCACTATGAAAAAAAGGGCCTCATGTTGGACACTGGCCACTTTCTTCACACCCATCGTAAACTTAAAAATCAGCAGGAAGCCATCTCCTGCCTGCACGCTATGCTAGACACCCATCAGGAGCTGCTTCCCTTTATCAAAGGGGTCCATCTCCAGCAATCTCTAACTGGTTCCTATGTAAACCACTGGCTTGAAAATCCGCCAGTTCTGGAATCCGATCCGGAAAAACGCTTCTGCCAGGTATTCACCCATATTTTTGCCATCGATCGGCATGAGCCCTTTACAGACCCTGGAGTGAGGGATTTGATTGCCCGGATACAGCCTCTGTATCTCACCTATGAGTACATCACTCGGGACCGGGAGGAACATGCCAGGTACCTCCGTGCTGGCAGCCAGGCCCTGGGATATTTTCCACTCTGACTCACGCCCCTTTTCCCACACAGGCGCTAATGGATCATGCACCTTCCCTTTCCTGTTCTTTTGGAGGAATAAACATAATCACAAACACCAACAGCAAAAACAGACACACAATCAACACAGATTTCTCCAGAAAGATCCGAGTAATGGCTGTTCCAATAACGGCCCCCACAATAAAAAACAAGATAATTCCATAATATTGCAGGCTTTTAACCAAGGCTGCTCTGTCCTTGTTGATATTATAATAAAACAGTTGCTCTGTGGCGCTCCTTAAATTCCCTGTGCACATGGTGGTGGCATAAGCGCTGCCGTTAAACCGGCGAAAGCTTTCCACCTGCATAGAGCAAACAAAGGAAACCGCCGAATTAACCACGTGGTCTGCCCTTCCGGAGGGGGTAAAAGCAATCACCCAGAGCACTAAAAACTCCAGAACAATCACAATCTGCCTCCAGTGTAGCCCCGGATTGTAGCGGAACCTTCGACGCACCACTTCTGTAATCAAAATTCCTGCCATAAAGGCCAGAATGGGGTATATATAGAACATCAGTTCTGACCAATTCTTATCCGCCATCCGGATGCCTAAAAGCACAATATTTCCTGTCTGGGCATTGGCAAACACGCCACCCCGGCATACATAGGTATACACGTCCAGATATCCCCCGGCAATAGCCAGCAGCACCCCCACCAGATAGGATTCCGATGCCTTTTCCAGTTGAAACTTCATTTTCCTATTTTCCTTTATGTAAGCAAACCTAATTTTGTGTCCACATCCAAAACTTCTATCAAAGCTTTAGAAGGATGACAGGGACAGCAGGTATTACAATGCAAAGATAACATTCAGCAGCAAAGCCAGAGGTGCCCTAAGACCCATTCCCCTGGCTTTGCTGATTTATTATCTATTTTTGTGTCTCCAGATAAGCGGCCTTCCCCTCCTCATAGAGGTTCTTCCCCTCACTGTCAATGATCACCACCAAAGGCATATCCTCCACATAAAGCTTTCGAAGGGCCTCGGCTCCCAGATCCTCGTAGGCAATCAGCTCACATTTCTTAATACACTTGGCCAGCAAAGCTCCTGCCCCACCGATAGCTCCGAAGTAGACGCCGTGATACTTTTTCATGGCCTCCACCACTTCCGGCAACCGGGCGCCCTTTCCGATCATGCCTCTGGCTCCCACTGACATCATTGTAGGCGCATAGGCATCCATCCGGCCGCTGGTGGTCGGACCGGCAGATCCGATGACCTGCCCAGGCTTCGCCGGGGTGGGACCCACATAATAAATGGTGGCATCCGTGGGGTCAAAGGGAAGCTGTTCTCCTTTGGCCAAAGCCTCACACATTCTCTTATGTCCCGCATCCCTGGATGTATAAATGGTTCCCGTAAGATACACACTGTCTCCAGCCTGAAGGCTTTTGGCCACTTCCTCCGTCAATGGCAGCTGAATATGTTTTTCCATCCTAGATCACCTCCGTCTTATGGCGCGTTACATGACAGTTGATATTCACCGCGCAGGGCATCCCCGCAATATGGGTGGGTAGCGTCTCAATATTTAACGCCAGTGCCGTTGTTTTCCCTCCAAAACCCTGGGGGCCAATGCCCAACTGATTGATCTTCTCCAGCATTTCCACCTCCAGCTCCGCGTAATAAGGATCCGGATTGCGCACATCTGTGCTGCGCATCAGAGCCTTCTTGGCCAGCAATGCACACTTGTCAAAGGTACCGCCGATGCCAACACCTACTACCATAGGCGGACAGGGATTGGGCCCCGCTGTCTCCACGGTCTCCAAAATAAAATCCTTAATCCCCTCAATGCCGGCGGAAGGCTTAAACATACGGATAGCGCTCATATTCTCACTTCCAAAGCCTTTGGGTCCCACTGTCACCTTAATCTCTTCTCCGGGCACAATCTCCGTATAAAGCATAGCTGGTGTATTATCCCCAGTATTCCCCCGGCGCACCGGGTCTTTCACCACAGACTTGCGCAGATATCCCTTGTCATAACCTCTGCGCACACCCTCGTCCACAGCCTCCGTCAAATCTCCGCCTACAATATGTACATCCTGACCGATCTCCAGAAACACACAAGCCATTCCCGTATCCTGACAAATAGGCACCTGCTCCTCCCGGGCGATCTCAAAGTTGGTAATAATCTTGTCCAGCACCCCCTGAGCAATCTCCCAGTCCTCACAAGCCCGACACCGGCGAATAGCTCCCTGCACATCCTCTGGCAGAAACTGATTCGCCTCAATACAAAGTTTCTCCACAACATCCGTAATCTGCTGTGCCTGAATCTCACGCATACACAATCACCTCCAAAAGCATACTGAAAAACCACATACAATCCCTTAACAAGGTACTGCAATCTCTTGTCAACGTCCCCTAAAAAAGTCCCTCCCTAAGCAGTCTTAACAGGGAATCCTAGAAACGCGTCCCTCCCGCCATTACATGAACGCTATAAAAAAATCCCAATAAACTGACTGGCCAACACCACCATCACCAACGCAATGGGATAGGTTGCCGCATAGGCCGATGCCACATCGTCCGTCTCCGTCACACGGATCAGCGTTCCCAAAGCCGGTGTACTGGTCATCCCACCACAGATGGAGCCCAGGGTATTAAACACGCTTAGGCGCAGCACCTTGGCCGCAAACACATAGCCCAGCAGCATAGGAATCAGGGTCATCAAAGCTCCGTAGAGGAACAACAGCGCTCCATGCTCCTTTAAAATATCCACAAAGCCAGCTCCGGCCTGCGCTCCAGCACCTAAAAGGAACAGAGCCAACCCAAACTCCCGCAGACATTCCAGCACGTGCTTTTCCACCTGCACGCTCAGCTTTCCAAAATGTCCGAAATGTCCCAGAATCAGCCCGGCAATCAAAGGACCGCCTGACGTTCCCAGGGCAAACACTGCACCCCCGGGAAGGGGAATCTCAATCTTGGCCAGCACAATCCCTAACACAATGGCCATGGAAAAGGGGAAAAATCCCATACTGTCCGCATAAAACAGCTCTTCCTTCTTAGTCTTGTGATATTCTGCCACATTCACATTGGCAGCAGCCTCATATTTTGCCCGCTCCGCTGCCATATCGGTTTTTAAAAGTTTAGGAATCAGCTGCACAAACAGCACTACCCCCACTACACCAAAGGGATAGGCAATACCATAGCCCACAGAAGCCGCGTCAGAACCGGTGGCTTCCAGAGCCGCAGCTAGCCCTGGCGTACTGGTAAGAGCTCCCGTCATCATTCCCACGCTGATGTCCATGGGCACCCCAAAGGCCTTGATCACCAAAACACAGGTGAGAGCCCCAGCGGCAATGACAATAATTCCTAACAAAATATAGGAGGTGGCGTTAAGCTTAAAATTTCGGAAAAACTTGGGGCCTGCAATAAAGCCCACCGAAGTGACAAAACAAATAAGCCCCAGCTCTCGCACCAGAGAGGGAATCTCCACCCCAAAGTGGCCAAAGACCAGGGCTGCCAGCAAAATACCGGCAGTCCCCAGCTCCAGTCCACAGATCTTAATACTTCCTACCAGATAGCCGATAACGGCAATCAAAAACACCAACATCAGTGTATTGGAAAAGATACTATCCTGAAACCATTGCAGCAATCCCATATGTCCGTGTCCTCCACTCTATTTGGGCATTCCGAAGGTGTACTTGGGCAGCAGCAATGGGGAAACCTCTCCCGTATGCAGGCCAGCCTCCTCAAGCTCCTTTGCATATGCCTGGATATGATCAAGATTCATGGTTCCAAGCTCCACTTCCTTACATTTGACAGCAGCCGCCTTTCCCGCGTTGCGGCCAAACACAATAATATCCAGCAGAGAATTTCCCATAAGCCGGTTTCTTCCATGGATTCCTCCCACAGCTTCTCCGGCCACCAGAAGGTTGGGAATAACCTTGGTAAAACCTTCGCCGCCGATCTCCAGACCGCCGTTTTGATAATGCAATGTGGGGTAAATCAGAATGGGCTGTTTGCGCATATCTATGCCATAATTTAAATACATGCGAAGCATAGCCGGAATGCGCTTCTCAATGGTTCCCTCTCCGTGAATCATCTCAATCATAGGGGTATCCAGCCAGATACCATAGCCGGTGGGGGTGGGAACTCCCTTGCCCCGCTCCTTGCACTCCCGGATAATGGAGGCAGCAGACACATCCCGGGTCTCCAGGGGATGCATAAAGGCTTCTCCCTCTGCATTGATAAGCATAGCTCCCAGAGAGCGCACCTTCTCTGTCACTAGAGCACCAAAAATCTGCGCCGGATAGGCCACTCCCGTAGGGTGATACTGAATGGTATCCTGGTATAAAAGAGGCGCGCCGGCCCGATATCCCATAACCAGACCGTCCGCCGTAGCTCCATAGTGATTGGAGGTGGGGAAGTTCTGATAATGCAAGCGACCTGCACCGCCGGTGGCAATAATCACGGTCTTAGCCCTGGCCACCTGATACTCTCCCGTCTCCATATTTTGCAGTACGGCGCCAGCCACCTGCCCCTTGTCGTCCTTAATCAGCTCCACAGCTGCGGTGAAATCTGCAATGGGAATCTGGCGATTCCACACCTCATCCCGAAGTACCCGCATAATCTCCGCGCCGGAGTAATCCTTACAGGCGTGCATTCTCTTTCTGGAGGTTCCGCCTCCGTGGGTGGTCACCATCCGCCCGTCCTTATCCTTATCAAACATGACACCCAGGTTATTGAGCCACCGAATGGCATCCGGCGCTTCCATAACCAGACGGCGTAAAAGCTCCGGCCGGGCTGCAAAGTGTCCGCCGCCAAAGGCATCCAGATAATGCTGCTGGGGAGAATCGTTCTCCTTGTCCGCTGCCTGAATTCCTCCCTCAGCCATCATGGTATTGGCATCTCCGATGCGAAGCTTGGTCACCATCATCACCTTGGCCCCTGCCTCATGGGCCTCAATCGCTGCGGAGGAGCCTGCGCCACCACCGCCAATCACCAGCACATCCACATCATAAGCCGCATGACTTAAGTCAATAGGCACATTTTGAATCCGGCTGTGAGAGTGCAGCAGGGTTCCCAGCTCAAAGGGCACCTTCTCTCCCTTATTGGGGCCAATTTTTAATTCCTGAAAGCCCTCCTGACGGTAATCCGGATGAAATTTGCGGAGAAGCTCATCTTTTTCTTCGGCCGTCATTCTCCGGGGCTCCATACCAATCCGATCCGCCCGGGTAGCCTCTACCTTTTTAATGGATTCCAACATTTCTGCTGTAAACATATGCGCTCCCCTCCTATTTCTCAATATCCCTGTTATTGTACAGTTCCTTCATCTCTTCCACGGGCTTTTGCATCACCTGCTCAATGAGACTGTCAAAGTCCCCGCTGTTGATAGCCTCCACCCGCTCTGCCAAATGTGCAGACTTGGGGGCAATGTATTTGCCGTTGAGACGTCTCGCCAGCACACCTACCATGGGATGTGAGATCCCAGCCGGACATCTGGAAGCACAGATTCCACAGCCGATACAGTCAAAGGATTCCTCCGCACATTTCTCGAAATCTCCCCTCTGTGCATATGCAATATATTGCATTACATGCAGACTCTGGGGACATCCCTTGGTACAGGCATTGCAGCCAATGCAGCTGTAGATCTCCGGATAGAGCTCCATCATAATCTGCTGCTTGGCGCTTACCTTCTCAATATCATAGCCTCTCCTGTCTGTGGGGAAGAAGGGCAACGTGGCCACGTACATTCCCTCCTGCACCTGGGTCTGGCATGCCAGACAGGTTTTCAGTTCATTGTTTCCCTTAATTCTGTAAATGGTGGCACAGGCTCCGCAAAACCCATGGCGGCATCCGCAGCCTCTCACCAGCTTATAGCCGGCATACTCCATGGCTGTCATAATCGTAAGCTCCGCGGGCACGGAATACTGTTTCCCAAAAAAGTATACATTTACCATTTCCTGCATTTTTATATACCCGTCCTTTCCTTATACTGCTACCATGTGCAGCGCACACCTCAATTCCGCTTCGCTTCTTTTCGGTTGAGGCGTTCGCCTCATGCAGACAAATGCCGAAGCATTGCCTTACATGCTAGCATGACGGCCATGCTTCGCCGTTTGTCTGCGCGCTGCTCATTGCTATCAATATTCTGGTGGCAGTTCGTCGATTTCGTCGCAGCGGAATACCGGTCCGTCTTTGCACACGTATTTCGACCCGATATTGCAGCGGCCACATTTTCCGATTCCGCATTTCATGCGAAGCTCCAGGGTGGTGTAAACCTGGGTCTTTTGAAAGCCCATTTCCATCAGGGCTGCCAGCACAAATTTAATCATAATGGGTGGTCCACAGACCAGCACTGTCTTATCCGTGGAAAATTCCAGCTCTTTTAAATAAGAAGGAACAAAGCCCACATGGCCATCCCAGCCCTCCTGCTCCCGGTCGATGGTCAGGTAAACATCTACGCCTTCCGTCTTGCACCATACCTGTTGGATCTCCTCCAGCTGCACCAAATCATCCGCAGAACGGGAACCATATAGAATTTCCACTGTGCCGTAATTTTCCCGGTTATCCAGCACATAGTTGATCACAGAACGCAGAGGCGCCAGGCCGATGCCTCCGGCGATAAATAAGAGATTCTGTCCTTTTAGTGCCGTCTCCACAGGAAACGCATTCCCATAAGGTCCCCGAACGGTGATTTCCTCCCCCACACTCATACCGTGCAGGTAATCTGTGAGAGACCCACAGCGCTTAATGGAAAATTCCTGAAATTCCTTGTTGGTGGGGGAAGAGGTAATGGAAAACATAGCCTCCCCCACGCCTGGTACGGAAACCATGGCGCACTGGCCAGGCATATGCTCAAAAAGCTTTTTACCGTCTCTTCCCACCACCCGGAAGGTTTTCACATCCGGAGTTTCCGTGCGAATGTCCGTGATAACGCCGATCAGGGGAATCAAAAGGTCCAGTCCGTGATTTCCTCCGCATGTACATTCACTCATTGCGCTTCACCTCCCAGTTTCTTAATCACCTTTACAATATTTAAGGAAGCCGGACATTTGCTCACACAGCGACCGCAGCCCACGCAGGAAAACATACCCTCGTTGTTGGCCGGGTAATACACCAGCTTGTGCATAAAGCGCTGGCGGAATCGCTGCATCTGGCTGGTCCGCATATTTCCATGGGCCATCATGGTAAAATCCGAATACATGCAGGAATCCCAGCAGCGGTAGCGCTCCACGCCCTCTCCTGTATGAAAATCCTTGATATCATAGCACTGACAGGTGGGGCACACAAAGGTACAGGTGCCGCAGGCCAGGCAGGGCTGGTACATTTCTTCCCACAGAGGAGAGTCAAAGAGCTCCATAGTCCGCTCTGGTGTAAAACGGGAGAGATCAAGATGAGAATAGGGAAGTCTCTCAATCACTGCATGAATCTCCTGTTTCTCCTTCTCCACAGCTTCCTCCTCGGTCTCCACCAATAGCTCCCGAACCAGCTCGGTCAAATTCTCACCTTTTTGGGTCAGCGGCTTCCAGTAAAGCTCCTCCCCAACGATCCAGGCCGCCACATCTGCCGCTGGATTGGCTGCATCAATGCCAAACACCTTGCAAAAACAGGTCTCCTCCGGCTGATGGCAGGCCAAAGCCACCACAGTGCCATGCTCCCGGCGGGCAGCGTAAAAACTGTCCACGGGATCTTTTAAAAACACATTGTCCAGGACTTTCAATCCCTGTACATCGCAGGCCCGCATGCCAAAAACCACAAAGGGCTGATTTTTAAGCTCCTCCGGATCAATGACCAGCTTCCCCTCCTCCTTCCGGCAACGATACAGCACCTCGCTCTGGGGAAAGAAGCAATCCTTGCCGGATTTTACAGTCTTTAAGGTGCTAAGATCCGCCTGGGTTTCCTGGGTCCAGAGGCCATAGTTGGTCTGGGAGCCGGTTTTCTGGGGCACAAACAGGTCCTCCTTGGCCGCGATTGCCGCCAAAAGCTCTGACAGATGGCTTTTCTCTATCTTATACATGACTAGCTTTGCCCCCTCTCTCCTACCACACTAGGCTCCACATCCTCAAAGGTAAAATTAGTCAGAGGTGCACGGCTGTCCGTGTCCTCGCCTGCCTGGTAATCTCCGTAAAAGGTGTTAATATCCTTTATAAACTTTCGGTTTAATAAGTGGAGCGGAATTCCCTGGGGACATACCCGGCTGCACTCCCCACAATCTGTACACCGGCCCGCTACATGGAAGGCCCGGATAATATGAAACATCTGCTCCTCAAAGGTATCTGCGTTAGCCTTCTGGGCGCTGTCAAACTGATTGCCGTCAAAGACACATTTCAGGCAACTGCATGCCGGACACACATTTCGACAGGCATTGCAGCGAATACACCGGGAAAGCTCCTCCTGCCAGAAGGCAAAGCGCTCCTTGGGAGACATGGCCTCCAGCTTCTCCACCATCTCAAAGCGGTTTCCCACTGGTCCTGCCTCTTCTCCCTCCTGGGCTCCGATCAGCTCATCGTATACCTGATGGGTCTTTCCCTTACACACGGTACAGCGCTCCAAAAGGGCCTCTGCAAAGGGAAGTTCCTTTTCCCCATAAAGAGTCTCCATCTTCAGGGTCTCTCCCTCCTGGGAAATTTTCTCAATCCCCTTAATGCCTGCACTCTTGATTTTCTCTACATCCAGGGTTCCTTTACACCCCACACCGATGATATAGGTTTTTTCCCTCTTGACCCGGTGTTCCTTGATAAGCTGATGAAAGCTGTAGGTATCGCAGGGCTTTAAGAATACCAGGGTATTTCCCTCTAGCTTTCCTGCCTGGATCAGATACTTGCTTAAGTTGGCACCGCAGAAGCCGTCATACACAAAATCTTTTAGCTCCTCCGGGCTGTTAAAATAAGCCGGTTCCGGATTGTAGCCCAAATCTCCCTGTTTCCAGCCCAAGACCCGAACCACCGTGCCGTCCGCCAGGAGTTCCTTTGCTCTCTCTACTAATCTCTCTTGCATCGCAAATCCTCCAATCTCACGTTCTCGCCCAGGGAATGAATCTTTGCCACAAACTCATTCATGGTGGTGGAAAACTTTACGCCCTCAGCTGCAGACACCCACTCTACCCGGGTCCGTCCATTTTCCACGCCCAGATAATCCAGCATGGAGAACAGCAAGGTCATTCTTCTTCTGGCGTAATAGTTCCCCGTTGTATAATGGCAGTCTCCCGGGTGGCAGCCGCACAGGATAACTCCGTCGGCTCCCCGCTGGAAGGCCCGTAGAATAAACATGGGATTTACCCGGCAAGAGCAAGGGACCCGGATAATCTTCACATCCGCAGGATAGGAAAGCCTACTGCTTCCCGCCAGGTCCGCCCCTGCATAACTGCACCAGTTGCAGCAAAAGGCCACGATTTTGGGCCGGAATTCTTGTGTTTTTTCTACCTGCATATTGCATCCACCTCCGCAAGAATTTGTCTGTTTGAGAAGCCCTGGAGATCCATAGCTCCCGAGGGGCAGGCCACAGTGCAGGCGCCGCAGCCCTGACACAGAGCGCTGTTGACCACCGCTACACGCCGGTGCTCCCGAATGCCGTGGTCATTGACCTCCTTTTCCTCATAGGAAATAGCGCCGTAGGGGCAGACCTTCTCGCAGGAAGAGCAGCCATTACACAGAAGCTGATCGGACTTGGCCACACAGGGATTGGTCACCAGATGATCCTTGGCCAAAAGCCCCACCACCTTTACGGCCGCAGCGCCTGCCTGCGCCACAGTCTCTGGAATATCCTTGGGTCCCTGGCACACACCGGACAAAAAGATACCAGCGGTGGGTGACTCCACCGGGCGCAGCTTGGCATGGGACTCCGTGAGGAAATTGTTGGTATCAATGCTGGCTGTCAGCATGGTGGCAATCTTTCTCACATCCGGATTGGGCTCAATGGCTGTGGCCAGAACCACCATATCTGTCTCCATAAGAATCCGTTTATTGTCAATGAGATCTACGCCCTGAACCAGTAGCCTGTCGCCTTTCTCGGCCACCTTCCCCACCTGACCCTTGATGTAATTTACCCCGTACTCCTCCACGGCTCTGCGGTAGAACTCGTCAAAGTTCTTTCCGGGAGTACGCACATCAATGTAAAATACGGTCACCTCCACATCAGGATATTTGTCCCGAATCAGCATGGCATGCTTGGCCGTATACATGCAGCAAATCTTGGAGCAGTAGCTCTTTCCCCGCTTATCCGCACAGCGGGAGCCCACACACTGGATAAACACCATGGACTTGGGGGGCTTGTGATCCGACATGCGCTCCAGATGTCCCTTGGTGGGACCTGCCGCATTCATGATTCGCTCCAGCTCCAGAGAGGTAATCACATCCGGACTGGTGCTGTAGGAATACTCGTCATATTGATCAAGCTTGATGGTATCAAAGCCCGTAGCCACTACAATGGCCCCGTAGTTCCGCGTGACAATCTCGTCCTTCTGCTCATAGTCAATGGCCCCTGCCTGACACACCTTGGCACAGACCCCACACTTTCCGGTCTTAAACTTGATACAGCTCTCCCGGTCAATCACTGGCACATTGGGAATGGCCTGGGCAAAGGGCGTATAGATGGCACTCCTGGTATTTAAGCCCCGGTTAAACTCGCTGGGCGCCTTCTTGGAGGGACATTTCTCCTGGCAGACACCGCAGCCTGTACATTTGCTCATGTCCACGCTCCGGGCCTTTTTCCGGATATCCACGGTGAAATCACCCACAAAGCCGGACACCTTTTCCACTTCACTATATGTATAAATCTGTATTTTCTCATGGGCGGCGGCCTCCACCATCTTGGGCGTTAAGATACAGGCCGAGCAGTCCAGGGTGGGGAAGGTCTTGTCAAGCTGGGACATCCTCCCTCCGATACTGGGAGTTTTCTCCACAATATCCACCTCATAGCCTGCATCCGCAATATCCAAAGCCGTCTGGATTCCCGCAATGCCACCGCCAATTACCAGGGCCCGCTTGACCACCTTGCTGGTTCCCGCCTGCAAGGGCGCATTTAAGGTCACCTTCGCGATGGCTGCCCGTGCCAGGATCACGGCTTTTTCCGTGGCCTCCTCCATATCCTTGTGAATCCAGGAGCAGTGCTCCCGAATATTGGCGATTTCCACCATATAGGGATTGATGCCCGCCCGCTCTGCTGCCTGCCGAAATGTATTCTCATGCATCCGCGGAGAGCAGGAGCAAACCACAATGCCCGTGAGATTTTTTTCTTTGATTGCCTCGCGGATTTTCAGCTGGCCCGCCTCCGAACACATGTACGCATAATCCTCTGCATGGACTACACCCGGCTCCTTGGCTGCCGCCTCCACCACCCGTGCCACATCCACAGTGGCCGCAATGTTGGACCCGCAATGACAGACAAATACTCCGATTCTTTGCACTCCCTTCACCTCCAACCTTTCTCTTATTTCCTGTATTTACGAAATGCACTTGCCAGCAGCTGCTGGGGAAGCTCATCATCCAAAAGCTCCGGAATTTCATTGGGCGACAAATAATCTTCTCCCCTTTGACGGATCACCATCAGGCGGACAGCCTCTATAAGCTTCGCCGGCTTTACATCCCTGGGGCAGCGCTCCAGGCAGGCAAAGCAGGAAAGACATTTCCAGATGCTCTTGGACTCCAAAAGAGCCTTCACGTCTCCGTTCTGTACATAGGAGACAAACTGATGGGGTCGGATATCCATTTCATCGTAGGCCGGACAGGAGGCAGAGCATTTTCCGCACTTCATACATTTTCTGGTATCCACACCGCTTATCTCCCGAATGAGATCCGCCTGTTCTTTTTCTGTTCTATGCATGCTTCCTCCCCCTATTCTGTGCCAAGTCCCAGAGCCTCAGCCAAAAGCTCCGTTATATAGCGAACCGGAAGCTTCTGGGCTGCTCCGCTGTTCTTCAAATTATAAAGGCAGAGAGGACAGGCCGTGATCAGTTCTTTGGCACCCTTCAAAGCCGCAGATTCCATCACCTGGTCCACCAGGCTTCCCGCCAGAGCCTTCTCCTTCAGGGATATGTAACCACCGCAGCACTCATTTCGATAGGGATACACCACAGCCTCTGCTCCCAAAGCCCGAATAAAATCTTCTATAATCGTGGGATTTTCCGGATCATCAAAGGCCATAACCCCGCTGGGGCGTAAAAGCATACAGCCATAATAAGCTCCGATCTTTCTTCCAGTCAGGGGCTTTACCACCTTTTCCTTCAAATTCTCAAAGCCCACCCGATCCCGGAGCACCTCCAGAAAATGAAGCACCTGGGTCTCACCCTGGTAGGGGGTGGCAAGCTTGAGATAATTGTTTGCCTTTGTCCGGATGTCCTCCACATGCCGCATGTCATCATTCACCCGCTTGATCACATGATGACAGGCGGAACACAATGTCACCAGATCCTGATTTTTTTCCTTGGCATCGTTTAACGCCCGTACCGCAGACAGCTTGGTTGCTATCTCATCAGAAGCCTGGGGATATACAGCGCCGCAGCACTGCCATTCCTCGATCTCCTCCAGGGTAAAGCCCAGGGCCTCCGCGGACATTCTGGCATATCGATCCAAATCCTGCGCCTTATTTTTCAAGGTGCAGCCAGGATAATAACTATATACCATTTGGCTAACCTCCTATTCTCTCCCGTTTCCCGGGTTCTCAGATTTCAATCTTTGCGATAACGGACTTCAAAGCGTCGGCGCTGGCCTGTAGCTTCTCAATCTCCGCCTTATTCATCCGCATGGGAACCTTGCCCCGGATTCCCTTGGGTCCCACCAGGGTCAGGGTGCTAAGACACACGTCCTCAATACCATACTCCCCGTGCATCATGGAAGAAACCGTGGCAATGGAATCAGATGCGGCCACCACAATATTGCACAGCTTGCACACGGCTGCGGACACAGCATAGAAGGTAGCTCCCTTGTTGGCAATAATGGCCCCGCCGGATTTCTGCACATACTCCAGCATGGCATCCTTATCCACCGGCTGAATATTTCTTCCCATGCTCTTCATCAACTCATAATATTCATCTGTACTGGTTCCAGATATATAGGCGCCGGTCCAGGGAATAAAGGAGGTATCCCCATGCTCCCCAAACACATAGGCATGAATGTTTCTCTGAGCAACCCGGAAGTGCTCAGACAAACCGCATTTCAGACGGGCCGTATCCAGAATAGTACCGGAACCGATAATCTGATTCTCCGGAAGTCCGGAAATCTTGGTAAACACGTAGGTCATAATATCCACCGGATTGCTGACGATAATATACAGGGCATGGGGAGCCGCCTTCACAATCTGGGGCGTGATTCCCTTTAAAATATTCACATTGGTCTGGGCCAGATCGATCCGAGTCTGCCCCGGCTTTCTGGGCAATCCGGAGGTAATGATCACAATATCCGAGTCCTTGGCATCCTCATACTCTCCATTAACAATGCTAATGGGATCCCGGAAGCAGGTGCCCTGAAGGATATCCATAACCTCCCCTTCCACCTTCTCCTTGTTGATGTCAATCATGACAATCTCCGATGCAATGTCCTCCTTGGTCAATGTATAGGCAATGGTTGCCCCTACACTTCCTGCACCAATAATCGTAATTTTGCTGCTCATACTGCTCCTTTCCTCTGGCCGGCCTTTTGCGCCTTTCAACCAGAACCCTGTGATTCATATTGTTTATTTTTTAACATGCAGGTGTATAAAGAAAGGGAATACCTGCATCTCTTCACATGCGCCACGCTCCCGAAAAATGCCTGTGGATTTTCCAGGCTTCCGGAAGCGTTTCTGTCATATGAAACCTCTTTGATTCCCCTTTTAGAAAATAAAACATGGCACCCCTTCCCAACTGTCTCCTTGCCAGCTGTTCCGAAAGTTTTTCCTGTTTTCTATCATATCACATTGTTAATGAATTCACAAGGTCTTTTTTCGATTTCTTTTTACTTTTTTGTATTTCCTATCATTTCCAGCCGAAGCCGGGTCCGACGTCCTATCCATTTATAGATAGTGGCCGCCAAAGGCACACCCACCAACATTCCCAAAACGCCGGCCAGCCCGCCACCCACAGTCACGGCAGCCAACACCCAGATCCCGGGCAACCCCACAGAAGACCCCACCACCCTGGGATAGATCAAATTTTCCTCCAGCTGCTGTAGAATCACCAGGAACACCAGGAATATCAAGGCCTTCATAGGGTCCACTATCAAAATCATAAACGCGCCAAGAGCCGCTCCCAAAAAAGCACCCACAATGGGTACCAGGGCTGTGACCCCTACCACCACACCGGTCATCACTGCATAGGGCAGACGCAAAAGCAGCATCCCAATCGTACAAAGCACCCCCAAGATCACGGCCTCTGTACACTGTCCCACCAGGAAACTGGAAAAGGTATCGTCCGTCAACTGGAGAAACTCCAGTCCCACCTCCCGCACTCGCTTAGGCAGGTAAGCCCGGCACAGTCTGCCCATCTGTTCCCATATCCGCTCCTTATTGGCCAAAAGATAAATGGCAAAAATGAATCCAAGCCCCAGATTCACCACACCGCCGAATACTTCTCCTGCTATGGTAATGGCCGAGGAAAAGAGACTCCCTATGCCACTGGTGGCAAAGCCCAGCATGTTTTCCAGAATCTTGGGCCAATTCAGCTGGAAATCCTTCAGATACTCCTGGATCTCCGGAAATTCCACTGCATGAAGGCTTAAAAAGTTTATCACGTCATTGATAACCGTGGGAATGGACTCCCCCAGAAGCTTGGCGCTATTCACAATCTCCGGCAATACCAATCCCACCACAGCTGTCAAAATCAACACAATAATTCCCAAATCCAACAAAATACACACCGGCCGTTTCCAGGATGCCAGCCACTTCTGCTTTTGAGGTACCTGGAAGTGCTTTTCCAGAAACCGCAGGACAATATTCAATATATAGGCAATCACGCAGCCCAGAAGCAGCGGTGTGAGCACATCCAGAATTCCTCCGGCAAAGCCCACAAGCTCCTCAAAATATTTTAGCACCAGGCAGCCTGCTATCACAAAAGCTCCTATCTTCCACCATTTTTTGTCCACCTAACGTATCCCTCCAACATATCAGGGCAAATCCTTGTCCTGTTTCTCTTTGGTTATTCTGACCTCCTTAGGCCACTGATTTACAAAAACATAGTATATTTTTCCCCCTGTCAACATGAGCCCTGCCCTTGGACATGATGAAGCCAACCATATCTCTCTGCCTGCTTTTGGCATTCCTGAGAGGCCTCTCCCATCTTGCACAGGTTCTCTCCCTTCCAGGCTTCCAGAAAGGCTAATAGCCCCATGGTATGTCCCGCAGGAAATGTCTGAGCTTCCCTGGCAATGTAGGTAAGCTGGGCATCCCGAAGCTTTCCAAAGGCCGGGTCCCCGGTGAGATTGTAAACCTTTGCAAAAGCCAAGGCCGCCGCCCCGTTGCCCGAGGGAATAGCCCCGTCATAAGCCTCCTTGGGGCGGATAATCAGAGGTTCATTTTCCTGGGAATAGCGAAAGTATCCCCCATTTCCTGCATCTCCAAACAAGGGCTCCAGCTGTCTTAACACCCCAACAGCCTCCATAAAATCCCTCTTTTCCCCAAAGGTTTCATAAAGCTCCAGGTTGGCCAAACTGTAAAAGGTATAATCCTCCAGCTGCCCTGCAAAGGCTGCCTGTCCCTTTCGCCACCGGATTAACAGTCTACCCTTAGGAGTTTTCAAATGTTTCTGTACAAACTGCATACAAACTCTGGCCGTCTCTTTGTAGGAAGGCTCCTGAAAAACCCGGGCGGCCTGGGCATAGGCCCAAATCATGAGACTATTCCAAGCCGTCAACACCTTATCGTCCAAGTGGAGTTTGCTGCGCTCCTGCCGGTAATGCAGCAGCAAATCCAGTGCCTCCTGCCACCAGAAGGGCCGCTCCTGGGGAACCTGACCCAGGCGGTTGGGAATATTCTTCCCCTCAAAGTTTCCCTCCTGGGTAATGTCGTAAAACTGGCAGAATTCTTTTCCCCGCTCCTCTCCCAATACATCCAGGATTTCCTCTTTAGCAAAGAGATAATATTTCCCTTCCTCCCCTCCGCTGTCCGCATCCTGACCACAGGAAAAACCGCCCTCGTCCTGGAGAAGCTCCCTCTCAGCATAGGTAAAAATCCGGGTCACTGCCTCCCGGTACTCTGGCTTTCCTGTCTGTGAGAATGCTTCTGTATATGCCAGAGCCAAAAGGGCATTGTCATAGAGCATCTTTTCAAAATGAGGCACCAGCCAACGCTGGTCCGTGGAATACCGGGAAAAGCCGCCGCCAATCTGATCAAAAATTCCACCCCGATACAGGCTTAGCAAAGTCTTTTCTGCCATGTCCATTGGCGCCTTTTCCTTTTTCCAGGCCCCATAGCGCAATAGAAACAAAAGCTGGTGTGCCTGGGGAAATTTGGGTGCCCTGCCAAAGCCTCCGTTTACCGGATCAAACTGATGTTGGAACCATTCCTCCGCCTGGGATAGAAGCCTTTCAAAATTGGCCTCCTCTTCTCCTTTGACTTCCCTTCGCTCTCCTTGTCCTGTGCTTCGCTCCTGCTCCAGAGCTTTTAAATATTCCGTAATTTTATGCCCTGTGTCTTTCAGACTCTCTCTGTCCAGAGTCCACTGCTTCTGCACAGCCTGCAAAAGCTCCAACAGTCCGGTTCTCCCAAAGCGGGAGGTCCTGGGAAGATAGGTTCCCACAAAAAAGGGACGTTGCTCCTCATCCAAAATGGCTGTCAAAGGCCATCCCCCTGAGCCGGTAAAGGCCTGACAGGCCGCCATATATACCGCATCAATATCCGGCCGCTCCTCCCGATCCACCTTAATACTGATAAAATATCGGTTTAATAGTTCTGCAACCTCTTTATCCTCAAAGGATTCCTCCGCCATCACATGGCACCAGTGACAGGTGGAATATCCAATGCTGAGAAACACCGGTTTCTCCTCCCCACGGGCCCGGGCAAAGGCTTCCTCACACCAGGGATACCAATCTATCGGATTATGGGCGTGCTGCAAGAGATAAGGAGAGGTCTCCCGCAGCAAACGATTCCCCTCGTTCCCTTCTCTCGGGGAAAGTTCCCCGGAATATTCCTCTGTCTGCCAATGTTGTTTTGTCTCTTTCATGGCTGGCTCCTCCTGTCTGCTTTTCCCATATTGTGAGCCAGATCCCTTCCGATTATTCTTTAAGCAGGAAGCCATTCCGATGCTTTTAGAAGGACCAAAACATATGTTCTTAATCTCCTGCTTACATATCCCGTCCGTCTACTCCACATATTCATAGCGCTGATCCTCCGGCTCCGGAAGACAACCCTTTAAAATCACCATAAATTCATCCCCGGTAATGGTCTCCTTCTCATAGAGATATTTTGCCAGAGCGTGAAGCTTATCCATATTGGCGCCCAAAAGCTCCCGTGCCCGCTGATGTTGCTCCCGCACAATCTCCACCACCTTTTTATCGATAAAGGCTGCCGTCTCCTGGGAACAGGCCAGAGAGGTATCTCCACCCAAATACTGATTGTTCACAGTCTCCATGGCCACCATGTCAAACTCCTCCGTCATACCAAAACGGGTTACCATGGAGCGGGCAAGCTTGGTGGCCTGCTCAATATCATTGGAAGCTCCAGTGGTTATGGAATGGAACACCAGTTCTTCCGCCACCCGACCACCCGTATAGGTGGCAATCTTATTCACCAGCTGCTCATAAGACATGAGATTGTGCTCCTCCTCATCCACCTGCATGGTATATCCCAGAGCGCCGGAGGTTCTGGGAATAATGGTGATTTTGTGGACAGGCGCAGAATTGGTCTGGAGGGCTGCCACCAGAGCATGGCCGATTTCATGGTAGGACACAATAAGCTTTTCCTTGTTGGAAAGAATCTTATTTTTCTTCTGGTAGCCGGCAATAACTACCTCCACGCTCTCCTCCAAATCTGCCTGCTTTACATAGCCCCTACCCTGGCGCACAGCCCGAAGGGCTGCCTCGTTGATCATATTGGCCAGCTCTGCGCCGGAGGCTCCGGAGGCCGCCCTGGCCACTGCGGAAAAGTCCACATCCTCCGCAATCTTTATTTTTTTGGCATGGACTTTTAGAATATCCGTGCGCCCCTGCAAATCCGGAAGCTCCACCGGTACCCGCCGGTCAAAACGTCCCGGGCGCAAGAGAGCCGGGTCCAGAGATTCTGGGCGGTTGGTGGCTGCCAGGATGATCACACCCTTGCGGCCGTCAAAGCCGTCCATCTCTGTCAGCAGCTGATTTAATGTCTGCTCCCGCTCGTCATTGCCACCCATGCCCCCATTGTCCCGCTTCTTTCCAATGGTATCAATCTCGTCGATAAACACAATACAGGGAGCCTTTTCGTTGGCCTGCTTAAACAGATCCCGCACCTTGGCTGCTCCCATACCCACAAACATTTCCACAAATTCTGAACCAGAAATGGAAAAGAACGGCACATTGGCTTCCCCAGCCACAGCCTTGGCCAGCAAGGTTTTCCCCGTACCCGGAGGGCCCACCAGGAGAGCTCCCTTGGGCATGGAAGCACCGATCTCCGTATATTTTTCCGGATTGTGAAGGAAATCCACAATCTCCGTCAAAATCTCCTTGGCCTCATCTTCCCCGGCCACATCAGAAAATCCAATGCCTGTGGTGGACTCCACATAGATCTTGGCATTGCTCTTTCCAAAGCTCATGGCATTCATGCCCCCACCCATACGCTTGGCTACGGAGCGCATCAGCAGCTGACCGATAACCACAAAAATCAAAATGGGGATCACCCAGCTTAAAAGAATGCTCAGAAAAGGAGACATCTCCTCCTCATAGATTTTGCCAAAGCTCACCTCGGAGCCCTCCAGCCTTTCTGCCAGACGGTTTCCATCCTCAATCAGTGTGGTCCGATAGTATCCCGCCGTCTCCTCCTTATCAGAGAAAAGCAGCTGATTCTCATGAATCTGTACCTCTTTGATCTGCCTTGTCTCCAACATATCTAAAAAGGTACTGTAATCCACATCGGTAATCTGCGTCTTTAGTACCCTGGGAAACACCAGGATATTTAAGAGCAGCATAATGACCATAACTACCATATAATAAAACAAAAATGGTTTTCTGGGTTGCTTTACTTCTTTCATCTCTGCCTCCTTGTCCTGCCCCTCCTTCGGACAATGTTCTCTATTTTGAAACAAGTATAGCATTCCCCTTCCGGCAGAATCAATGAATCAAATATAAAACATTTCTAAAATTTTTATGCTTCTGTGCCAGCCTCCAAGCATCCCTCACTGAAAGGAAATGGACTCCTGGACAAAATTTTTAATCTGATAGAGTACCAGAACCTCCGTAAACTTCTGCTTTGCCGCATAGTCCGTCAAGGAAGCCTTAAAATACCGCAGGTCCACCATCTGAATCTCCTCGTAATCTGAGACCAGGAATTGTACAAAGGTATTGGCATAGGAATCTTTGATAAGCAAAAGCTTTTTCCCATTCTCCACGCCTGTATGAATGGTGACCAACGGATAATTTCCCTTTAAAAACACCCGATACTGATCCCGCTTTTTCAAAAAGCTGCGATCATAAAGAGTCTGCTCAGTCTCTCCATTGCCGTAATCCACGGTAAGCATCTGGCCAGCCATCTTTGGGTCCCCAGAAAGCTCTTCCTCTTTTTGGATATTTCCGTCCTGTACTTCTGAAGGCTTCTCCCTTCCCGGCAGATACATGGCGGTGATCCAATCCGGTGTGATGGCATAACTTCCTGCCCTGGGATAGCTGGTCCCATAAAAATCCCGGCTCAGAATTTCCTCTGTATAAGCCTCCCGAGGAAACGCCTCTCTTCCCGTCTGCTTTCGAAATGCCTCATAGGCATAGTAAGCCCCCAAACTGGTCCAGTGGTGATCCGTGCGATAATAAATGTATTCCTCCTGATGAGCTCTTAAAGCCTCCTCTACCCGGATCACCCCCGGCACATGCTCCTCTGCCTGGGAAAACAGCTGGTCCTGATCAAGCTCCGGTGCATAAGCTGGCAGATGGGAGGGCATCACTGCCCCAGCCGTAGGTGCCAAGAGTAAATACCCCTTGGTACCTGTATCCTCCAGAAGCTTAAAAAGCCGTGCCACAGAGGTGAGATTCTCCGCAAAAAGCTTCTGGTCATACTCTTGAAAGGTTTCCAGGAGATACTCTTCCCGGCCAAAATAAATCCCCTGATTTTCCCTACGGCCCAAAAATCTTGCTAAAAGGGTCTTTCCCTGGACCCAGCCGTCTCTCCCTGGCAGCTGATCGGAAATCCATTTCTCCAGCTCCTCCCCAAAGGTACCCTTCTCAAAGCTGGCCAGAGACCACTTGGGCCGGCGCTGAAGATAGCGGTTTTCTGCCTCCGAAAAAATCTTTTCCGGCTTTCCCAAAAAGGCAAGCACCAAGACAAGCCAGGCACCAAGAAGCACCATCAGCTGCCTTTTTTCCCTGCCACTCTGTGTCAGCCTTTGCTTCCCCCCATGTTTTTTTTGATCTGTCATCTTTCCTTCCTGCCTTATCCTTTCTTAAAACCGGAAATACAAAAACGGATTGTAGCTGTCCCCAGACAGCCAGGCCACACAGGCTGCCCCCAGAGTCACTAGGCCCAAGGTTTCTACCCAGGGATGACGGCCAAACCAGGCACCCAAGCGATGAGACGGCCATGGGGTACAGCCAATAACCCCTAGAAGCAACAAAGGCCCAAAGCTTGTCAGTTGATAAAGGTCAAATCCCGTCAACCAGGCACCTGCCAAATCCTTGGCAGCCAGGCCACCTGCCAATCCCAGCATCCCCCTTAAATAAGAAAGGCCCGCAGACAAATCCTCAAAGGCAAAGAGTACCCAGCCCAGGGCCACCACCCCTAAAGTATACCCATGAGCCACAAGAGAAGGGCCCCTTTCCAGCCATTTTCCTAAAAAGAGCTTTTCCAGAATCAAAAACCCCGCAAAATACATCCCCCACAAAAGAAAGTTCCAGGAGGCTCCATGCCAGATACCGGTCAGTGCCCAGACAACCAAAAGATTTCGCAGCTGACATAGCTGTCCTCTTCGGTTTCCTCCCAAGGGAATATACACATATTCCCGAAACCAAGTTCCCAAAGTTATATGCCACCGCCGCCAAAATTCCGTAATGCTTCTGGAGATATAGGGATATGAAAAATTCTCCGGAAAGGAAAAGCCCAGGATCTTCCCCAACCCAATGGCCATATCCGAATACCCAGAAAAATCGTAATAAATCTGTAGTCCAAAGGCTAGAATTCCAAGCCAGCCTCCAAAGCTGCTAACATTTCCATATCCCCGATAAAGCTCCCACAGCTCTCCAAAGGAGTTAGCCAGCAAAATCTTTTTCCCAAGCCCCACCAGGAATCGGCGAAATCCCTGGTAACTTTTTGTGGCGCTGGTTCTACGACTGTCAAGCTCCCTGTGCACAGAAACATACCGCACAATAGGTCCTGCGATCAGCTGGGGAAACATGCTCACATAGGCGCCGAAGCTTATGAGATTTCTCTGTACTGGTGCCTTGCCCCCATAGACATCCAGGGTGTAGGACATGGTCTGAAAAGTATAAAATGAAATGCCGATTGGCAATGCCAGGGAAGGCACCGATATCTGACTGCCCACAAGGTTATTCCAGGTCTGTACCAGCAGCCCGCTGTATTTAAACACCCCTAGGAGACCCAGATTGATAATCACAGAGGAAAAAAGCGCTGCCCTTCCTATCCAGCTTCCCCGATATCGATCCACCAAAAGGCCGTGGGTATAATCCACCAGAGTGGAAAACAGAAGGAGGGTTACATACACTGGCTCTCCCCAGGCATAAAAAATCAGGCTTCCCAGAAACAGCATTCCATTGCGAAGCCTGACTGGAAGCAACGCGTACACTGCCAGAAACAGGGGCAGAAACAACAATAAAAACGTGAAGCTTGAAAATACCATAATCAGAAAAAGCTTTCAAAGGCATCCACGGCCTTCTGCGTCTCCTCCTGGGCAAATGCAAGCTGGTCCTCCTCAGAGGCATCCAGGTTTTCATTTATGGCTCCCACCAGCAAAAATGCCACATAATCTCCATTCCGGACAACCTGGGAGGACTGTACCTTGGGCATATTGGCCGGATACTGAAAGCTATCCTCCACCAGGATCTTCCGGGCCGCCGTAAGCTGCTCCTCCACCTCACTGCCCTTTCCCTCCTTAGCCTTGATAACCACTACCCGATCCGGATGATTGCTGATCATAGGCATCTCTGCCACATAAGCCTCCACCAGAGACATATCCAGATTAAACAGCTGTCCCAACATGGCCTCGTCAACCTCTGTATCTGGCAGATAATTCTCCCCGTAGGCCTCCCGAATCTTTGCCAGAATATCGCTGACCTCTACCTCTGCCTGTCCAGAATTTCCCCGGGCACAGCCGGCCAATGCCAGCACAAACATCACAAAAGCTATCCCCTGCACTAAAAAACGTTTCATACTTATAAACTCCTTCCTAATATGTTAGATTCTAACTTATCAATTCCAAATAGTATTCACTCATTAAAATCATCCTATACACCCCTGCCATCTTCACATAGCAAGGACCCTCTCTGGCAGCCTCCTTCCAAAATTTTCTTTACTTTATCATATTATCACAATTATTTCAACAAATACACGCATTTACAATCATGGCTTTAAACAGGGGTTCTCCAAAAAACAGCACTTATTGGTGTGCTTTGGATAAAAGAATTCAATAATAGGAAATCAATTCTTGTTCCCATGGAACAAAAAACACTTGCAAATTAGGGATTTTTCTGTAAAATAGTAAGGGATTGTATATGGACCATGTTTCTACTATATTTAAAGGAGTTTTTCAATGATTAGTGCAAATAACATTACCCTGCGTCTGGGGAAAAAGGCCCTGTTTGAGGATGTGAACATCAAATTCACCCAGGGCAACTGCTACGGCCTTATTGGCGCCAACGGTGCCGGGAAATCCACCTTTCTGCGGATTCTCACGGGAGAGCTGGAGCCTACCAAGGGAGAGGTAGCCATCACCCCAGGGGAGCGGCTTTCCTTCTTAAAGCAGAATCATTTTGCCTACGATGAGTTTCCTGTGCTGGATACGGTTATTATGGGAAATGCCCGTCTCTATGAGATTATGAAGGAAAAGGATGCCATCTATATGAAGGAGGATTTTTCCGAGGAGGACGGCATCCGGGCCAGCGAGCTGGAAGCCGAATTTGCCGATATGAACGGTTGGGAAGCTGAATCCGACGCGGCCACCCTGCTGAACGGACTGGGTATTGAGACAGAGCTTCACTATACGCCTATGAAGGACCTTTTGGGCTCCCAGAAGGTAAAGGTTTTGTTGGCCCAGGCACTGTTTGGAAATCCGGATATTCTTCTTCTGGATGAGCCTACCAACCACCTGGATCTGGATGCCATTGCCTGGCTGGAGGAATTCCTTATTAATTTTAACAATACAGTGATTGTGGTATCCCATGACCGGTACTTCCTCAACAAAGTGTGTACGCACACAGCGGACATTGACTATGGCAAGATTCAGCTGTATGCAGGCAACTACGATTTCTGGTATGAATCCAGTCAGCTGCTTATCCGTCAGATGAAGGAAGCCAACAAGAAAAAAGAGGAAAAGATCAAGGAGCTCCAGGAATTTATCTCCCGTTTCAGCGCCAATGCCTCCAAATCCAAGCAGGCAACCTCCCGGAAGCGGGCTCTGGAAAAAATCCAGCTGGATGAGATTAAACCCTCCAGCCGCAAGTATCCCTACATTGATTTCCGTCCCAACCGGGAGATTGGAAATGAAGTATTGACTGTGGAGGGAATTTCCAAGACCATTGACGGCATGAAGGTTCTGGACAATATTTCCTTTATCCTGGGTCACGATGACAAGGTGGCCTTTGTGGGTGGAAATGAATTTGCCAAGACCACCCTGTTCCAGATTCTCTCTGGAGAGATGGAGCCGGATGAGGGAACCTATAAATGGGGTGTCACCACCAGCCAGGCCTATTTTCCCAAGGACAACTCCGCAGAGTTTGATAATGATGACACCATAGTGGACTGGCTGACCCAGTATTCGGAGATCAAGGATGCCACCTATGTGCGGGGCTTTTTAGGCCGGATGCTTTTTGCCGGTGAGGATGGAGTGAAAAAGGTGAAGATTCTCTCCGGAGGAGAGAAAGTCCGCTGTATGCTCAGCAAGCTTATGATCTCCGGCGCCAATATTCTGATTCTGGATGAGCCCACAGACCACCTGGACATGGAATCCATCACAGCTCTCAACAATGGCATGATGAAATTCCCCGGGGTGTTGCTCTTCTCCTCCAGAGACCATCAGATTGTACAGACCACAGCCAACCGGATTATTGAGCTTTTGCCCGATGGCACCATGATCGACAAGATCACCACCTACGATGAATATCTGGAAAGCGATGCCATGGCCAGAAAGCGTACCGTCTACACAGCTAAGAAGGCCGAGGGGGACGATAACTAAAAAATTCTGTTGCTCCAAAGGCCCACTGCAAAAAAGGAATGATCGCTCTGTTTTTCTCAAAGAGGTCATTCCTTTTTTCGCTCATATTTTCGAAAATGTTACTTCCAACGGTTTTTCAACGCCAGATCCCACTCTTCCCTGCGAGCTTCATACTGTTGATTCAGATACATTACCGCCTGGTCAAAGCCCTCGGGGGTAAAAGGAAAGTCTACATACTCCTTGTTTTCCTCCAGCGTACATGCAAAGCTTAAGGGCTCCGGATAGATGACCAGCTGCAAAACCTTCTGCTCCTCCTCCCGCACCTCTTTGCTCATACGATAGCGCATGCCACAGTAGCTGCCTGTGTAGACTCCCCGGTTTATATAAGGAAGGCCCGCCTGTCCGTGCAAATCAATCCCCATCTCTTAGCGATACCCCTTTTCTTCCTCTATCTCCACAATCAGATCCTTATTGGCCAGCTCGTACACATTGAGAAAGCTGTCTCCCCCCATGGCATCAAACTCCTCCGGGGTATATTGGGGTTCATACCAGCTCTGCTTTTCAAAATACTCTTGCAGCTCCTCACTGTTAAACTTCCGTCCCCTTCGTGCATAGATTTCATTTCGGGCTATGGACAGCTCCCGCTGGCTTAGGCCTTCCAGCTCCTGGCGTTCCAGATAACGGCTGTCAGAATCTGGAAATATAAATTCCTCCCGGGGTCCCACTGGTGGCAGACTAGGCGACTCTGTCCCCTCCGGCGCTTCCGTCTCTGTAGCCGGCGCCAAAGGCTCCTCCGCCTCTTGGGGGATTTCCGAAGCTTCGGACTCTGGAGATTTCTCTTCCGTCTCTTCTTCCTCCGCCTCTCTCTCCCGGCGCTCTCTTCTCTCTGCTTCCTCCTCCTGCCGCAATTCCTCTTGCCGCTGTGCCTCCTGCTTTTTGCTAATATTCAGCACTAACAATACGACTATGGCCAAAATCAAAACCCCAAGAAGCGCCAGGAGTCCCACCAGCAAGCCTTTGGAATTCTTCGATCCCCTGGCATTCCCCAAGTCTTTGGCACCCATTGGCTCCTGAGGCTTCCCTGGCCTGGTATCCTTTCCTTGTCCTGTGGTATCAACGGAAGTCCCAGGCACTGGAGTCCCACAGCCTGTACAAAATTTATTGTTTGGATTGATAAGCTTTCCACATTTCTTACAATACACCTTCTGTCCCTCCCCTAATCATTCTGTCTCAACAGCCTGTCCCTTTCCTGGGCCATCCGCAAAAAGATGCTTGTCTCTTTTTCTGCGCTGCCCTCCTCCTGACTGAACATGGCCCTTTGTATAGCCCCAATCTGATACAGCATCCCACTCTCCAACACCTGCGCCCTGGGATTTGACTCCCTGGAACCATTTTTCACTGTCTGAGAAGCCCGCTCCAGTAGCTTTTTAAGTTCTTTATCTGGAAGCCCTTCCTGCATTGCCTCCAGCCGGGTTACCGCAGCCCTGGTAAACTGCTGTTCCTGCCAGAGCCTTTGCTCCCTTGCCGCCGCTTTTTCATCCGACAGCGTATGGGACAAAAGCGCAAAAGCATATACAGCCAGCAAAAGAATCTGGATAATCAGAGCCGCCTTCCAGTCTGCCGGGTGTAGCAAAATAAAGATCACTCCCGCTACCAGCTCAATCATGAAATAGGCTGTGCCTATGGTGTACAGAGAATATCCCTGGGCAGTCTCATGTCCCTTTCCCCCAGCCACCAAAATTGGTGTCAGGATAAACAGCACGTAAGAGCCATGGATAAAGCCATAGGATATCCATACTGACGCAGGATGGTCAGCCCATCCTGCCATGGAAAAGAACAGGACATTAAACACAATCAGAAAAATCAAGTCCAGAACCATCCACAAGATATTTGTTTTTCTTTTCTTCATAACCCTTGCATCCCTCCGATTTCCATGGATTTCCAAGCAGATACATTGCCTCTTTTCTCCATGGAAGGTTTTACTACTCTGGAAAGTATAGCATACTTGACCAAAAAAAGAAACAGAAAAAAGAGCCTCACCCTCTTTCGCCTGAGAGAGCACAGACCCTTTTCCCTTACCAACATACAACAAAATTACCCAAAATAGCTGCTTACGCTCGCCCGTAGCGCCGGGCAGTGTCCAGAATCTCTTTCTTTCGCTGGTCGTTTAACTCTTCCCAGGTAAACCGCCACTGCCAGTTCCCTCCCAGGGTGGAGGGATGGTTCATACGGCTACGGTTATCATGGCCCAGGTAATCCTGCAATGGAATCATGCAGAGTCGGGCCCGACTCTGCATCACCAGGGCAATAAAGGCCCGGTAAAGCTCCTCCCTGGGCGTATACTGGTCACAGAGATATTCCCGCGCCTTTTGCTGCTCCTCTCTTGAAATGCTGTCAAACCAGCCCACAATGGTCTCGTTGTCATGGGTTCCTGTATAGGCAACACAATTTTCCTCATAATTATGGGGCAGGTAATCCTTTGCACACCCAGAATCCCGGGAGTCAAAGGCAAACTCCAGAACCTTCATTCCCGGAAAGCCACTGTCCTTCACCAGACGACGGACGGCATCCGTCATATACCCCAGATCCTCCGCGATCACCTGATGGCGCCCCAGCTCTTCCTCCATCCTGCGAAACAGCTCTATCCCTGGGCCCTTTTCCCAGTGTCCGTTTACGGCGGACACATCCCCATAGGGAATGGAATAGTATGCATCAAATCCCCGAAAATGATCGATGCGCACCACATCATAGAGCCAAAAACAGTGCTTCATCCGCTCCAGCCACCACTGAAAGCCAGTTTCCCGATGATATTCCCACCGATAGAGAGGATTTCCCCACAACTGCCCCTTTGCGGAAAAGCCGTCGGGGGGACAGCCGGAAACTGCCGTGGGCACTTTTTCTTCATTCAGCTGAAACAATTCCGGATTGGCCCAGGCATCGGCACTGTCCAGGGCCACATAAATAGGAATATCCCCAATCATTTTGATTCCCTGGCTGTTTGCATAGCCTTTAAGCTTCCCCCACTGTCTGAAAAATTCAAACTGGAGATATTTGTGAAATTCTATCTCCTCCTGAAGCTTCTCCCTATAGCGCCAAAGGGCTTCCCCTCCGCGAAGACGAATATCCTCCTCCCACTCCATCCAGGAGACGCCTCCAAAGTGATCTTTCACCGCCATAAACAGCGCATAATTTTCCAGCCACCAGGCCTGTTCCTGTACAAATACCTGATAGGGAGAACAGTCTCCTATGTGACTTCTTGCAAAGGCCTTTCGCAAAAGAGGATACCTGTTTTCATAGAGAAGCCGATAATTCACCCGGTCAGCCTGCCAGCCGAAGCTAACCCCCTCACATTCCTCTCTGGTCAGAATCCCCTGTTCTGTCAGCTCTTCCAGACTGATAAAATAGGGATTTCCTGCGAAGGTGGAAAAGGATTGATAAGGCGAATCCCCATACCCGGTAGGGCCAAGAGGTAAAATCTGCCAGTACGTCTGCCCTGCTTCTTTTAGCCAGTCCACAAACCGGTAGGCACTCTCAGAAAAACAGCCAATGCCATACCGGGAGGGCAGACTTGTGATAGAAAGCAATATTCCCGCTGCTCTGTCCATTCTTTCTTCCTCCTCTGTCTGAAATCCTGTGTCTTTGCAAACACTCCAAGCGCCATTTTTCAACGCTTTCCCCCGGAAAACACACTGGCCTCCCGTATCCATCCCATAAGCTCCTCATCGATTTCCTCCACCTTGGAAATAAGAACATGATGAGTCCACCGATTGGGATAGGGCTCTGTAGCCACATCAATCCGGGGGGATTCTTTTTTGTAGCTTAAACCAAAGGTTACCACAATAAATACTGGTGGCCGCTCCGCCGCTTTTCTCACCGGCAAAAAGGAGACAAATGCAAAGTTGCGCTTGTTGGAAAAAGAAATCTGGGTTTTCTGTACCTTGATGGTTACCTCTCCAAGCTCCTTTAAAACCCGTTGTTCCAAGGCCTCATAGAGGGGCAGGGCCTCCATGGACTTATCAAAAAAGAAAAGAACCTCCTCTTTCATGGTTTCACTCCTCCATCTCCTTAAAAACGGTGTCCGCCACCCCCGCCGCTTCTTCCACCGCCTCCACTTCTGCCTCCGCCGCCCCCGCCACTGCTTCCTCTGGAAACAGGATCGTAGGTCCTGGTCTGATGCGTATGGACCGCCTTTATCTGGGAATGCCTGAAATTTCTGTAAATATTTTCCAGTACCGCATCAGCTCCAGGCTTTTTTAATCTGGTAAAGCTGATAACCAGTCCAAAATTAAAAAGCAGGGCAAGGATCATGGCCAACAGCGCATTGCTGATATATTTCATGGGCTGGGCTATCTTTTGCCCCTCCAGCAGTGCATAAATTTCTCCAAAGGCTTCCCTGGCACAGCCAAAATAATCCTCCCTGGAGGCATAGCGGTATACATTGTCTGTCACTGTGTTGGCATAGGCCGTGGTAACCACCTGATAGATAGCGCCATCGCTGTGGATCCAGATATTACGATTGTCCATATCAATGACAAAGACCGTGCCACTGTCCCGGCCAAACCGCTCCCTGTAATAGCTTCTAGCAAAGTCTTCGGTGGAATCCGGATTCCTGTCTATGGTCACAAATGCCACATTTCCATAGGCTGTGATTTCCTCCATAATCTCCCTTAGCTCCAGGCGCTGATCCTCCGTAAGGAGCTCTGCTTCATCCTCCACCAGTGCCTGATACCCGGTGGGTTCCTGCCCATAACACCCAGGCATTCCTCCCAGCATCATTCCCCCGCAAAATACAAGTAAGCCCAGAAAAATCCGAAACAATATGCCCCTTCTATGCCTTTTGCCAAATCGCTTAACCAAGCTCGTCACCTCCCCGCCGTCCAAGCTGTGGCAGCTTCCGTGTAGTCAACAAATTATGCTGTTTGATAATATCCATAATGGCCCACAGCACTGTGCCCATACACGCAAAGGCTCCTATGTAATAAAACCAGTCAGACACCGGATTTACAATCCATATAACCACCGCAAGGAGAATACCTCCAAAGGGTTTTCCCAGGGTCCTGCACTTTTCCTGAAAATGCCCGCCGCCAAAGAATTTTTTCTGTCGTCGTCGCCCTCTGGTGCTGCTCTTCATGGCCATAAAGACACGGCTAATCCCCACAAACACAAGGATGTTCACTACAATCACTATCGTTTGTCTGCTCCCTTTTCCTCTCATGCCAGGAAAGCCTTCCATGAAACGTAGAAAAAAGGAGGGAACCAGGGCCGTTATATAAAACAAAATGGCAATCAAAAACACTTTTCCCGTGGCACTGTCCCAAATCCGAAAGCGCCGTCTTCTTGTGTTCCATTGGGGCTCCTCCTTCTGGAATGGTGGTTTTATGGAGGCAATCCCTTTGTCATCCTCCCCGGATTCCCGCGCAAAAATATGGGAGAGCTGGCTGTTGGAAATCACCATGCAAAAAAATGCCAATACTGCTGCGATGACTAAAATCTTCCCAGGGGTAATGGTCAAAAACAGATTCAACAGGATAAACAGCGGGACTGCCAAAAGTAAGGAACCCAGCACATATCGTTTCCTGTCCACAGGCAGATCCGCAGCAGCTTTTCCATTCTGCCCGTTTACAACTGCATAGCTGACCCGATCCCCATTGCGATAAGACAAAAACCAAACCGGTAGCATGGCAAGCTCACAGGTTCCGCTAGAAGGGCGCAGTGCATTCTCCATGGCATCCTCCGATCCCCCCCGCCCTGCGCCATATGTTCTGCATACTGGGTCCTTACGCAGACACCGGCTGGCATCCTGGAACACAAGCTCTTCCGCCTCCGACAGATAGACATCTTTTTCCACATCGCTGGTATCCGCGTAAAAACCACTTAAAAAAGCTGGCACAAACATCTTTCTCTGCCTCAGATCAAAGGGAGCTATGGCATTGCTGAGACTGTCCGAAAAGGTGGAGGATGCATCATAAGCCAGTCCCTGGTAATCTTCCTCCACCTCACAGTCCAACTGGTAATGGTCCGTAATCAGATAATCACCTCTTCGGTGGGTTTTTCTTCCCGGAAAAAAAATCTTTTCCTTTTTTTCGAAGGAATACACCCAATAAGGCATATAAATTCCCCGAAATTTTTCTATCAGAGCCTGGTCCTTCAGCTCCTTGGGCGCAAAAATAGCCCGCTGCAACATTTTTCCATAAGCAGCCCGACAGTCCTCCTTTGTCTTGATAAAGGGAATAATATACTTGGGACGTCTCTCCCGGCTGATACGGCTGTCCAGGATGGTGGAGGCTCCACAAAAGCTACAGAAGGTGGCAGCGGTGATATCTTCACTGATAATCTCTCCCCCACACTGGGGGCAAGTAAAAACCGTCACCTCATACCCTTCCTCAGAGGCCTCCTCTGCATCTTTTTGCTTATAAAAGCTGTAGGGGTCTGCCTGCGTTCCGCAGTATTCGCAGGACAGCAACTGCTGGGCAATATCAAACTTTAAATTTCCTCCACAATTCGGACATTCGTACATGGTTTTCTCCTCTTGCTATAGAACCGATCTAAGAATGATTTTTTCGTGGCTTCCCTGTACTAGATATGGCTCCCACTGGACACCCTTTTTTACATTCGCCACAGCGAATACACTCCAGGGAATTGGGATTTTTATAAACCTCTATATCCATCTTGCAGATTCTGGAGCATTTCCCGCAACCCGTACACTTCGCCCTATCAATCTCATAGCGGTAGAAACTAATGGGATTGAACAGAGAATAAAAGGCCCCCAGGGGACAGAGATATCGGCAAAAGGGACGAAAAATCAAAACAGACGTCACCACCACAAAAATCAGCAAAAACATTTTCCAGGAAAACAGAAAGCCAATGGCCATGCGCAAAGGCTTATTCATGGTAAGCAAAGGAATCCCACCTTCCAGGGTACCGGCTGGACAAATATATTTACAAAAATAGGGGGTGGAAATCCCAAAGCTGTCTGCTGTCAAGATAGGCAAAGCTATGACAAATATAACCAGAATGAAATATTTCACCCACTTGAAAACTGCATTTACCCCTTTGGGAACCTTGACCTTTTTCATGGGAATCTTATAAATCAGCTCCTGAATCAGGCCAAAGGGACACAGCCAACCACACACAAATCTCCCTGCAAGCAGTCCCACAAACACTAAAAATCCCAGAACATACATGGAAATCCCGTATTTCGTACCGCCCTCCACCGCCTGCATGGCTCCAATGGGGCATGACCCCAAAGCCCCCGGGCAGGAGTAGCAGTTTAGTCCCGGCACGCAGATATTTTTTAACTTTCCTCTGTAAATAGTTCCCTTCCAAAAGCCCTGTACATGGGCATTTGTGGCAAATGCAAACAATGCCTGTACAAATTTCCTTTTATCCAATTCCTATACACTCCAAACAAATATTTACAGATTTTTCCAGTACCATCTGTAACTCGCCGTTTATCCATCCTGTAATCATAAAACCCACAGCCGCCCCCAGGAGCAACATCTGAAGCAACCTGTTTTTATCACCTGTTATCTTCATCTTATTTCCTTTTGCCTTTCTCTATGTCTTTTTAGATTATACTAAAAAACCGGGAAATTTTCAATGACTGCTCCTACAGGAACCAAAAATCATATCCCCTGTGGATAATTAAATTTAGGACATGCCAACTGTCCTTGCCAGATATTCCTCCCCATAGGACACAGCTACAGCCCCATCTGCCACAGCTGTCACAATCTGTCGCAAAGCCTTTGCCCGCACATCTCCAGCTGCAAACACACCGGGAACACTTGTTCTAGTTGATTCATCAGCGATAATATAGCCAGCCGAATCCAAATCAAGCTGCCCTCTTACCAGCTCTGTGGCTGGCGCCCGGCCTACGCTGACAAACACCCCATCACACTCCACCTCTGTTTTCTCCTTGGTAGAAACGTTCTCCAGTCTGACCCCCTCTACCCTTTCCTTATACAAAAACTGAGATACGACCTGATTCCAGAGAAACTCCACATTTTCCGCCTTCCTCAATAGATCCTGGTAAATCTTCTCCGCACGCAGAGTGTCCCGCCGGTGTACCAGTATCACCCTTTTACAGATGCGGGAGAGAAGCAGGGCATCGGATACCGCTGCGTTTCCACCTCCTACCACAACCACGGTTTTCTCTCGGTAGAACATCCCGTCGCAAGAGGCACAGTAATGGACCCCTCTGCCCACCAGCTCCTTCTCCTCTGGAAGTCCCAGCTCCTTGTGATTAGCCCCGGCTGCGTAGACAAGCGTCCTCCCACAATACATGCCCCCATGGGTGACGGCTTTCTTGACCTTTCCCGAAAGCTCCAGGGACAGCACTTCCTCAAGCCGGCTTTTGGCCCCAAACTGCTCTGCGCCTTTCTGCATTTTCTGCCCCAGAAGAAAGCCATCAATGCCCTGTTCAAAACCCGGATAATTATCTATCTGTGGGGTAAGCGTCATCTGCCCTCCCGGGGAAACCTTCTCCAGCACCAGGGTATCAAGCCCGGCTCTGGCTCCATAGAGGGCTGCCGTATATCCGGCGGGACCTCCCCCAACAATCAGCATATCATAGACATGTTCCCTGGCATCCGCGCTATTTTTTCCCAGGTTATCCTGGTTCTTTTTGATATTCATTCTCGTTTATGCTCCCTTCCTATGCTATCCAAAATTCCTGCAAATAGATTCTTGCACTTAGTATCCACATAGTTCCCTGGTTATATGCCCGGACCTGGAAGCCGTAAAGAGAACTTCTATTCCCTTACAAAAAATTCTTTGAAAGCTCTTATCAAGAGAGAGGCGGCGCCTGCCCTGGCTCTTAGCCAAGAACAGGCACCGCCCTCTCTCTTCTGACAAATATTGCTGGAAAATCTCTTACTGATGACAGTCATGCTCCCCATGGCCCTGGCAGTGTCCATGGCCGCCACAACCGTGGTGCTCTTCCCCATGTCCATGGTGGTCACAGCGCGCTTCCGGGTCATAAGCAAGCTTCCCAGCTAACAAGGCCTCCACAGCCTGGTCCGCATTGCCGGATACGCCCCCATACAACTGAATACCATTGGCATCCAGAGCCATACGGGCACCTCCTCCTATACCACCACAGATAAGCACATCCACATGAAGCGCCTTTAATACGCCTGCCAACGCGCCATGGCCCTGTCCATTGGTATCCACCACCTGGGAAGCGGTAACTTTTCCATCCTCCACATCGTAAACCTTAAATTGCTCCGTATGTCCAAAATGCTGGAAGATCTCTTCCTTTTCAAAGGTAACTGCAATTCTCATGATTCTTTCTCCTCTCGGTTTTGTGTATTGTTGGTTTAAATTGCGCTTAAAGCACCCGCAACAGCTGCCAGCATCTGTCTCCCCATTGCACAGCTGATACTCCCCTCCCTCAATCCGCAGCATCTTTCCCTCCACCAGGGCATCCGCCAGCTTTTTTCGGGCAGACACATAGATAAGCTGCACGGTAGTACGGGAAATTCCCATCTGCTCTCCGCACTGCTCCTGGGAAAACCCTTCCTTATCAATCAGGCGAATGGTCTCATATTCATCTAATGTCAGGATCACAGGGTCTTGTGGCGTCACAGGGTCCCTTTTCTCGCTGCTGACAGGTGCAAAAATCAGGGTCTGCGGGAAGTAACAGACTCTTCTGCATTTTCTCGGTCGTGACATCTTACACTCCTTCCTGCTCTCCCCGGTGAACGAGGGGGTTGCCCTGCTAAAATCATAAAACAGTTTCGGGCATATGTCAATATAATAATTAACATATGCCCGAAATCCTCTTCCTTCCACATTTATTTGGCTTTTTTAATCCGCCTTCTCTTTAAAAGATAATTGGCCCCCAAATACAGGGCGCAGACGATAGCGCCTGATTCTACCATACGAAGAATTCCAATGTGCCAGGCCACCTGCAAGCGGGCCCACTGATAGGCCTCCATTCCCCCGTTTGCAATAACCGAAAATCCTACCAGGGCCACGGGAATAAAAAGGCCCAAGAAAAAGCTGACAATAGCTCCCAAAATCATGTTTTCTCTCTGATAGGCACGGATTTTCTTCATATAATCCACCTCCACTGCATTTTGTTCTCTATTCACATGGGTTTCCTCCTCCATTTCCTCCTGATATATTGCATATTGCTCTCTACACCCCTCACAACCAGCCAAATGTTCCTCAACAAGCGCCCTGGTCTCTCCCGCCACCAAATCTTCCACGTACAAAGGCGCCACATCCCGCACCACTGCACAAGGCAGATCTCTATTCATGCTTTTTCGCCTCCTTTAAAATTTTTTCTTTTCCCCGGTAGAAATTTACCCGCGCCCAGTTTTCGCTTTTTCCCATAATCTCTCCGATCTGGGCGAAAGATAGATTTCCAATCAGCCGCAGATATAGCACTTCCCGCATGGGCTCCTTTAAGTTGTGGAGCAGCTTCAGGGTTTCCACACAGTCCCACTTGAGAAGTACCTCCGTCTCCAGGGAGGCCCCCAGGGACCAGATTTCCTCGTCCCCAAGCCCTTTTAGTTTTTTATGTTCTCTCACATAGCTGCACCAGAGATTTTTGGCAATGCCGCACAGCCAAGTGCCCATGCTGCTGTCTCCCCGAAACTTTTCGATGCCACACACAGCCTGAAAAAATGTCTCCTGGGTCAGCTCCTCCGCCAGATCTGGGTTCCGAGTTCTGGCCAGCAAAAATCCGTACACGGTTTGGGAATGCTTTCGGTAAATGTCCGCAAGGGACTCCATAGCTCTCCTCCTTTCTTTTCTCTTAGTTTCTTATCTTTTCAGACATTCTTTTGTGTCAAAAAGAGAGCTTTCGTTACATATTTTTTTCCGCCTGCAAAAAAGAGATGAAATCCTGCCCAGACTTCATCCCTCTTCCCTTCACAGACAACTACTTTCCCTGTTAGAGCACCTGCAAAAACCGTTCAAAGGCCTCCCGGCCCTCCTGGGTACATTTGTACACCCCGGCATCCTCCAGCACCCGCACAAAGACCTTCCCGATTTCCTCCTTGAGAATATCCATCACATTTTCCCTGGTAAAGGTATAGTTTCCTCTAAACTCCTCCACCCAGTCCCCATGCTTACATAGCGTCTCCCGGGCCCGAATCTCCTCCCCGTTCACCAGGCAGAAAGCCAGCTCTTCCATCTCTGCCTTTAACCGGGAGGGCAACACTGCCAGGCCCATCACCTCAATAAGCCCGATGTTCTCCTTCTTAATGTGGTGCAGCTCCTGATGAGGATGATATACTCCCAGTGGGTATTCCTCTGTGGTAATATTATTCCGCAGAGTCAAATCCAGCTCATAAACCCCATCCCGCATACGGGCAATAGGTGTAATGGTGTTGTGAGGCTCTCCCTCTGTCTCGGCGAATACAAAGGCAGCCTCGTCCGTATATCCCCGCCATTTCTCCAAAATATAGGTTCCCAGCTCCACCAGCCTCTCACTTTCCTTTGCGCGAATGCGGATCACAGACAATGGCCAGTGGACAATGCCAGCCTCCACATCCTCAAAACCGGGAATCACAAAGGTTTTCTCTATCTTAGCCTCAGCCATGGCAAAGGTATAATTCCCCCCTTGGAAATGGTCATGGCTCAAGATAGATCCTCCCACAATGGGCAAATCCGCGTTGGACCCCAAAAAATAATGGGGAAACAGCTTGATAAAGTCAAAGAGCTTGGCAAAGGCTGCCCGATCTATCTTCATGGGAATATGCTGTCCGTTAAACACAATACAATGCTCATTGTAGTAAACATAGGGGGAATACTGAAATCCCCACCGGCTCCCCTGGATCTCAATGGGAATCACCCGGTGATTCTGCCGGGCCGGATGATTCATCCGCCCTGCATACCCCTCGTTTTCCATGCAAAGCTGACATTTGGGGTAGCTGCTCTGAGCTGCATTCCGGGCCGCCGCAATGGCCTTGGGGTCCTTCTCCGGCTTGCTCAAATTCACGGTAATATCAATCAAACCATAGGGGGAATCCACCTTCCATTTCCAGTCCTTTTTCACCCGGTAGGACCGAATATAATCCGTGGCCTGGGAAAAACGGTAGTAAAAATCCGTGGCCTCCTGGGGGCTTTTTTCGTAATGCCTGTAAAACTGGTCAATCACCTGCTTGGGACGGGGCGTTAAGGCCCCCATAAGCCGGGTGTCCAGAAGATCCCGGGACGTAATGGTATCCTCGATTCGACCAGCTGCCACAGCTTCCTCCAAAAGTCCCTGCAAAATCTCCTCAAGCTCCAAATCTCCCAGAGGCTCCTTCGGTTCCTCATAGGAATCCTGTCCCAGGGCCTCCAAAAGGAGGTTGGTGGTATAGATCCGCTCTTCTTCTGGCACCAGTCCCTTTTCTATGCCATAAGCCACCAGCTTTGCAATATAACTATCCATCCGCGCCATGTCTCTTATCTCCTCCTGCTACTCCAGCACCTGTCCGCCGTCACCGATCTCCACCACATAGAAATCTGCCTCATATCCTATGGTATCCACATATATCTTGCCCACGTTCCGGATAAAAGCATCCACTGCCTGATTCTCCACAATGCTCACCGTACAGCCGCCAAAGCCCGCTCCTGTCATCCGGGATCCAATCACCCCCGGCTGCTTCCAGGCCGCCTCCACCAGGGTATCCAGCTCCTTCCCTGTCACCTCATAATCATCCCGCAGGGATATATGGGAGGCATTCATCAAAGCTCCAAAGGCCGCCAGATCCCCAGCCTTTAGGGCTTCCACTGCCTGTAAAGTCCGCTGATTTTCATAGACTGCATGGCGGGCCCGCCGCATACGGACCGGGCTTTTGATGGCATCCTTGTACTGCTCAAAAGCTTCCTCCGTAAGCTCGCCCAGAGATTTTACATCCACCACCTTTTGAAGCTCCGCCAAAGCTTCCTCACACTCAGCCCTTCGCTCATTGTATTTGGAGTCTCCCAGGCCCCGCTTTTTATTGCTACAGGCAATGACAATCTTTTCATTCTTAAGCTTTATGGGGGCATAGGTATAGGACAGATCGCTGGTGTTAAGGAAAATAGCCTGATCCTTTTTGCCCATAGCCACGGCAAACTGATCCATAATCCCACAGTTTACCCCATTGAAATGGTTCTCTGAATACTGTCCGTAGAGGGCAATGTCAATCATGGAAATCTCCTCTGTATTCCCCACATACAGATCCCGGAGAGCTACGCCGGTGACCACTTCCACCGATGCTGAGGAGGAAAGCCCGGAGGCATTGGGGATATTTCCAAAGAGCAGCATATCAAAGCCCTGCTCAATGGCAAAGCCCTTTTGCTGAAAAGTCCAGATCATTCCCTTGGGATAATTGGTCCACTGGGCCTCCTTCTTCCACACCAAATCATCCAGACTGCTCTCCACCATGCCCAGCTGCTCAAAATTCATGGAATAAAACCTAAGACGCCGATCCTCTCTCTTGCGCACCACCGCATAGGTGCCGATAGTCAGAGCACAGGGAAACACATGTCCCCCGTTATAGTCCGTATGTTCTCCAATCAAATTGACTCGTCCAGGCGCAAAATAGCTGCGGATGTTGCCTTCTGCTCCAAATAACTCCTGAAACTTCTCCACTAACGGTGATTTCATAGCTTTCTCTCCTTTTCTCTTTGATGGGGATTGCCTTTTCCCTCTGCACCACCAGCTCCGGCAACCGCGCCCGGGCCGAAGCCATTATTCTATTTTCAGTGTAGCAATTTTTCTTGGAATTGGAAAGAGAAAAATGTAGATGAGATATGTAATTTTGTTGCAAAGAAGAAAAAGATACGCTATACTAAATCAAAGAAGCTACCAACTGGAAGAAAGAAGGGAACAGATGGCTGAAAATTTCAAAAATTCCTTTAAAGCCCCGGATAAGGAGCTTGTCTCCCTCTCCGTCTACAATGTGGGATATCAAAAATGCACCCCTGGTTACCAGTGGGGTCCGGGAATCCGGGACCATTTTCTCATCCACCATGTTATCTCTGGCACCGGCTATTACCAGACTGGGCAAGCCTCCTATACTTTGCAGGCCGGGGATTCCTTTCTCATCTATCCAAACACGGAGAGCACCTACTTTGCGGATCAGCAGGACCCTTGGGAGTACGCCTGGGTGGGCTTTACAGGCAGTGATGCCCCTTCCATTCTGCAAAGTGCCGGATTTTCCCGGGAGCACCCTTTTCGCCGGGACAATGCCCACAGCAGTGCCATTGCCCGACAGCTTCTCCAAATCTACGAGGTCAGAGGCAGCAGCTTCGCCCACTCGGTGGAAATGACCGGCCGCCTTTATACAGCTCTGGCTCTGTTTATGAAAACTGCCCCCAGCCAACCCCGCAAGGATACCTGCCAGACCTACGCCCAAAAAGGGATTGAGTACATCCTGGCCAACTATTCTTATCCCATTACCATAGAAGATGTGGCAAGCTACGTGGGCATCAGCCGCAGCCATTTATTCCGCTGCTTCCAGGCCGCCGTGGGAAAGTCCCCCAAGGATTATCTCACGGAGCTGCGTATCCGTCAGGCCTGCATCCTCTTAAAGCAGTCAGATCTCTCTGTCACAGCCATAGCCAACTCCGTGGGCTTTGACAGCAGTCTATACTTTTCCAAGGCCTTTCACCGGGCCAAGGGGATGTCTCCCAGCAGCTATGCCAAGGACAGGAAAGAAACTAATTCTTATGAAAGAGGCAAATGACCCTGCCCTACCTGTTAGGTTTCTTCCTTCTCAGATGAAATCATATGTTTCCCTCTGCATATCAGCTGCGTCATGGTACCCATGGGACAATAGACGCACCAGGAGCGAGGTTTAAAAAGAAGCATGGTTAGAAGCCCCAAGATGGTGGAGGTAAGCATAACACTGTAAAATCCAAAAGCAAACTGAGCTACCCCTGGTGAAAACAGCGTGCCTCTATACGCCCAATGCCAGGGAACCCGAAAGGTCCAAAGCATGGTTACCACCATGCGCAGATCCCTTGCTCCTGCAAACACCAGTGCGGTATTCCACAGCATGAGAAAAAACATGGCAAAGAAAAATATCAAAAATCCATAGCGAAAATATTTTGAACGCATCCACCTGGGAATGTCCTTTTTCCGGGAAAGCCCGAAACGGCCTCCAACAAGGGAAAACAACTGTCCCCGCCCGCAATATTTATTGCAATAAGCTTTATTCCCCTTTGCTATAGCAATAATCAGCGGTATAAAAAAACACAGCAGCCCCAACCATGCAAACAAAATATTGAAAAATCCCAATATCAGATAGGTCAGGGAAACGATCCAAAGGTAATCATACCACTTTTTCTGTCTCTTCATTTCTCTGTCACCTCCAGCGTAATAATACTTGCAGGACATTCCTTCGCACATTTTCCGCATCCCACACACAAAGCTTCATCAACCTTGGCAGAAATCCCTTTGGGCACTGTGATCGCACCTTTGGGACAAACCTTTATACAGCACCCACAGGCCACACACTCCTGAATGTTGACGGCTGCTTTTCTTTTTGGCATAGTAAGCCTCCTCTTCTTTTTGTATCAGTATACAAAACAAACATCATTTTGTCAGTGACAAAGTCACAAAAACCACTTCCTATTTTCCTAAATCCACAGATTTTTTCCTCCCCCTCTGCTACAAAAAAATCACTTGCCCATTTTAAATATCTCCGTTTTAAACAGGACAACCTGCTGTCAACATTCTATGCTATAATGGAACAAGAAACTCTAAACAGCATCTGCCCTCTACTGGGGAATAACTCGGGCGGAGGCGGAACTTTTAACAGCTTCTTCCCTCTACTGGGGATACCATGGGCGGAGGCGGAACTTTTAACAGCTTCTTCCCTCTACTGGGGATACCATGGGCGGAGGCGGAACTAAAATAGGAGAAACAAACATGGCTTCTAGTGTGGAATTTGTGGAATTTGTGACCGGGCAGCTATCGCAGGCCGGAAGGATCACCAGCAAAAAGATGTTTGGGGAATATGGCATCTACTGTGATGGCCTGCTCTTTGCCGTAATCTGTGACAACCAGTTTTTTGTCAAAGCTACCCAGGCTGGAAAAGATCTGTTGGGAACCTGGGAGGAAGCAGCGCCCTACAAGGGTTCCAAACCCTATCTGCTAATTGGAGATCTGGAGGATCGGGATCTTTTAACAAAGCTTGTTCAGGGAACCTTAAAGGAGCTTCCACCCCCAAAGGAAAAAAAGCAAGGCACAAAGGTGGACTATAAAAAGGATTACCGGGATCTATATCAACCCAAAAGGACTCCCATGCTGATTCAGGTGCCTAAGATGCAGTTCCTCATGGTGGACGGAGAGGGAGATCCCAACACCAGTGCATCCTATAAAGAGGCATTGGAAATTCTCTATGGGCTGTCCTTTGGCATTAAAATGAGCAAGCTTAGCGGGCAGGCGCCCCAGGGATATTTCGAGTATGTGGTGCCTCCCCTGGAGGGGCTTTGGTGGCAGGAGGATGGAGATATAAGCGGAACCTCTCTTTTGGATAAAGAGAACTTCCATTGGACATCTCTCATTCGCCAACCGGAATTTGTAACTCCCCAAGTTCTGGAGATAGCCAAAAATGCATTCCAAAAGAAACGGCCCAACCTTCCTCTTCATAGGGTTCGCCTATGTTCTTATACAGAGGGATTGTGTGCACAGGTCATGCATGTGGGCTCCTACGACGCAGAGCCGGAAACCATAGAGCGCCTAAAGAGCTTTATTCAAAAAAAGGGCTGCGCCTTGGACATCAACCAGGAGCGCAAGCATCATGAGATCTATCTGGGTGATCCCCGCCGGACAGCTCCAGAAAAGCTAAAAACGGTAATTCGTTTGCCAGTGGTCCAAAAATAAAGAAGACACATAGAAATAAAAAAAGATCGTCCTCTTCCCTTCATTTTCTAAGGTAAAGAGGACGAAAAACTGTGCTATCAGCACCCTACAGAGGGGTCTTCTAGAGAAGCTTTAAGCTCTTCAAGCATTTGTTGAAGCTTCTCATCTCTCTCATTTATCAAATCCCGGGATTTCAAAGCCTTCTCACAGAGCTCCTTAGCCTGGCTTCTGTTAAGCTCCACGCCACACCCCTTGGCATAGCAGCAAGCCAGATAATACATGCCCTCAGCATCTCCCCGCTCTACCGCCTGCTGGTAATATTCCAACGCCTTTCGGAGGTCCATCTCCACCTGAATCCCCTTCTCATAAAACCGTCCCAAGGCACAAAACGCGCTGGGACTGCCAAGCTCTAAAGCCCGTTGGTAATATTCCAACGCCTTTTCCAAATTTATCACAACCCCTTGGCCCAGCTCGTGGCACTCTCCCAGATTATACATGGCGGAGGCATCCCCCTCCTGGGATGCCTGCTCATACAATGCAAGGGCCTGGGCATAATCCTGTTCCACTCCCTGTCCCTTTCGATACAGTTCTCCCAGATTATTCATAGCCCGGGCATCGCCCTTTTCCGCAGACTGGGTATACCAGTAGAAGGCCTTTTCAAAATTTAGGGCTTCCTGGCCCAACCCATGGGCGCAGTGCCATCCCAGATTAAACATGGCGGAGGCAGAGCCTGTTTCCGCGCTCTTTTGGTACCACTGGGAGGCCATTTTCTCATCCTTGCTTACCCCCTTGCCCTCTTCATAACACCAGGCCAGATTGCACATGGCTGTAGAGCAGCCAGCCTGGGCGCTTTTTTGGTACCACTCCACAGCTTCTCTCCAGTTTTGCTCCACCCCATAGCCATTTTCATATAGCCAGCCAATGCAGCACATGGCATCCGCATCCCCCTGATCTGCAGCCTTTTGAAACCACTTCATGGCTGCCTCATAGTCCTGCTGAACGCCTCTGCCATCCTTGTAGCAGTAAGCCAGATTATACTGGGCCCGCACAACCCCCTGCTCTGCAGATTTCTGGTACCAGACCACGGCTCCCTCCAGATCCTGCTGCGTGCCTCTGCCGTTGGCATAGCACCAGGCCAAGTTGCACATGGCTGTGGAATTGCCTCTTTCTGCGCTTCGAAGATACCAGGATACCGCCTCCTCCCAGCTCTGAGAAGCTCCATAGCCATTTTCGTAAAGCCAGCCAATGGTGCACATGGACCGGGCGTAATTCTGTTCTGCCGCCCGCTTCAGCCATTTCATAGCCTCCTCATAGTCAAGCTTCACCCCTTTGCCGTGGGCATAGCACCAGCCCAGATTATTCTGTGCCCGGATATTTTCCTGCTCCGCCGCCCGGCGATACCAGACTACGGCCTCCTCCAGATCCTCCCGAATTCCCTTGCCATACTCATAGCACCAGGCCAGACAGCACTGAGCCTCCCCGTCTCCCTGTAGGGCAGCCTTTTGATAATATTCCACTGCACGCACCAGATCCTTTTTCACCCCGTAGCCATACTCAAAACACATGGCCATCTCCCGCAGTCCTCTGGGATACTCCTGTTCAGCGGCTGCCTGATACCACCTCACAGCCTGGGCAATGTTGAATTCTGTACCAATTCCCTTTTCATGACACCATCCCAGATTACACATAGCCCAGGGATTCCCCGCCAGAGCCTCCCGCCGATAATATCTGGCCGTCTCTATCATATCTCGCTCCAGAAGCTCCAAAAGCTCCTCTTCTATTCTGCATCCCATTGCGCAAATTCCATATCCTTTCTTCCAGCATTTGTAAATGACTGCTCAAAGCTGTAAAAAGTATAACACAATATCCGCAGGGCCTGCAATCCTAAATAGGCCTCACTGTAAAATCCGCCACTTAAGGTGTCCCTTTTGCATTTTCCAACCAGATGCCTGGGGCCTTTCCCTCCAAAGAAAGCCCTGGACCTTCTCCTGGAGATTGGTCAGGACTCTCTCTGCTTCTCCCCTGGCAACGTCAACCCAGCCAGCTGCTCCAGAACATTTCCCCCGCCATTTAAGGAGATGGATCCCACCTTGTCGCAGATGCGCTCCAGGTACTCCAGCTCTTTTAGGCGGTACAGAATCTGGTTTTCCTCCATAAGCTTAGCTGTGTTCAGGAGGCTTCTGGTGGAGGCCACCTCCTCCCGACGCATAATCACATTGGCCTGGGCCTTTTTCTCCGCCACCAGCACGGTATTCATAATATCCCGGATCTCCCCGGGCAGGATCACATCCTTGATGCCCAGGCTCTGCACCTGGATGCAGTATTCCTCCTGTATCTCCCTTATGCGGGTATAAAGGAACCGGCCGATCTCCTCCTTCTGGGCCAACAGCTCATCCAGCCGATACTGCCCCACATATTCCCGAACCAGCAGCTGAATCTGGGCATACAGAAGATTGCTCACACCCTCCATCCGCTGTACCAGCCGGAGAGGATCGGTGATCTGGTAGCTGCACAAAATATTTAGACGAATGCCCACCTTATCCGCCGTCAGGATCTCCTGTCCGGAAATCTCCAGCTGCTGTATTTTCATGTTGAACACCTTGCAGCTCACCTCGTGGGCGTATATCCAATAATAGTAGGTGCCGCTTTTCAGCTGCCGCTCAAACTGATTGTCCACATATAACAGACCAAGCTCTCCTTCCCCCACCACGATTCGCTTGTACATCCGGGTGGGAATCAAATGCCGGTACATCCGGGGAATCTGTTCCTCGGTCATCTCCGTCCCAGTCACATCCACCAGGCGGATCTCATTTTTCTCAAACACATTCCAGAACAGGGCCTCCCCGTCCATCAGCACCTGCTTGTAAATGCCATTGACCAGATGGAGTCCGATGCAGCTGTCAGGAATCTGTACTCGTACCACCCGCTTTGCAAACTCCGGCTGCCTCATTAATATTTCCACGGGAAGCTTATGGGTATCTACCTGTCCTGTCATGGGCACGACCTTGCACGCATATCCCAGCCAGGAGGCTACCCGGTGTTTTCCCGCAAACAGAAGGCCCTGCAATATGCCGTTTTTCAGCAAATATCCACATTCCTGCTCTTTTATCACGATCCTCATATTCTTCCACTCCCCTTTTCCATTTTATAGTATGTTGTATGATGATATTATCTTTTTAGAAGTGTGCCTGGCCCTCCCCACCGGGAAAAACGGGGACGAACCTTTAAGAAAAGTACCTGTAGGGGAGGACCCATGGCCAATCACCCTGGGCTGTCCCCTAAGGCTCCTCCTCGGTATCCAGATCCGCGCTGCCTTTTTCCGGCTGCCGGCACCCCATAGGGGCGCTGGCCAGGAAGGACCTTTCACAGCTTCTTTCCTGTTGGGACTGTAACGGAAATACAGTTGTTATGATTGCTTTACCACTTAGCTACCTGTTCCTTACAGGAGAGGATTCGAACCTCTGTATAATCATCCTTTTTGCCTGCCCTCTGGCATACCCTCCATCTAAAAGGCGGCGGCACCGCTCAGGCCCGGCGCATGTCTACACGCCGAAAACCGGAAGCTTGAGAAACAGGCCCTCTATTATCACCGGCTTCCAACCGGAAGATAATCCTATCCTTTTACCACACCTACGGTTTTCAGCCGTCGGATGGGGGTCACCAGCTCTCGCTGATTTTCCATAACCTTATCAATGTCCTTGTAGGCAAAACGGCTTTCCTCCGCCACGTCCTGCTTATTCTTTTTTCCCAGGACCACGCCCTGATCTTTTAAATCCACCATAACCTGCTCGCAGGTGAAGGCATTCATGGCTCCCTTGCGGGAATAGGCCCGGCCTGCGCCGTGGGAGGAGGAGCAAAAGCTCTCGGGATTTCCCTTTCCCCGGACCACATAGCTGTAGGAGCCCATAGCTCCCGGGATCACAGTCAGCTCCCCCTCTCTGGCCCGCACAGCCCCCTTTCGATGTACCCACACATGCTCTCCATAGTGGTTTTCCAGGGCTGCATAGTTGTGGTGGCAATTTATCTCCTCCCCATATTCCAGAGTCAGATCCGTATACTTCCCAATCCATTTTTCCAGGATAGCTTTCACAGCCAACATCATCTTCTCCCGATTTTCCCGGGCAAAATCCATGGACAGCTGCATCCAGTCCAGATATTGACGGCCCTCCCTTGTGTCCACCGGTAAAAAAGCAAGCCGGTATCCGTCGGGCACCTGGCTGTACCAGCGGGTATTGAGCTCCCGGGCCTTCTGATGAAAATAATCGCACACAGACTTTCCAAAATGGCGGCTGCCGGAGTGAAGCATTACCGACAGAATCCCCTCCTCATCCTCCTGGAGCTCAATAAAATGATTGCCGCCTCCCAGGGTTCCCACCTGGAAATATCCTGCTTCCAGCTGCCCTAAGAGCTCCTGGTTTTCCTCATACCGGGAAAGCTCTTCCTGGGCCTGGTCCATGGTATAGCAGGGCATGGGCGTCTTATGATGGGCAAACCCCACGGGAATGTTCCGCAGAATATCCCCCACCATTCCCTGGAGCAGGTTTCCACTTCCACTCTCGGTAGTCTTCAACACCTCCACCGGAATATTGGTTCTCACATAGGCCATACCGCAGCCAATATCCACACCCACCGCATTGGGAATTATCACGCCCTTGGCGGCAATTACGCCCCCAATGGGCATCCCCATTCCCGCGTGAGTGTCCGGCATAAGGCAAACCCATTTATGTAGAAACGGAAGCTCCAACAAATGGCCGGCCTGCTCCATGAAGCTCTCCTCCAGATCCTTCTGGCTCTCCAGCCACACCTTTAAGGGGTATTTCCCCGGCTCCCTTTGTAACACAAACATCTCTTCACTTCCCTTCCATTATTTCTGCCAAATCCCTTGGCTTTTATATCTCTGTTGTGGTCTTATCATACTCCCTGGGCCGGGGATTATCATTTAAAAAAAGTTGCGATCTTCCCAAAATCTGGCAGATCTTATCAGCCTTCTATTTGGAGGCAGACTCTCATCCCAATATTTTTTCCACACGCTCATACATCTCCTCTTCTAGAATGGGCAGTCCCATAGCTGAAAGGACCTTCGCAACAAACCGACATTTATGTTGGATCTCATCAGCAGTAGCCGGAAAAACAGAGGGCAGCAGCCAGAAATTCACAAGAGGCAATAGCTCTGACAGCTCCCTGGCATATTCTGTGTGGATGGATCCATCCCCCTGCCCCTCCTCTATAAGCTCCAGCCACAAAGGCGTCAACACCTGCCTGTTGGCTGCAACCGCAGCAGCCAAAATATGCGGGTCCTTCAAAATGCCGGCTGCCTGCTCATAGAGATGTTCCCGCTCTTTATCGGAGCCAAAAAGCGTCAGCACCTGTTGGATCTTCTGGAGACCAGTGAGATCCTTTCGCCCTCTCACCGCTTCAAAGGGATTGTTTTCCAAAAACATCTGGTCCCCCAGGGCGTGCATAACCTCCTCCTTGCTCTGGAAAAAGCGATAAAACATCCCCTTTGCTCCTCCCACCTGTTCCATAATGTCAGCTACAGAGGTCTCCTCATAGCCCTTTGATAAAAATAGCTCCTTGGCCGCCTCCAATATTTCTTTTTTCCACTGTTCCGGTGGCCTTTTTACAGGTCTTGCCATGAAATCCTCCTTCCTGTGATCCAAAGCTCCAATATTCCCTGGGTGTACAGTGATAAAAACGCTTAAATATTTTTGAAAAGTGACTGGGACTGTCAAAACAGCAGAAAGCCGTAATTTTCGAAACACTTCTTGCCGGATCTTTCATTAAAAATCTCCATCCCCTAAAAATCTCCGTCCCCTATATCACCCCATAAATGCAGATGTACATCATCCAGTATGTTCCCAACTGGAAAAACAGAAAAAAGCAGATGCTGGACAGATTCTTCCGCACCACAAATTCAAAGCCAGGCGCACCACTTGCCTCTTCCTTTCATCCGTCGTTTTTCTTATATTATAAGGCTAAAATGGAATTGTATCAATCTGGAAAGAGCGGCACTCTTATGATAACAGGAGGGCGCCGTGCCCCGGGAATGAGTGAAAGCTGTGATGTCCATGGAAAATTGAAAAAGTTTCTTTTTAGCTGACCCTACAAAAAAGGCATGACTGAGAATTTCCCGATCTCAGTAATGCCTTTTTTCCATATGTTCCATATGTTACTCTTGTCTATGGGATTCTCCCAGGGTAATCCGGCGGATTTCCTCCACAGGGGCCTTGGGCACCCGGTCTGCACTTACCAGACCATTGATCTCCTGCTCCACATCGCAGAACTGCGTATACACAAACCCCTGAACCAGGGGGGAATCTATGAGAGCACATAAGATCTCTTGATACTGCTGGAGAAACTCCTCCCCACTCTTGGCCTCTGTATATCCCCAGCCTGCCTGTTCTCCCACCTGGAAGGAAATCCCTCCAAACTCCGATACAATCACCGGCTGTCCCTGATCCTCATGACCTTTTGCGTATAAGGTCCGGTTGGTGGGCATATCCCCCAGAAGCCGCTCCCGATTCTCGTAGCGTTTTCGCAATGCCTCTCCCTCCACTGTATAGTCGTGGATCGTGAGAAGATCCGAGGTGGTGTGATTCCAGCCATCGTTGGAGATCACCAGCCGGGTCTGATCCAGGGATTTGGTCAGATGATACAGGCTGTCCGCGTGATGCTGCTCCTGGACATTGTACATGATTCCGTCCACGCCCCAGGATTCATTTAAGGGCACCCAGGCCACGATACAGGGATGGTTGTAGTCTCTCTTGATAAGCTCCATCCACTCAGGAACCATCCTTCTCACATATTCGGAGGAATACACATAGGCATTGGACATCTCTCCCCACACCAGAAACCCAAGCTTATCTGCCCAGTAGAGATACCGGGGATCCTCCGCCTTCTGGTGCTTGCGCACGCCATTAAAGCCCATTTCTTTACATAGGGTAATGTCTTTTACAAAATCCTCATCCTCCGGAGCCGTCAAAAGAGAATCCGGCCAATATCCCTGATCCAGCAAAAGCCGCTGGTAGCAAGGACGATTATTTAAAAGGAACCGGCCATTTTCCACATGGGCCTTTCGCATAGCGAAATACGAGGTGACAGTATCCGCCTCCTGTCCCTCCTTTTCCAGAACAATTTCCACATCAAAGAGATGAGGCGTCTCCGGCGTCCACTCATAGCTTCTGTGCTCCCACTGAAGGTTCACATTCTGATTCAGGAAAAAGCTGCGCACCGCCCGTCCCTCGCTTACCTGTACCACATCCTCCACCATGGAAATTCCCTCATAGGAAATGGCTATTTTTGCCCGGGCACAGGTCCTCTCTGAGAGAAGCAGCTCCACCTCTATCATTTTTCTGTCTATATCCGGGGTAAAGTAGAGTTGCCGAATATGACATTTGGGCAATATCTCCAGCCAGACGCTCTGCCAGATCCCTGTGCTTCCCGTATAAAAAATCCCCTCTGACTGTTCCTTCCAAAACTGCTTTCCCCGGGGAAGCTCCAGATTTCGGGACTCATCCCAGACCCGCAGAGTCAGCCGGTTCTCCCCATCCCTGATGGCCTGGGTGATATCAAAGGAAAAGGAAGCACTTCCTCCCTGATGCTCTCCCAGAAAGGTTCCATTCACCCAGACCTGCGCTCCATAATCCACGGCTCCAAAATGCAGGATGCAGCACTGATTAGGCTCTACTTCCCAGAGAGAAAAGCTCCTCTCATACCAGACCACATCGTGGAGCTCTCTCTTGCCAATCCCAGACCGTTTGCAGGAATACACAAAGGGCACCAGGATCTTCTCCTCATAGACATGTCCCTCCTGCCAGTGTTCCCTCTGTCCCCGATCCTGGTCATCAAAGGCAAAATCCCAGGAACCATTGAGACACATCCACTGCTCCCGTTTAAGCTGTGGCCGGGGATACTCCCCTCTTGGGCAGATGTCCTGCTGCCCAAGAGAGACATCTGCCTTGCTAACTTTATTATCTGCCAACTTTATACTCCTAATTCAAGTTCTACATAAACACCTCACATGCCCCCTTCTCCGGGAGAAATTCCCATCCCTTATATGATTGTAAACTCCTCCGGACCTTGTCGGTGTTTATGCTGTTTTAATGTTCTTTGTCCACTGCAAACCGGTACATGTGCCAGGAGGATTTGGGGATCACCGTCTCCATATAGCCCTCCTTAAGAAGATCCGTCTCTCCCTGTACAGGTACCACGGCCTCAGGATTTGCGGCGCTGTTGCTGGCCTTATAATCATAGCCCTCCAGCTTCACATGCTCTACACAGGCCTTAGGCATAAAGGAACGGAGATCGCACCAGACGTTTACGTCCTCCTCCACACTGCGATTCAACACAAAGACTGTGAGCATTCCTTCCTGGGAATTTTTTACAGCCACCCCATCCAACAAGGTCACATCCGTATACTCCCGGCAATCGTATTTAGGACAATCCATAATCACCCGAAGCGCCTCTCCCCGGCCATAAACAGAGGTGTAGTAGAAGGGATAATAGATGGTCTGCATCCAGGCCTTGCCGCCCACCTCCGTCATAATAGGCGCAATCACATTGACCAGCTGGGCCAGACAAGCCATCTTCACTCGGTCGGAATTTTTCAACAGAGAAATCAACAGACCACCCACCAAAAGGGCATCTTCAAAATTGTAAATATCTTCCAGCCTTGGTGGCGCCTGTATCCAGTGCTCAATCTGGGTGTCTGCCTTCTTGGTGTGATACCATACGTTCCACTCATCAAATGACAGGTACATCTCCTTTTTCGTGCGCTTCTTGGCCTTGATATAATCGCAGATGGCAACCACAGACTTAATAAAGTCATCCATCAGCATGCCTCCAGCCAGGAAGGATGCCGTGTCATCTGCAAAATTATTCCAGTAATTGTGGAGGGACAGATACTCCACATGCTCATAAGTCTCGTCAAGCACGGTGGCCTCCCAGTCCGCAAAGGTGGGCATAGCCATGTTGGAGCTTCCGCAGGCCACCAGCTCAATATTAGGGTCCACCCATTTCATCATCTTGGCGGTCTCGCAGGCCACACGCCCATACTCTGTGGCAGTCTTGCGGCCCATCTGCCAGGGACCATCCATCTCGTTGCCCAGGCACCACACCTTGACCCCATAGGGGTCCTCCTTCCCGTGAGAACGGCGGAGATCACTCCAGTAGCTGCCCTTTGGATGGTTGCAATATTCCACCAGATTCCGGGCTGCGTCCCCTCCCCGGGTGCCCAGATTCACAGCCAGCATAAGCTCTGCGTCCACCTGGGAAAGCCACTGAGAAAACTCCTGAAGGCCCACCTCATTGGTCTCCGTGGTAAACCAGGCCAAATCCAGCCGGGCGGGCCGCTGATCTCTTGGCCCCACGCTGTCCTCCCAGTTAAAACCTGAGACAAAATTTCCCCCTGGATACCGGATAACAGGAACCTGAAGCTTTTTTACCAGCTGTATCACATCCTGGCGAAAGCCCAGCTTATCTGCCGTGGGATGGCCCGGCTCATAGATGCCATTGTATACCGCCCGTCCCAGATGCTCAATAAAGGAACCATAAATCCGTTGGTCAATTTCTGAAATCCTATTTAACTTGTCAATGGAAAGCACTGCCTTTTTCAATTTTAATCCTTCCTTTCCCGGAGATAATCTCCCTTTTGTATGTGCTGCATTGGATTCTGCCAGCAACAGGTCATATTTTTCTCCCAAAAGCAATTCTTTGGGCTGTCTCTTCTCTATCCAGTTTACCCCTTAATTCCCGTCATGGCAATCCCCTTAATAATCTGTTTCTGGAAAATCAGAAATACTAGAATCGCCGGTACACTGGCCACCACACTGGCAGTCATGGGCAGGGTAAATTCCGAGAGATTGGCTCCCTGAAACTGAGGAATTCCCACGGGCAGAGTCATCATTTTCTCCGAGGTAATGGAGAGAAAAGGCCAGAGGAAATTATTCCAGGAATTGGTAAAGGTAAAAATTCCCACCGCCGCCATGGAAGACTTGGACATAGGCAGGCATACGTGTATCCATCTCTGAAAAGCGTTGGCTCCGTCCAATACAGCCGCCTCAAACAAGTCCTTGGGCAGACTGTCATAGAACCGCTTCATAATGAGTACCCCAATAGGCGCCGCCAGGCTGGGACACATCAGTCCCACATAGCTATTTAAAAGCTGCCGGTCTGCCATATTCTGGTAAAGAGGAATGATAATGGATTCTATGGGCACCATCATACCAGCAGTTATCAGCAAAAAGATGCCTTTCTTCCATTTAAAATCCAGCTTGGAAATGGCATAAGCCGCCATGGAAGTAAATAGAATCGTGCCAAAGGTCACAACTACCGCCACAAACAAACTGTTAAAGGTCCACCGGAAAATAGGCGCCTTCTCCGAAATGGTTCCATAATTTTCCAGTGTAAAGACTCCCGTTACCACCTTCTCTAGGATACTCACCGGCGTGCCATAGGGTTTAAAGGACGATACAATCATCCACAACACGGGAAACAGCCATAAAAGGGCCGTGGCATAGGCCACAAGATAGAGCACCACTCTGCCTGGTTTTATTCTCTGCACAGCATCCACCTCCCTTACTCTTCTTTGCTGCCCAAAAGCTTATTCTGCAGCAGTGTCACTAAGAATACCACCACAAAGAAGGCAAAGGACAGCGCTGCCGCATAGCCCATTTTGCGGTTGGTAAAGCCGGTTTCATAGATATAATGTACAATGGTCTTGGTATGGGTTCCCGGACCACCTCCCGCCATTAAGTAGGTCTGCCCAAACAGCTTAAAGGAAGCGATGGTCTGGAGGAGAATCACCAGGGTAATGGTATCCTTCAGCATGGGAATGGTAATCCGAAACAGAATCTGCCGGGAATTGGCCCCGTCAATGCGGGCCGCCTCATAGATCTCATCGGGAATATCCTGGAGGCCAGCCAGAAACAAAACCATATTAAAGCCCACTGTCCACCAAACTGTGGTGATTAAAATAGCCAGCCATACCAGCCACTTGGTATTGAGCCAGTACATCTCTCCCACCCCAAGCTTGGCTGTCATCTGCGTCACCAGTCCCGTGTAGGGCTGGAAAATAAAAATCCACAGGCCCGTCACCACAGACATGGACAACACATAAGGGGAAAAGAGACAAGCCCGGATAAAAATAGTCCCCTTTAGCTTGGAATTGATAAACATGGCAAAGATGAACCCAACCAAAACAATGGTGGGTGTGGAAATTACCACAAAAAACAAGGTATTAAACATGGAATTCCAAAAATTTTTATCCTGGAACATGGCAAAATAGTTGGAAAGCCCGGCAAAGCTTTGGCTCCCTCCTAATGTAGAATCGTATAAGCTTAAGTGAATTCCCTTTATAATGGGAAACAGTAAAAAATTTACAAAAAAATACAAAAATGGAAGAAGAAAGCACCAGGCCACCAGATTCTTCTTGATCACCTTTTGCCTTTTTTCCTTTCCCATAGCCATCTGCATCTTGTTACCGCCTTCCTTATTTACAGAAAAAGGGCACCGCAAAATATAATCCGCAAAATATTTCTGCCGTTTCTATTCTGCCGCGCCCTGATTTCATTTCTTAACAGCCTGGCTGCCCTGTTGTGTGTCTTCTCTTATTTATTGTAGGAATCCAGAATCTTCTGGAACTCCTCCTGCATATTGTTTGCCGTGGTCTCCACATCCTGCTCCCCGGCAATCATGGACGCCAGCTCCCGGTAGGACATTTCCGTCAGTCCGGCCACGCCACAGATCTGGGGAAACGTCTTAGCATACTTGGCTGACTCTGCATAGAGGCTCCGGTAGGGAAGCTCTTTAAAAGCATCAGACTCAATCATAGCTGTCTTGCTGGGAATATGGCCGGCCTGAGCCCACATTTCTGTGTGGTCGGTCATCCAGGTCATAAATTCCATGGCAGAAGCCCGCTCTGCATCGGTCTTGTTCTTGTTAACAGGAAGCACCATGGTATGAGAATCCGCATATACAGAATCCTTATCTGTCAGCTGGGGGAAAGGCATGGATACAAAATTCAGTCCGTCAGTTCCCTCAAAGGTAGGCACTGCCCAGTCACCATTGATGGTAGCTACTGCAATATTTCCTGTAAACAGCTCAGCGCCGTTTTTCTGATTCTTGGGCCAGATCTCCTCATCCACCATGCGCATAATTACGCTTAAAGCCTTCTTGTTCTCCTCTGTATTCAGGGTGGCAGTGGTTCCGCTTTCGTCACACACATCTCCACCGTACTGGGTCAACAGGGTATACCATAAATACATGGGAAGACCATTCATAGAGGTTCCGGAGAGGGGCATACGTCCTGCCTCCAGCTGATCCCGGATTCCCTCGAAGAATTTAAAGAATTCTTCCTCTCCTCTGGGTACCTGTACGGTTCCATCCGCCTCCAAAAGTCCCAGCTTGTCAAACTCATCCACATTGAAATGCATCAGCAACAGATGGGTGTCCAAAGGCATGCAATAATGAGTCCCGTCCACCTGAGAGGCCTGCTGCAAGGTTTCCGTAAACTCTGTCCAGTCCACATTGGTGGTAGCAGCCAGCTCATCCAGGGGCTCCAAAAGTCCGTCTGTCACATACTCCTTGATCCGGGTCGCATGGCTGATAGCCAAAGTAGGCGCTGAATCAGAAGTGATGGCAGCCAGAAGCTTGGTGTAATACTCCTCGGATTTAAAAATCATAAACTCCACTTCCGTGGTATCACTCTGGGCGTTAAATTCGTCCACCATGGCTGTCATAATATCTCCGTCTCCTCCACTAAAGGGAGACCAGAAGCTAATCTTCGTCTTTCCCTCCCCACTGGGAGCCTCACTGCCCTCGGAAGTGCTTTCGCCTTCTGTGGTTGCCGGCGTCTCGGCCGGTGTTTCTGCTGGTGTCTCTTTCTTACCACAGGCGCTCATGGCCAGCACCATACTGGCAGCCAGTCCAAGAGCTGTCAATTTTTTCCATAGTCCATTCCTTCTCATAAGACCCTCCTAATTAAAGTTAATTCCGTTACCAGGACCTGCGCTTTTTTCGCAAAAAGGGAGCTACGCCTTTTTTGGCTCGCTCCCTTACCCGTGCCCCTTCGCGTAATCTTACCTTACCACAGAGGCCATTTGGTGTAAATTTGACTTTTTTAAGAATGGTGTCATAATTCAATGTAAATTCTGGAATGCTGGTATTCGCTGGGACTGATTCCCGTATATTTTTTGAAAACCTTGCAAAAATACTTCACATCCCCATAGCCGCAGCTCTCCGCCACCTCGTAAATCTTCCTTCCCTCCTCCTCCAGCATCCGCTTGGCAGCCTGGATTCGGCACTGAGTACAATACGCCGCATATTTTACCCCCAACTCCTTGATAAACAGCGCACTCAAATACTCCGGAGTAATATTCATTCTGCGGGCAATATGTTCCTGGGAAATATCCCCTGCATACTCCGCCTCTATGATTTTCAGCACCTTATTGATAATGGGATGCTTGCTCTGTTTCACATTTTCCTCATACCTGGCATACTGGTGGAGAAGATTCCGAATCATCTGTCTGTAGTGCTCCGTAAATAAGGTTCCCTGCACCCACTCCATAAGATTGAGATGACTGATATTTTCGTAAAGCCCATAGCTGGCCATGCGAATGGCATACAAAATGGCAGCAGTCAGGCAGATCAGCGCCTCCCGCACATCCGTGTACGCATAATCACTGGCATTGAGATAGGACAGGAATCCTTCCAGCTCCTCCCCTGCCTTGTCCAGCTCTCCCTTATTGATGGCATTAATAATATCCCTTTCCAGCCAAGAGGGATAGGAAAACTTGGCACAGGAAAGGGCCTCAACCCGCTCTCTGTGGATAACCAGGGGTTTTTTCAGAGTCAGATTCCAGTTGCTGTTGTCCCGGATTCGATTTTTTACCCAGACCAGACTGCCACTCTCCATAAACAGCTCTGCAGAGCAGACCAGATAAGCATTGACCGTCTCATAGCAGGCCTGGGCAGCCCTGTCCAGCTGTCCGTAAATCTGCTCCTTTGAAAGATCCTCTGAGAGAATTTCCCCCAGCAAATAAAGCTCCTTGTGCTCCTCATTTACATAGGTCACACAGGAAACCCCTGGCAGAGCCTCATAAAGAATCTGGCTAATGGCCTGCAGATCCTTTTGCACCAGCCGGGCCTCTGAACGCACCAAAAGAAGAAGCTTCCGGCTTCCCAAGGCAAAACGGCTCCAGAACTCCTGTTCGTATTCCTCTCCGTCCTCATTTAAGACCCTGCCCAAAAGCTCTTCTGTGGAAAAGGTGTGGATGCGAATGCTGGAGGCCTCCTCCAAAAGCAGATCTGCCACCTTTTTTAAGGCCTTCTCCAGATCCTCCGCAGTTACAGGCTTTAAAAGATAATCCACGCTCCCCAACACCAGGGCCTCCCGGGCATAATGAAAATCCGCATAACCGCTTAAAATCAGATACTTGCAGGAAAGCCCCTCCTCCTGAAGCCTTTGAATCATCTCCAGGCCTGTGATTCCCTTCATGCGAATATCAGACAAAATCACATCCGGCCCAAGCTCCCGGGCCAGCCTTAAGCCCTCCTCTCCGCTCTTGGCCATTCCTGCTACCTGGTATTCCTCTGGCAGAGTATCAATCAAATGGCAGATGCCCCGAAGCGTTTTAATCTCATCCTCCACAACTAAGATTTTCATGGTTGATCGATTCCTCCCTTCTCATGAGAAATATCCCACTGTTTTGGAATCACCGTGCGGATGGTTGTCCCACGCCCCTGCCTGCTTTCCACCTGCACATGGTATTCCTCCCCATAATACATATCCAGCCGTGCCAGCACATTTTCCACTCCAATGGCATCCCGTCCCTTTTCCCGGTGTACGAAAACAGCCTCTATCTGCTCTTCTGTCATGCCACAGCCGTTATCCGATACAATAAACACCAGATGTCTGGGGTCATAATCCCGGATCTGAATTTTTAAAAGTCCCCCGTGAGACAAATCCGCACAGCCGTGAAGAATGGCATTTTCAATAAAGGGCTGAAAAATCATTTTGTAGATCTGGCATTCCAGCAGAGAATCCTGACACTCCAGCACATACTCAAAGCTGTCCACAAACCGGATCTTCTGCAGATACAGATATTTTTCCAGATATTGAAGCTCTTCCTGGAGCGTTACAATGGTATTGCTCTTTTGAATCTGATACCGGAGAATCTGGGCGAAAAAGCTTAGCATCTGGCTGATCTCCGGCTGGTCATTTTCCACAGCCAGCCAATGGATGGAGTCCAGCGTATTATAGATAAAATGGGGATTGATCTGGGCCTCCAGCGCCCGGATCTCCGCCTCCTTTTCCCGTTTTCCGGCTATGCGGATCAGCTCCATCTGCTCATTGACCTTGTTCATCATGGCGTTAAATCCATTGGCAATCAGGCTCAGCTCATTGCGTTCGTCCTGGTTTACGCCAATCTTGGCGGACAACTCTCCCTCTCCTACCTCCTGCATGGTATCCACAATATCCTTCACCTCTTTGGACATCTTTTTGGACACGTACACCACCACCAGCACAATTACCGCAGCCAGCAAAAGGGAAACCATCCAGAGCAACGTCTGTGCCTCCTGTAGAGCCTCATACATGTAGTCCCGTCTGATCACGCTTAAAATACTCCAGCTGGTGTTCTCCAAAGGCTCCTGAATCACCACATAGTCATTTCCCACAGAATATTCCCCTCCTTCCAGGACCCAACCCTCCTGGTCCTGCAAGTTAGCCCCCAAAAGAGTCTTATCCCTGTGGGAGATAATCGTGCCATCTTCATCCACGATTAAGAGATAATTTTCCCCGGGATTGTGGGAGATCTGAGCAGCCTCACAAATCTGGGCCAGGGAGCTCTCCTCAATGCTCACAATAAAAATTCCCAGCCGTTTATTCAAAATCCAGTCCTGTATCCGCTTTCCAAAAGAATAGACATAGTATTCCTGGGTCCCCCACCGATCCAGATAGGCAGTCTTGGTCCATTTTCCCTCCACAATGGTGGTATTCTCAAAAAAATTCTCCTCATAGTATTCCATATGGAGATCGTTGATCTTTTGATAGAGGAGATCCAGCTGCATCCGGTCATAACCAAAAATGGTATCCCGAATGGTACAAAGGGAAAAGCAACGGATTTGAGTCTGGTAAGCCATCATCTCTTTCACCATTCCCTCCATCTCCTCCCGAATCTGTCGCTCCTCCTGCCCTTTGGCCTCATCCAAAAGCTTAATACACCGCTGGAAATCATTCCGGTTTATCAGCTGTTCCGTCAAATCCTCGTAGCTGGACAAGGTGTTTTCCACATTTAAGGCCGCCTGACGCAGTGTCTGTCTGGAAGAATTTACCAGTTTTTTCTCCACCACGCGGGTAATATAAAAGCCGTTTAACATTTGTACAATAATCAGGTGAAGCAAAAAGATACTTAAAAATACAAAAATCAGCTGGTTTGCAAAGGTCTTTCTCTTCCAAAACTTACGAATTCCCATAGTTTCTCCCCCTTTCCCGCTGTCTATGTAAATTTTATGCCTTCATTATATTCTAATTCTCCTGAAAAGCACAAGCTCCTTTTTTCTAATGGGGCTGCTTTACTTTTTGTCTTGGTAAGGTATAATAAAAGAAATCAACCATATTCCGGCCCAGGAAAAATGCAAACTCTCCCAGATACAGCGTGGGATAAAGAGAACATGCAAGCAGGCCAGGAAATATAAAGGGGAACTAGAATGTCTGACTTTCAGGAGCTCATTAAAAATTTTGACAAGATCCGGGATTACATGCGTCAATTCTTTCTGTACGGCTTCAAGGTCCGGGGGGATTTCCAGGACAAAAGCGGACGCACCTACGACAATGAACGGCGGCGCATAGAAAATTACCTGGCCCATTACATTCATACAGAATACACCCCCAAGGGGAAGCAGGTCTCCATTCGCATGGATTCCAAACGCCTTTCCTCCAATCCTCTCTATGCCGCCTGGAAATCCAAAAGCTTTACGGATCGGGATCTTTTGCTCCACTTCTTTCTGCTGGATTTGTTGTGTAAGCCCGAGGGGCTTACCGTGTCTCAGATCTGCGATGCCATCTCCCTACACTACGGCGTCCCTCTGGATGTGCAGACGGTTCGCTTAAAATGCAGAGAATACCAAAACCTGGGAATTCTCATAGCAGAGCCAAAGGGAAAATCCCTCTCCTACCGCCTGACACCTGCCCTGTCCCTGGAGAATACCCGGATCTGGACAAAGCTTTTGGAGGCTGTAAAATTCTGTTCCCAGGCCCTTCCCTTTGGCTCTGTGGGGAGTACCCTGTTGGACCGGGAATTTCTGGAAAATGATCGCTTCTCCTTTAAGCACTCCTATCTGGTACATACCCTGGAGGACCAGGTGCTTCTTCTTATAGTAAAGGCCATGAGAGAACACCGGGAAATCCGCTTTGAAAATCACAGTACCCGCTCCGGTCAAAAAACCCTTGTCACTGGAGTTCCTTTAAAAATTTTTGTCAGCACCCAGACCGGCCGCCGGTATCTCTGTCTCTATGTCGCTCCCAGACGCCGCTTCAACACCCTGCGTCTGGACTGCATATTCCATGTGGAATTTCTGGGGATTTTCCCCGACTATCCAAGTCTACAGGAAAAGCTGAGCAAAAATCTGTTCCATTGCTGGGGCGTGTCTTTTGGCGGACAGACCCGCATGGAAACCCTCTGTATGAAGCTACACATAGACGAAAAAAGAGAGCCCTATGTCTTAAACCGACTTTACCGGGAAGGACGGGGCGGAGAAATACAAAAGGTCTGCCCAGATACCTTTTTGTATACTGGCACCTTCTTTGACACCAATGAAATGCTGGGCTGGGTCAAATCCTTTACAGGCCGGATTCTGGATCTCCAGTGCTCCAATTCCCAGGCGCTCCAAAAGGTCACGGAGGACTTTGCGGTGCTGTATCACATGTATGCCCCAGAAGGACAGCCAGAACCATTGCAGGCCACGTTGTCTGCTCCTGCCCCCCAGAAAGAGAAGTTTAAAGCTTCCCTGCAAATCCAGGCCTCCCAGACAAAAAACTATTCTTCCAAAAGCCTTGCCGGATTTTCTTCCAGAAAAGCTTCTACATCCTGTTCAACAAAAGAAAAAGAATCCATTGCAATGGATTTTTTCCATGAAATTTACAGCGCGTATTTTCAGGTGGTCCGAAAAATCCTTCTGGATGCCGCAAAAACACCTGTCACAGCCTCCAGAATGGAAGAGATCTCCCGCACTTATGCCTTTGAGGAAAGTTTTTTGACCATTCTTCCCAAATTGCTCTCTGGCCCCTGGTCACCTTTACTGTCCCCAAAGGACGGACATTCATACGGCTGTGCACTTTCCTTTGCCTCCCAGGCTTCGGAAGCTTTTCTAAAGCCGCCCCTTACCAACCTGCAAAAGGCCTGGCTAAAAGCCCTGCTTTTGGATGATCGCTTCCGCCTGTTTTTCTCTCAGGAGGAACTTCTCCTGCTGGAGGAGGAACTGTCTATGGTGAAACCGCTCTATCTTCCCACAGACTTTCACTATTTTGACCAGTATGCCGACAAAGACCCTTATACAAGCCCCACCTATCAAGAGCATTTTCAAATGGTAGAAAAAGCTCTCGGTTGCTCTCCCCTCTCTGTGGTCTATGAGGGAGCCAAGGCCCAGGGCAGCTTTCAGACCTTAGAGCTTCTTCCCTGTCGCCTTCAATACTCTCCCAAGGATGACAAGTTCAGGCTGCTGGCAGTCTCCCTGCACCAGGGTCACTCAAAAAGAGCATATGTTCTAAATATGAGCCGTATTGTGACCTGTCAGGTCTCCACAAGCAGGGTTCCCAAAGGGTTTGACTGGGATTTTTCTTCCTGGCAGCAGCAGGCACCAGAGCCAGTATGCATCCGCATCCGTCAACAGCGCAATGCTCTGGAGCGTTGTATGCTTCATTTTGCCAGTTATGAAAAGAAAACTATCTATGAACCAGAAACCGACACTTACCTTTGTTCCATCAACTATGACCTAGCAGACGAGACGGAGCTTTTGATTCAGCTTCTGTCCTTTGGACCTGTGATAGAGATTCTGGGGCCAGAACCCTTTCTAAAGCAGGTGCGACAAAGGGTAATCAGACAACACCACTTATTTTATGCACCGCTGTAAAATTTTTTCAAAACCGTTAGCAACTGCCAGTGTATTAAAAGAAATTTCTCACATACTACCACTGTAACCCGAAAACAACACACGCAGATTTGTTTCCAAACAACATCTGCAGTAAGGAGGAATTTCTTATGTCCAACAAATCATCGAATACTGCAGCTGTCCCCGAAGCAAAGGGAGCTCTTGACAAGTTCAAGTATGAAGTAGCCAGTGAGCTGGGCGTACCTTTGACCGATGGTTATAACGGAAACCTCACATCTAAGCAGAATGGTTCCGTTGGCGGCTATATGGTTAAGAAAATGATTGAAGCTCAGGAAAAGCAGATGGCCGGTAAGTAAAACGCCTCTGAAGCTCTGAGCAGAAAGCAGAAAAGGCTGTCATCCAATCAAATATCCGTTGGATGACAGTCTTTCTGTTTTATTTTTATTTTCCGGAGACATGCTGCCCATAGGTCTCTGTAATTATTTGTAATTTTTACTTAAAATCTGCACAAACAGCTACCCTTTTTATACAATTTATGGTATAATTTTCCCATGAAACTTTTGATTTAGGAGGATGTGTTATGGCAAAAGAAATGATTGCAATGCTGCTGGCCGGCGGACAAGGCTCACGCCTGTATGCTCTGACCCAGAAGCTTGCAAAACCCGCAGTACCATTTGGCGGAAAATACCGCATCATCGATTTCCCCTTGTCCAACTGCGTCAATTCCGGGATTGACACGGTGGGGATTTTGACCCAGTATCAGCCTTTGGTACTGAATGAATACATCGGAAACGGACAGCCCTGGGATCTGGACCGTCTCTACGGCGGCGTACACGTACTGCCTCCCTACCAGCAAGCCTCAGGCTCAGACTGGTACAAGGGTACCGCCAATGCAATCTATCAGAATCTCTCCTTTATTGAGCGGTATGACCCCCAATATGTGATCATTCTTTCCGGCGACCAGATCTGCAAACAGGACTACAGCGATTTCCTAAAATTCCACAAGGAAAAAGGCGCTGAGTTCAGCGTGGCCGTTATGGAGGTTCCCTGGGACGAAGCTTCCCGCTTCGGTCTTATGGTGACAGATGCCAATGACAGAATCACAGAATTCCAAGAAAAACCCAAAAATCCCAAGTCCAATCTGGCCTCTATGGGCATCTATATTTTTAACTGGGATATTTTAAAGAATTATCTCACAGAGGATGAGGCTGATCCCAATTCCGAAAACGATTTCGGCAATAACATCATTCCCAACCTTCTTCGGGATAACCGGGAAATGTACGCCTACCATTTCAGCGGCTACTGGAAGGATGTGGGAACCATCTCCTCCCTCTGGGAAGCCAACATGGAGGTGCTGGACCCAGAGCACAGCGGCATCAATCTCTTTGACAATGACTGGAAGATTTACAGCCGCAACAGCGGCATGACTGGTCACAAGATCAGCCCCGACGCAGTGGTGGAAAATTCCATGATCACCGACGGCTGCCGCATTCGGGGAACGGTAAAGCATTCCATTCTCTTTGCAGGCGTGAAGGTGGAAAAGGGCGCCGTGATTGAGGATGCCGTGATTATGGGCGGCACGGTGATAAAATCCGGCGCTGTGGTAAGGCACTGTATTGTGGCCGAAAATGTCACCATTGAGGAGGATGCCGTGGTTGGCGCCATGCCCTCCGAAGAGGAAAGCGGTGTGGCCACCATCGGCGCAGGCGTGGTTATCGGTGCGGGAGCCAAGATCGGCCCTAAGGCCATGGTAAGCAAAAATGTAGAAGGTGGTGAAGAACAATGGTAAAATCAAATACAAGTGCCCTGGGCATTCTTTTCCCCAACAGCTATGATGCGTTGGTTCCCGAGCTGGTGAATGTGCGTCTTATGGCTTCCATCCCTTTTGCAAGCCGCTACCGCATGATTGATTTTATTCTGTCCAGTATGGCCAACTGCGGCATTGATAATATTTCCATTATGGTAAACAATAACTATCACTCCCTTATGGATCACTTAGGCTCTGGCCGGGAGTGGGATTTGGTGCGCAAAAATGGGGGATTAAATATTTTCCCACCCTTTGCAGAAAAAAATTCCAAGCTTTACACCGGCCGGGTGGACGCTATGGCCAGCATTCTGGATTTCCTCCGTTCTCAGAAGGAAAAGTATGTGGTTATCTCTGATACTAATCTCGCCGTAAACTTTGATTTTAACGCCATGATTCAGGCCCACGTAGAGAGCGGCGCCGACGTGACCTCCGCCTACAATGAGCAGGAATTTCCCGAGTCCATTCTGCGGAACCTAAGCAATGACAAAGGCTTCTACTACACTTTCAGCATTGACAAGGGACGCATCACCAAGATCTATGTAAACACCAAGGAAACCGGCGTACAGAATTTCGGCATGAACATCCACGTTATCGATCGGGAGCTGCTCATTGATCTGGTGAACACGGCTTTTGTCCGGGGACAACAGTATTTTGAGCGGGATATTCTGCTTCCCCATCTCAATCGCCTCCATGTTCACGCCTACAAATACAACGGCTATGTGGCTCGCATCAGCGGCATGAAGAGCTATTTTGACGAGAATATGAAGCTTCTGGATGACTACAACCTGGATGCCCTCTTCTCCGGATCCCCCATCTACACCAAGATTCGTGACGACAACCCCACCCGATACATTGAGGGAGCCAAGGCGGAAAATGTTATGGTGGCTGATGGCTGTATCATTGAGGGCACCGTGGAGAACAGCATTCTTTTCCGTGGGGTGAAGGTGGAAAAAGGCGCTGTGGTGAAAAACTGCATCCTGATGCAGGATACTCATGTCCAGTCCGGAGCCCAGATTGAATACCTGATCACGGACAAAAACGTAACCGTCTCTCACGGCAAAGAGATGAGAGGCACGGATACCTTCCCCGTATACATTGCCAAAGGTCATACCATTTAGATATAGTTTGAACGGATAGACACAGAAGACAGGCGGTGGCTACATAAAGAAAAGCCACCGCCTGTCTGTCTTCTCATTTATCATACCTTTTCTTGGTATTTGTTCCTCACCTATTCCTCCACAAACCGTACTGCCGTCCCATAGGCAATGACTTCTGCTGCCCCCTGCATCACGGAGGCCGAGGCATAACGCACATTCACCACTGCGTCCGCCTCCAGGGCCTCTGCCTCATCCACCATACGCTTCACGGCAATCTGCCGGGCCTGGTTCAACATTTCCGTGTAACTGCTAATCTCCCCACCTACAATGGTTTTCATCCCGGCCATAAAGTCCTTGCCTAAATTTTTAGATTGAACCACATTTCCCTTTACCAATCCCAAGGCCTCAAATTTTTTTCCTGGAATGTAATCAATATTTAGAAGCTGCATCCTCTTCCCCCCTCTGGATCTCTCTTTTTCTCTCTAACAACACATACACAATACAGATTCCTACCACAACGGGCGCTGCCACAAACACCAGAAGAAGCAAAAGCTCTGGCGTACTCATAGGCTCCTCCATAATGGCCACCACCATCAGCGCCAAAAACCAGACGCAGAAAACCAGGGCCAGGCCCGCCCCAAGCATGGCTCCCTTCCACTTCTGCTTTTTCTGATCCAACTGCTTTACATTCATAAATCGCATTCCCTCCTGTTCCATATGCTCCATTTCCGCCAGATACTGGGAAGCCATAAGGCTGCTCATCTGCCCTCCATTCTCCGCCAAATGATCGCAGAACCCGCAGATTTGACCAAGCCTTTCTCTCTCCCGCTCCAGAACCACCAGGTGACGCTGCAAGCCGTCTGAAAGCGTCAGCTCTCCGTTTTGCAGCTTCCGGATTTCCTCCAGAGGCATATTTAGTTTTCGCAGAAGCTTGATTTTTTTCAGCTCCTCCACATCCTTCTCTCCATAAACCCGGTATCCATTTTCCAGATTTCGGGCCGGATGAAGCAATCCCTCCTGCTCATAAAAGCGGATATTCTTTTTGGTAATCCCAACCGCCTGCTCCACCTCGTTAATCTTCACCCTGGGATTCTCCTCTCTTATTCTGCTGAAATTTTTGGCCCTACCTGTTTTAACCTCCTGGGATATACTTACCATACACCTTCCACCAGGGGGAAGGTCAAGAAAAATTTACACCACACTGTAATATTTTCGATATTTGGCCGGGGTAATCCCTTCCTGCTTCTTAAGCATCACAAATTCCTGGGGAGTCATCCGATGTCTGCCTTTCAAACACAGACGGGCAATCTCCTTATAGCTGTAGACTGCCCCCATCTCGCAGCTGATATCGCTCCAGCTTTTCCCTTAGCCCCTGATGCTCTGCCTGGGAAAGCTGGGGATCAGTCTTTAGCATATGCTCCGTCTCCTCACTAGCCGCCTGGAGCACGGCCGCATCCGTGAAAATATCCCCAATCTGAAATTCCATAAGGCCACTCTGGCGCAATCCAAACAAATCTCCTGGTCCCCGCATTTTTAAATCCTCACTGGCAATGAAAAATCCGTCATTGGACTTATTTAGAATCTCCAGGCGCTTTCTTGTATCCGAATTGTCCGATCCGCTGACAAATATACAGTAGGACTGATGCTTTCCACGTCCCACCCTGCCCCTTAGCTGGTGAAGCTGCGCCAGTCCGAAACGCTCCGCATTCTCCACCATCATCACCGTGGCATTGGGCACATTCACTCCCACCTCCACCACCGTGGTGGATACCAAAATTTGGATCTCCCCCCTGGCAAAGCGTTCCATAATCTCCGCCTTTTCCATCCCCTTCATTTTCCCATGGAGATAGGCAATCACCGTTTCCCCGGGAAACTCCTCCCTCAGGGCCTCCGCATAATCTATCACATTTTCCATCTCCACCTCTGGATTCTCCTCCACCATGGGACAGATAATATAGACTTGCCTTCCCTCCTCTATCTGTCGCTGCATAAAAGCATAGGCCTTGGGCCGGTAGCTCTCATCCACCACACAATTTTTAATGGGCATCCGATCCTTGGGCAGCTCATCTATAACGGATATCCGCAGATCCCCATAGACAATCATCGCCAATGTCCTGGGTATGGGGGTGGCACTCATAACCAACACATGGGGATGTCCCCCTTTTTGTGTGAGCAGCTCCCTCTGACGCACCCCAAACCGGTGTTGCTCGTCCGTCACCACCAGTCCCAGGTTGTCAAACTGCACGCCTCCCTGAATAATGGCATGAGTCCCAATAACCAGCTGAACCATCCCCAGCTCAATTCGCTCGTAGAGCCTGCGCTTTTCCTTTGCCGTCACAGAGCCGGTGAGAAGAACTGCCCGGTAAGGAAACCCATGCTCCTCCAGTATGCTCTGGATGGCCCCAAAATGCTGCCTGGCCAGCACCTCTGTGGGCACCATCATAGCGGCCTGATACCCATTGGCAGCAGCAGCCAACAGGGCCAGCACCGCCACAATGGTTTTTCCCGATCCCACATCCCCCTGAATCAACCGGCTCATCATCCCAGGCCCGGCCAAATCCGCCTGCACCTCCTGCCATACTCTCTGCTGCGCTCCTGTAAGCTTGTAAGGCAACCGGGCCAAAAGCTCCTCTGTCTGGGTACAGGGCAAAATGGGACAGCAATTTCCCAGCTCCTCCACATATTCCCGCATATGGCGAAGAGCCAACAAGAACAGAAAAAATTCATCAAATACCAGCCGCTTTCTGGCTAACCGCAACGTTTCTTCCTCTGTGGGGAAATGGATGGCCCGAATGGCAAAATTATATTCCGGTAGCTTATGCTTACATCGAATTTCCTCCGGCAAATATTCTTGGCTCAGATCCATCTCCTCCAGCGCTTGCCGCACCGCCTTTTCCACTGTCTTATTGGTCACGCCTTTGGTCAGACTGTACACAGGCTGCAAAACGGAAATCCGGCTCTCATATTCCTCCGGCTTAAACAGTTGGGGATGCTCCATCACCAGCTGACCCTTATTCCTCTGCACCAGGCCCCGAAAAATATAGCTGCTTCCGGGCTTAATCGTATTGCGCAAATAGGGCATATTGTACCAGCAAAGCTTTAGACAGGTGCCAAACTCCACCAGTGTGGTGGTGACAATGGTCAGTCCCCGAACCCGCCGGACCTCCAAAGGCCTCTTAATATCTCCCAGGACTGCCTGCTGCTTTCCTACCTCCAAATTGGCAAAAGTCACTGGCTCCTGAAACTGTTCATAATTTCTGGGGTAATACGACAACAGCTCCTCCACCGTGTGAATCCCCATACGGTGAAAGAGCGTGGCAGTCTTTTCCCCAATTCCTTTGATAGCGGTAATTGGCGAAAGCAAATTCATAAGCTTACATGATCCCTTTCCTTAGTAACGGCCATGTTTTTTGGCCATCCTGGTACACCCTTGAGGTGTTTCCTTAATACTGGCCATGCTTTTTGGCCATCCTGGTACACCCTTGAGGTGTTTCCCCGTCTATTCCACAGAAACTACGTAGTAGTATATGGGCTGCCCGCCGAAATGTACCTCTATATCGCAGTCCGGATATTTCTCCTGAAGCGCCTCTCCCAGGGCCTCGGCCGCAGATGCCTCCACATCTTTTCCATAATAAATGCTTATTAACTCTGCCTCCTCGTCCATCAGCTCCTCAAACATAGCCTGGGTGGTAGCCTCCAAATCTGTTCCCACAGAAAGGATTTCATGGTCGCCAATGCCCATCAAATCTCCCTGCCGGATCACCTTGTCATCAATATGGGTATCCCGCACCGCATAGGTCACCTGACCGGTTTTTACATTCTTGATCTCCTGGAGCATGCGATTTTCATTATCCTCCGCAGACATATCCGGAATATAATTGATCATGGCCGTGATTCCCTGGGGCACAGTTTTGGTGGGAATGACCACAATATTTTTATCCTCGGTAAGAGCCTTGGCCTGGTTGGCCGCCAGAATGATATTTTTGTTGTTAGGCAGGATGAAAATGGTGTCTGCGTTCACCTGCTCAATGGCGTTTAACATATCCTCTGTGCTGGGATTCATAGTCTGGCCACCCTCTATAAGATGGTCTACACCCAATCCCTTGAAAATCTCCCCAATGCCCTCTCCGATGGACACAGAGATAAAGCCCATTTCCTTTCTGGGCTGAGACGCCTGCCTGACCTTCTCCTCCTCCGCCTGCTGAGCAGCAAGCTTGGAGGCATCCTTGATAAGCTTCTCTTCGTGTTCCTCCCGCATATTGTCAATCTTCAATCTGGACAACGAACCGTAGGTCAACGCCTTCTCAATGGCCTGGCCCGGATGGTTCGTATGTACGTGAATCTTGACAATGTCGTCATCCGCCACACATACGATGGAATCTCCAATGGACTCCAGGAATCCCTTGAAGGCATGTTCCTCCTTGTCGTCGAATTCCTTATCCAGCATTATGATAAATTCTGTACAATAGCCAAACTTAATCTCTGCCTCTGTCTGGGCACTGATCTTTACTGGTGTTACCTGAGTTGTAGGGGCAAAACTGTAGTCCACTTCCTTGCCCAGAAAGGCATCATAAGCTCCCTTCATGACCTCCACCAGTCCCTGTCCGCCAGAGTCCACCACTCCGGCTTCCTTCAAAACAGGAAGCATATCCGGGGTCCGGGCCAGCACAGCCTCCGCCTCCTTGATTATCTCCTGAAACAGGACCCCTAAGTCCTCCTCGTATTCTGCCAGCTCAGAAGCCTTATCCGCCGCACCTCTAGCCACCGTTAGGATTGTACCCTCCTTGGGCTTCATAACCGCCTTATAAGCGGTCTCCACCGCCTTCTGAAAGGCATTGGAAATAATCATCACATCCAGGGTCTCATGTCCCCGAATTCCCTTGGTAAAGCCCCGAAGAAGCTGAGACAAAATAACACCGGAGTTTCCCCTGGCTCCCCGAAGAGATCCCGAGGAGATGGCCTTTGCCAGGGCATCCATGGAGGAATCTACAAGACCGTTTACCTCATTGGCTGCCGCCATAATGGTCAGAGTCATATTGGTTCCCGTATCCCCGTCCGGCACTGGAAACACATTCAGCTCATTGATCCATTCTTTCTTCGCCTCAATGCTCTTAGCGCCCGCCAGAAACATCTTCTTTAACATCTGTACATCTATCGTCTTTGTACCCACGGTTCCTTGTTCCTCCTGCTATTAATCTATTACCCGAACACCTTCCACGAAGATGTTGATTTTCTCGATGGACATCCCAGTGAATTCCTCAACCTTGTATTTTACATTGCTGATCAAATTATCTGCCACCGCTGAGATACTCACACCATAGGAAACAATCACGTGGAAATTAAGCGTTATCTTATTATCCTGAATCATTACGTGGACCCCTCGGGTCAGGTTATCCCCCAACACCAGCTTTACCAGGCCGTCCTTCATGCTAACCATAGCCATCCCCACAATACCGAAACACTCCACGGCCACGGACCCTGCATAACGGGCAATCACTTCCGGATCAATCACAACTGCGCCCAACTGTGTATTCATAAGTCCTTTCATACCATTTACCTCCGCAAATATTTTATACCAAAAGGCCGACCTTTCAGAACATCCAAAAGAGCAAAATATCCCAAAAGAATATTCTGCACCGCAAGCCCTCTGTGCGCCGCCCCATAAGAAGTACCTAATTCCAGAAATGCGCGCACGTATCTGATTATTATTATACCCTGATCTTCTTGAAAATCAAAGCAATTTTTGAAAAAACAAAAAGTTTCTATAAAAACCATCAAAGAATGGCAGGTTCCCTGTGGTAAATATGGTACTTTCTGCTAGAAGTGATTTGCCAGATCAGACAAGGGGACACACGGTCCCCTTGTCTGATCTGGGTTCTTTATCTCAAGTTTAGAACCCATTTTTTTATGCAGTTGTACTTATTCTATGGGTTCCTCTTTCCCTCTGCGCTTGTAAATAACAGCCGCCGTACTCGCCATAAGCCCAACGAACAGTACACAAAGACCCAAAGAACCTCCCCATGTGAATATGCCACCGTCGCTGTCTGTCAGCAGGCGGCTTGCCACATTGGCTATCAGCTTTTGGGAATTCGCTACATCTGTTAAATCTGCCGTGTCTGCCGTGCCGTCATCACCTGTCTCTAGTTCCTCCCCTTCGGGCTGTTCCATCTGGTCTGCGCTGGAGGATTCCTTATCCAGTTGGGCGCTTGTGCTGTCCAAAATGACAAAGGGGGAAAGGCTGTCTACTGTTAAGGTGACTTCCCCATTGGACACGGTCACGTCGCAGATTTCCAGCTTATTTTTCAAACAATGGGCCACAGCCAACGTCTTTCCATTGTATTCATCGGAAACAGGGAATGTTAGGGTCACTGTCCCATGGAAACCATAGCTTAAAGATACATCATAAATTGCAAGGACCCGGCCTTCTGCCTGCCATTCACGGATTTGTCCGCAGTCATCGCAATCCCCGCTGTCATGCAGCTGATCCTGCGTAACAGTCAACTGTGCGTTTTTGTGAATGTCGCTTCCGGAAAGGGTTACACCACTGTTAGAAATATTTTCCCTGCCATAGGTTGGGGTCACCCCACTCTTAGAAACGGTTTCCCTGTCATTGGTCCGGGTAGGCGTGGGGGCAGGGGAAGGAGTAGGAGTAGGGGGAGGGGCAGGGGCAGGGGTCGAGGTTGTGCCACCACCGCTGCCAGTCGAACCACTTTCAGAGCTTTCCCTTATATACGTCCAGGAAGCCGTTACAGTGACAGGCTTATCCGGCATGGTAAATGTGGTTGACGCGCTTCCTGCGTTGGCAAAGTCTATCCCGTCAGAGGAACTCCAGCCTTTAAAACGGTAATTGCTGCGGCTCCCCGCATAAATGGTAACCACTGTCCCTGCTTCATAGCTGCCCGCGCCACTCACTGGGGCATAGCTACCGTTTACAGTTACGCGGTATTGGTCTTGGTCGGGCTGCGTCAGCGTCCGGGTATAGCCGCAGGTGTTGCAGGAAGCATCCCCATCATTGTCATAGACATGCCCACCATAACCAGCCTTGCCGCTGTTGTCAGTGATATTACAGTTTTCGGCGGAGCATTCATGCCAGTGGCAGTCGCTGTTACTGCTCCAATCCTGTACCCAGCTGTGCTCGTGCTCAACAGGTATGGAGGGTGTCTCAGGCAGCTGTGCATGGTAGTGTATGGTCACGTTTGAAAGAGCTGACGAAACATCACCCAGTTTTTGTATGCTGTTCCACTCCGTCTCACTGCCACTAAAGTATATATCCTTCAGATTTCTGCAATCTGAGAACGCGGCTATTCCTATCTGTTTTACGCTGTTTGGTATCCCAACTTGCGTCAATGCGGAGCAAGAAGCGAATGCCCAACCCCCAATACTGTCCGCACCCTGCGGAATATTCAAGCTGGTAAGTAAGAGACAGTTCTGAAACATTCCCTCTCCCATGCGGTCTGCGTTTTTGGGCAGCGTTATGGACATCAACATCCAGCATTCTGTAAACACATTATCGCCCAGCTGTACACATTTGTCACTGGAGGCGAATGTGACTTGTGTCAGTTTCGTGCAGCCCATAAACGCTGCCGCCCCCACATTTCCGACGCTGGCAGGCAGCTCCACGGATTTTAAATTTGTACAGCCAAAAAAAGCATTTCCGCCAATGGTTTCCACCCCTTCAGGGAGGGACACGGCCCCAAGATTCGAACATTCACGGAAAGCGCTGTCATCGATGGTTTTTACACTGGCAGGGAAAGATACAGCTATAAGCGAGCTTTTACGAAAAGCGCTGTTGCCGATGGCTTCCACACTGGTGGGAAGCTTCACACTGAGAGCCGCACTGTCCCAAAAGGCACTATTTCCTACCCTGGTCACGCCATCCTCGATAACTATCTTCAAAATTTGGTCTCTGTAATCCTTCCAGGGCTGCTCTGAGGAAGATGCATAGTCCGGCATGGTTCCGCTGCCGGAAATGGTAAGCGTCCCCGCCTTTGTCAGCTTCCATGCAAGGTTCCCAAAGTTTCCACTGCCAATCACATCGTTGGCCGTGGGGTCGTCCGGAGGGAGGTAGCTTTCTGGATAGCGGGTGATAAAATAATCAGCTGCTTCAACCTCCACCTTTGACAACGAGCGGTTCCAATGGACGGTACCCGCTCCGCCATTTACATGGTAGTTTGCCTCGGCAATGATCACGCCCACATCCGTCACCTGGAGCACAATTACGCTATGACTGTTATTTTCTATCCGCAGTATATCCCCAGCCTTTACATCGGAAAGCTTAAAATTCCCCTTGGTGAATGTCCTTGCAGGCAGAGAACCAAAGGCCTTGTCGCTGAGCTCAAAAGCAAAAGCTGCACAGCCGGTACCGCCGGTGATATTTCCCGCAACAGGTCCCCCATTCCAGGAATAGTCATTGGTTGTGTCATCCCACAGGGTTCCTTCCTTGTAGCCGTCCTGATCCCTTAAAGCAATCAAGGTCTCATAGACGTTCTGCAAATCGGAGACATCCTCCTTTACAACCGCCGTTTGGGTGAGGGCGCCGCCGTCATTGGAAGGCTGATAAAAGGCTTCGTTTTCGTCCAAATCATCGGAAACTGTTTCAGCCGGCTCCACCGTCTGGCTGTCGAACCAGCAGAACAGTTCTTCCAAAATCTCCGCGCCCTCCATCTGTTCCTGTTCCCCATCAGGCAGAGCTTCGTAAGCGTCGCCGGCCATCTGCAAACTGTCAAAGACTTCCCTCCGCTCGTCAAGGCTCATGGACTCCACTTCCTCCACGCGGGGAAGTTTATCCAGCATGGCCTGTACGTTTCGGACGTCAGTATTCTCCACATCCTGTGGGGACTCTTCCTCTCCACACTGACTACATGCATAGCCGCAGGGTGTTCCCGGCGTTTCCTCGGTGTAGCCACAATCCCCAGTATGTTCGGTGTGATGTTCACACAAATCGCTTGCGCTTTTGGCAGCACTGCTGTCGCCCAGGTCATCTTCTTGGCCAGATCCGCTGTCATTCACCTCATCCTGTATTCGTGTGTCTGCTTCGGCAAATACAGGCTGGGTGCAGAGAGAAAGCAGCACTGCCCCGCAGAGTAGCAGGCTTAATAAGCTTCGTTTTGCCTTCATGTTGTCTGTTTCCTTTCCTTAATCATCGGATTTTATTTTGGACACGAAATAAAAAGGCATATCACACCGCGGAAAAACCGCCCATGCGGCGTACCCTTTTAGATAGTGTTTTCTCTATTTGTATAACAAAAAAGACAGATTCACCCTATTGTCTGTCTTAAGCATATTGTCTGTGGCGCTTTCCGCCCCATTATAAAGGATAGATCCCAGAGTCCTACCATATAACCCCACACAACACGACCATATTTCCTATTATGTACCATGGTATCAAATTGCATATAGTATAACGCAGTTGTGGTGAAATGTCAAGAATTGGATGTTTGACAACTAAATATTGTGAAATATTAAAATTTATGCTTGCAAAATATAGCACTTTCTGCTAGAATAACTAGTGTTGCGAGTCAAGCTATTGACTCATGCTGAGGATAAGGAGGTGCTGGTATGGCTAGATGTGCAATTTGTGACAAAGGTGCTCACTTTGGAAACGCTGTAAGTCATTCTCATAGAAGATCAAACAAAATGTGGAAATCTAATGTGAAGTCCGTAAAGGTAAAGGTAAATGGCGGCGCGAAGAAAATGTATGTTTGTACCTCTTGTCTGAAATCCGGCAGGGTAGAGAGAGCATAGTCCCCCTGGAGTTTCTTTCTGAAATATGGACAGCAAAAAACAGATCTGCAAAAGGCAGATCTGTTTTTTTATCCACAGACCTGTGCACAAAAATGTACCACGAACATAGCGCACAGGTCACATGGCAGGTAGGATGGAAAGCTCTTCCCCCACTGGATTCTCCCCTATCAGCAAATGACCTGAAGCTCTCCTGTCTGGGTATTGATTACATATCCCCCAATACGCACATCTTCCGGAATCAGCGGATGGTTTCGGATGGTTTCCACCGTATCCGCCACAGATTGCTCTACTGTGTCAAAGCCGGAAAGCCAGCTCTCAAAGTTAATGCCACAGTATTTCATCAGATCAATGGACTCCTGGGTAATTCCTCGCTTCTTCATATGCTGGATCATCATCTCGCTGTCAATGTGCTGGACCCCACAGTCCGTATGGCCGATAACCATAATCTCCTCCACCCCCAGCTCTATAATGGCCACCAAAAGGCTTCGAATCACGCTTCCAAAGGGATTGGTCACCACACCTCCAGCGTTTTTAATAATCTTTACGTCCCCGTTTTTTAGCCCCAGAGCCGCAGGCAACAGCTCCACCAGCCGGGTGTCCATGCAGGTCAAAATGGCAATCTTTTTATTGGGATATTTGCCGGCCGCATATTTTTCATAGGCCTTTTCCTCCACAAACCGTTTGTTATAGGCAAGAATTTCGTCAATCATGGGATGCTCCTCCTTTTCTCCACTTGAAACTGTATGTAAACGTTAAAGGCAGTGGCTCTGCCCTGAAAGGTTATTATACCACAGTTTACTCTACACTGGCAAACTGAAAGGGACGTACCGTCTCATCCAGGAGGGCAAAGCGATACCCCTCTGCCCGAAGCTGCTCTACAATCTGGGGCAAAATGTCGATCACCGCATCCTTATCCGGCCCGTTGTGCAACAGCATCACACTCTTTGCGTGTCCCAGAACCCCTCCCACTGCCCGCTCCAACATTTGGTCCGGCTCCAATCCCTCTGTATCTCCCACAAAAGAATTCCAGTCATGATAAATGAGATCCCGTTCTCCAGCCGCCTCCAAAAGCGCCTGTCGAATCTTGACATTTTTCCCTGTATTGCTGCCTCCGGGAAATCGGAGCAGCCGATTTCTTTTTCCTGTAACCTGCTCCACTAAGGCTGCCATCCGGTCATAGTCCCTAAAGAAAGTCTCCACGGAAGCATAAATCTCCTCATACCGGTGGCTATAGGTATGTACCCCCAGACCGTGGCCTTTTCTGTAAATTTCTTCCAGTTGCTTTAGCAGATCTTCCTGTTGAAAGTACTGGCCGGTAACAAAAAAAGTGGCCGGAACCTGTAGCTCCTCCAGCACATCCAACAGCTGTCCTGTGGAATCACAGGGTCCGTCATCAAAGGTCAGGTACACCACCTTATCCCCGGGAGCCAAATCCACAAAGCCATCCTCAGAAAGCCCCGGAAGCACTTCCTCCCCTTTCAGAGAAGACTTTTCCCCGACCGCTTGTTCCCTTTGCTGGCTGTTCTCCTCCTGTCCTTTCTTTCCATCCTGACTTTTCTCTTCTTCCCACCCGTTTCTTTCCCCTTGCCCGCTTTCTTCCTCCCGCTCCCTCTCCTCCTTCTGCTCGTTTCCCTCTTCCGATCCCTTTTTCTCTTCCTGCTCCCCATTCTCTCCAAAATATGCCTCTGATCTTTGTCCCAAGCTGCGGAAAATTGGGAGCTGCTCTAAAGTCTCCCTTTCATACCAGCAGAATCCCCAGACGAAAAAGGCAATCAAAAAAAGGCAGCATCCCCAATGCCTGCGCAGCCAGCGCAGGACCAGAATACTTCTGCCAGAAGTCCGGCTTTTTCTGCGTCTGCGCCCGTGCCTGCTCTGTGCTGCCCTCTTCTTTCCATGCTGTCCGTAATGTTTCACCTGGATCTACATCCTCCGTTTTCTCTCTATATTAATCTACTATAAAGATAGACGAAACATGTATCCAAAATGTTTCACTTTTCTCGGAATCTCCTGGAAAATCTCTCTTTTATCCCTGTGTCTCCTCTCTTCCCCCCTGATCCATGCCGGTTACCGTAATATTTCCACTGACCGATTCCAGCACAGCCCGAATGTTTTCCTGGGAATCCAAGGCCTCTCCTCTGCCTTGATACTGGGCCGTATCCTGAATACACACCTGGCCGCTAACTGTCCGGGTACGAAACTGTATAGGTGCGCTATGGGGCTTTACCTCCAAACGGATGGCACCGCTGACGGTTTTGAGATGAATATCCTGGCTTTCCACCCTATAAGCCTCTACACACCCGCTGACAGTTTTTCCCAAAAGCTCTTCCGCTTGCAACTCTTCACAATAAATAGCACCATTGGTGTCTCGAAGCGTAAGCTTACCAGCCTTTACCTCTTTAGCCAGCACTTTTCCGCTGACAGTTGACAGGGAAATCTCCTCTCCCCTGATCCTCCAGGCCGACACATGCCGGGAAATGCTGGAAAGACGAATGCTTTGAGCATGGACGGCTTCCGCTGATACCTCCCCGGTGACTGCGCTAACCTGCAACTGGGCAACCCCTTCTGGAATCTCCAACAGTACCTCGCCAAAGGGCTGAAAAAAGAATTTTGTGCCAAAAATCTGCCACCATTTTCTCTTCAACTGCCCATAATAACCATCCGCTGTACACCGCTGTTCCAAATATTCCCGGTCCTTTTCATCCGAGAGATGGAGATGAAAAGTCCCATCCCTGGAAGGAATCAAACGCACCCGGGCCGTGTCCGTAAAAAAGCGAATACTCTTTAAATCTCCCGCTGCCCATCGAAACCCTTCCTCTCCCTCTTTAACCTTCTCTCCCAGATACATCAAATCCGCCTGGGGCCTTGCAAGCCCGCAGTCTCTCTCTTCCTCCAAAAGCATTTCCCGGATTTCCCGCACCACATCCTCCGGACTTCCCAGTTCTTTGCAGATCTCCTCTTCCTGCTTTCCTCTTTGAGCCGCATCAAAAAAATGCTCCTCATAATCTCGGAGAATATCCTCCACATAACTCTTATCATAGGCCCGCAGCCCCTGTGCAAGCTGATTTAAATACTCCTCTTTTTTCAAAATCTCATCCCCTCTCATTCATCACACAGCCGCCCTACGATTTCCACAAAGGCCAGCCATTCCAGCTTTAGATTTCCCTGATAGCCCCTTCCCTTTTCCGTCAGGTGATAATACTTTCTGGCCGGCCCTTCTTCCGACTCCACCAGATAGGTCTCCACATAGAACTCATCCTTCAACCTCTTTAAAATAGGATACAAGGTTCCGGTAGCAATGGACATCTCCCGGGAAATCACCTCTGTCAACTCATACCCATATTTGTCCCCTTTGGTTAGCTGGGAAAGAACACATAGCTCCAGGGCTCCCTTTTTAAACTGTGCATTCAAAGAATCACATCCCTTCCCTATTTGACTCTGCAATATATTTTATCATATACTATTATATATTACAATATAGTATTTAAAAAAATATAATAAAATACCATATCCCTTACCAGAAGCTTAACCGGTATCCCCACTGGCTTCCTCCTGCTCCAACCGCCGCTCCATCTGTATCTTATAGACCATAAGGCGCAGCAAATACTCCGGCATGGTGCGATTCCCCAGCTCCCAGTCCTGGAATGTCCGGTAGGGAATGCCAAAATATTCCGCGAACTGTTTCTTGTTCATCCCTGTGCCCTTTCGCAGGGCTATCAGCTGTTCCCGTAAATCCATATAGGATCCTCCCACTTACTCTACAATCTTTCTCTTCTCTCCCACAAAGCGTAACTGTGTCTTTTGTCCTCGAAATGTGGAAGCAGACAGCCTGGTCTTTGCCATCCTTTGGACGCTTCCTCAATGGAAACGGTGAGAGACGAATTTTCCGGGTTTGAGGGGTGTTTGTTCGCTATGGATGTGCTACTGTGCACCACTGACAACTCTATAGTGCTTTTCAATCACCTATGCTACACGATTCATTTGACTAACCATATCTATATATTTTTTCATGTCCTCCACATAAGAATAAGGTGCATATTCTGAATATATCTCTGGACAATCAAGTATAACAATCTGCACACCATCTGCTCGCAATGCTTCTAATGTACCTGGCAAACAACGCGCCTCATTCACAGTCTTGCATTGATACGCCAAACGTCCCTGTTTGTCGAAAATTTTTGCCACTATATATTTTTTATCTCCCATTCGGCTCACCTTCCCAATAATTTAGACGCTCTATAAAATCTTGTTCGCTGCAAATTATCTTTGCAGCATATTCCTGATAGAGTAACTTTCCTATTTCAGCTTCTTTATATCTGTAGATATATCTATGGCTCCAAATATTAATTAAATAATCTTCTCCGCACCACAACTGAATTTCAATCGGATATGCCAGATTATCTCTTTGATAATATAGGTGAATGGCACGATAACCATCATCGACCTTTTTTCCGTTTCGCAAATCAACTACTCTAAAATAATCTGGATATTCTTCAGGATATTGTTCAAACCTAAGTCTAAATCCAAGAATATCATTAAAGCATTGCTTAAAGCCCCCGTCGGTTCTAATAGTTTTCTCGTATTTACGCACAATAGAATCTTTTAAACCTTGAACCAATCAGATTCTCTTGTATTAATACGTCAATATAACTCGCACGATATCTCTCTATATCCTCTAATATATTTTGTAACTGCGTTTCCCGTAAGGAAATCTGCTTTAAGCTTCTCCCTAAGGCCGATTTGTAAGACAATATGTCTAAGGTTGCTTTTGGAATAAATAAGTCCATCCTGCTCACCACCTTTATTTAGATATTATATCACAAAATCCATAAAAAATCACTATTACTGCGACTCATAAATTCATAATCTCAAAAACCGCACCAACCATGAAAGGTTCGTGCGGTCCTTTTTAATCTCTTTAATCTACAGTTTTCTTAGAACTTCCCAGCCTTCGCCGCTTCCTCAATGGAAACAGCCACAGCCACAGTCATACCAACCATAGGATTATTTCCTGCACCGATAAGACCCATCATCTCCACATGCGCCGGTACAGAGGAAGATCCCGCAAACTGGGCGTCAGAGTGCATACGACCCAGGGTATCCGTCATACCGTAGGAAGCCGGTCCTGCTGCCATGTTGTCCGGATGCAGAGTACGGCCGGTGCCGCCGCCGGATGCCACGGAGAAGTACTTCTTGCCAGCCTCCAGTCTCTCCTTCTTGTAGGTGCCTGCTACCGGATGCTGGAAACGGGTGGGGTTGGTGGAGTTCCCGGTGATGGATACATCCACGCTCTCCTTCCACATAATGGCCACGCCCTCGGGAACACTGTTAGCGCCGTAGCAGTTTACCTTTGCCCGCAGTCCTTCAGAATAGGGCTTGCGGAATACTTCCTTCACCTCGTTGGTGTAGGGATCATACGCAGTTTCCACATATGTAAATCCATTGATTCTGGCAATAATCTGAGCAGCGTCTTTGCCAAGACCATTTAAGATAACCCGCAAGGGTTTCTGACGAACCTTATTAGCCTTCTCGGCGATACCGATAGCTCCCTCAGCGGCTGCAAAGGACTCATGACCAGCCAGGAATGCGAAACACTCAGTCTCCTCTTCCAGAAGCATTTTTCCCAAGTTTCCATGTCCCAGACCTACCTTACGGGTGTCTGCCACAGATCCGGGAATACAGAAGGATTGAAGTCCCTCACCGATTGCTGCTGCTGCATCTGCAGCCTTACGGCATCCCTTCTTGATGGCAATCGCGGCACCTACCGTGTAAGCCCAGCAAGCATTCTCAAAGCAGATTGGCTGAATGCCTTTGATCTGATTGTAAACGTCAAGACCAGCGTCCTTGGTGATTTTCTCGGCTTCTTCAATGGAAGCAATGCCATAGCTGTTTAAAACCTCATTGATTTTCTCAATTCTTCTTTCATATGATTCAAATAAAGCCATTTCTATCCCTCCTCGCTTATTCCTGTCTCGGGTCGATGATCTTTACTGCATCATCCACACGTCCGTACTGTCCCTGTGCCTTCTCCCAAGCGGTGTTGGGATCGTCGCCCTTCTTGATAAAGTCGGTCATCTTGCCAAGGTTTACAAACTTGTAGCCGATAATCTGATCCTCTGCATCCAGAGCGATTCCTGTCACATAGCCCTCGGCCATCTCCAGATAGCGGGGTCCCTTTTTCAGGGTTCCGTACATGGTGCCTACCTGACTTCTTAAGCCCTTGCCCAGATCCTCCAGTCCTGCACCGATGGGAAGGCCATCCTCAGAAAAGGCACTCTGGGTTCTTCCGTAAACAATCTGCAGGAAGAGCTCTCTCATAGCCGTGTTAATGGCGTCACACACCAGGTCTGTATTCAATGCCTCCAGAAGGGTCCTTCCAGGAAGAATCTCGGAAGCCATAGCCGCAGAGTGGGTCATACCGGAACATCCCAGAGTCTCCACCAGAGCCTCCTGGATAATGCCATCCTTCACATTCAGGGTCAGCTTGCATGCACCCTGCTGGGGAGCACACCAACCCACGCCATGTGTCAGGCCGGAAATGTCTTTAATCTCTTTTGCCTGTACCCATTTCGCTTCTTCCGGAATCGGAGCCGCGCCATGAGCTACGCCCTGTGCCACCGGACACATTTTTTCAACTTCATGTGAATAAATCATGTTAAAACTCCTTTCAAATTAAGATAATCTAACATATACTCAGATGCAGATTCCCATCTAACGACAGGCTTCGCATTTGGATATATTTTCTCATATTCCGCAGGAATAGTCCAGCCATTTTTTCATTTTTTTCATCATTTTTCGGCTGCTTTTTCCTCCCCGGACAACTGCCGTCCCATGAGCACTCCCATGACAGAGGCCATCATAAGTCCCCGGGTCCAACCGCTGGAATCCCCCAGACAATGAAGCCCCTGTATATTGGTGACAAACTCCGGAGTCATTTTAATGCGGTTGCTGTAGAATTTCAGCTCCGGGGAATATAAAAGAGTCTCATTGGAGGCAAAACCCGGCACCACATGATCCACCGCCTGGATAAAATTAATGATATTGGTCATGGCCCGGTAAGGCATGGCAGCCGTAATGTCTCCCGCCACCGCATCCGGAAGACTGGGACGCACATTGGACTGACTCAGCTCCTTCTGCCAGGTTCTCTTGCCTCCCAAAATGTCCCCATACCGCTGGACCAGAATCTTTCCGTCCCCCAGCATATTGGTCAGCTCTCCCACCTTCTGGGCGTAAGCGATGGGCTGATTAAAGGGATGGGTAAAATTGTGGGAGCACAGGATGGCCAGATTGGTATTGTCAGATTTGAGATCCTTGTAGGAATGGCCGTTTACCACTGCCAGATCGTTATCATAATTCTCCTGGCTTACAAAGCCCCCGGGATTTTGGCAAAAAGTCCGTACCTTATTCTTAAAGGGCAAAGGGTATCCAATAAGTTTGGACTCATAGAGTACATTATTCACATCCTCCATAATCTCATTGCGCACTTCCACCCGCACACCGATGTCCACGGTACCCGGCTGATGGGCGATGTCGTGCTGTTCGCAGAGCCTTTCCAGCCAGTCCGCCCCCTTGCGCCCTGTGGCCACAATCACATGCTCTGCCAAAATGGTCTCCTCCTGTGTATGTTTTCGGGCATCCTCAATCACCGCCCCCTTACACACATTCCCCTCCACCAGCAGGTCCTTGCACACCTGCTCAAACAGGATCTCCACCCCATGCTCCAGCAGGTACTGCTCAATGCTGTAATAAATCTCCTGAGCCTTCTCCGTCCCCAGATGACGGATAGGACAATCCACCAGCTTTAAGCCTGCCTGAATGGCCCGCTTGCGGATATCCTTGACCTCCTTTTCATTGCCCACACCCTCAATCCGAGTATCGGCACCAAACTCCAGGTAAATTTTATCTGTGTAATTTATAGTCTCCTGGGCCAAATCCGCCCCGATCAGGGTAGGGAGATCCCCTCCCACCTCATAACTCAGGGAAAGCTTTCCGTCTGAAAAAGCCCCGGCCCCGGAAAAGCCCGTGGTAATATGGCAATAGGGCTTGCAATTCACACACTGCTGGGTCTTAGATTTGGGACAGTGGCGCTTTTCCACTGGCTTCCCCTTTTCCACAATGACAATCTTTTTCTCACTTCCCCGCTTTATCATTTCCAGGGCTGTAAAAATGCCTCCTGGCCCTGCGCCAATAATCAATACATCTGCATGCTTCATCTGCCATTCCTCCTTCATCTAATCATCTCCTGGCCTGTTTCTCCCCCAAGTAACTGCTCTTCTCCATGTTCTCGCCTTCCTACAACTCTATGAGCTCTTTGGGGGAATGGGTCAGATTCCGGCATCCCGTCTCTGTGACCACCACCATATCCTCAATCCGCACACCCCCAAACCCTGGCACATAGATTCCCGGTTCCACGGTCTCAATCATCCCAGGCTTCAAAATCGTGTCATCTCCCTGGGATAGACTGGGACGCTCATGGACCTCCAGGCCCACACTGTGACCCAGGGCATGACCAAAATACTCCCCATACCCAGCCTTTTCAATAACAGCACGTGCTGCCTCATCTGCTTCTTTTCCCGAAATTCCGGCCCGCACAGCCTCAAGTCCCGCAAGCTGAGCCTCCAGTACTATCTGGTAAATCTCCCGTTGTCTTTCGCTCGCCTTGCCAAGAACAACAGTTCGAGTCATATCTGAGCAATATCCCTCATAGCGACAGCCAAAATCCAGGGTGATAAAATCTCCCTGCTCCAGCTTTTTCCGGGACGGGGTGGCATGGGGCATGGCAGAGTGAAGACCAGAAGCCACAATAGAGGGGAAGGCAATATCCTCCGCCCCATGGGTTTTCATGTAAAACTCAAGCTTGGCGGCGATGGTAAGCTCTGTCACTCCCGGCCGCAACTCTCCCAAAAGATAGTCAAAAGCCTTATCCCCTATGGCCTCTGCCTGGGCCATCCGCTCTATCTCCCCCTCTGTCTTTATCTGTCGAAACGTGCTAAGCGCCCCTCGAAGAGGCACCCACTCCCCAACCGGGGTTAATTTCTCCTTTAAGCTCTCCACGGTGGCATACATCATCACCTGATCCTCAAACCCCAGGCGCTTGGTCTCATCCTCCTGGGTCAGGTTCAAAAGCTTCTCTTTGTATCCCTCCTGGCGGCTCACCTCCACCACCTGGAACCTGGGAGCCTCCTCCCTGGCCTGGAGGGTATAGCGGCTGTCCGTCAAAATCACCTGCTGCTGTCTGGAAATATAGAGATATCCTGTGGCACCGGTGAAGCCGCTGAGGTACCGCATATTATGCCCGTCAGCAACCAGCAGCCCATCCAGCTCTCTTTCCTGCAAAAAGTCTTTGATTTTTTCCTCTATTCCCTGCATCCCTTTTCCCTCCTCCGTTTGATCCCTTCCCCTAGTTTTCAGACCTTCTTCCTTCTGCGCTCATAAAAATACAGCACGATCCTCTCCAGATAGCGCTTCAGCACAATCTGAATTTCCTCCTTGGGATGTATAGGCTTTACCAGCACTGTATAGAGACCAGTCCGGTTAGCTCCATAAATATCCGTAAACAGCTGATCTCCCACAAACAGCGTATTCTTCCGGGTGGTTCCCATCTTCTCCATAGCCGCCTCATACCCCCTGATAGAGGGCTTTCCCGCCTTAAAAATATATTGGGTGTGGACCGCCTGACTAAAAAGCTTTACCCGGGGCTCCTTATTATTGGAGAGCAAGCAGCTGGAAAAGCCCAATCCCTTAAGCCTGGCAAACAATTCCTTGGCCCTGGCATCCGCCGGCGCATTGTGGGGAACCAGGGTGTTATCCACATCAAAAATTACTCCCCGGTAGCCCTCCTTATAAAATCTCTCATAATCTATGACATAGGCGGATTCTCTGTCCTCCTTTGGATAAAACTGTCCCAGCATCCTTTTCCCTCTCTGCCCCAAAACCAGAGCACAACAAAAAACGAAGCAGGGTCTCAGGTGCCACAAGGGTGTTTTTTAAACAGCAATGATAAACCGCCCCAGGCCATGCCTCGTAAGCTTCTCTTCTCTCTACTTATCTAAAATTTTCTTTATTTCATCCAAAAAGGTATTCACATCCTTAAATTCCCGGTACACAGAGGCAAAACGCACATAGGCCACAGAATCCAGGTCCCGCAGCTTATCCATCACGATCTCACCGATGTCCTTGCTGGCAATCTCCCGCTCCTCCCGCTTAAAAATCTCGTTCTCCACGGAATCTACCACCTGATTGATATCCTTTAAGGCAATGGGGCGCTTATGACAAGCCCGCAAAACCCCTCCCGCAAGCTTATCCCTGTCATAAGTTTCCCGGTTATTATCCTTTTTTATTACGATAATGGGAATGGTCTCAATCTTTTCATATGTAGTAAACCGCTTTCCGCAAACATCGCAGAGACGGCGGCGACGAATGGTGAAATTATCCTCAGCCGGTCTAGAGTCAATGACTCGTGTGCCATCCTGACTACAAAACGGACACTTCATAGGCCCCTCCTTGTATAGGGGTTATCCCCTCTTGTTTCAGTATAATCAATCCACCAAAATCTGTCAAACAGAACTTGTGCTCTTTTCCTCCCTCCCCACATAGAATAAAACAAAACCCTTTGACAGGAGTATTTCCTCTATGCGATTCTGTGAATTAAAGGAAAAGGATGTTATCAATGTGTGCGATTGCAAACGGCTGGGAAACGTGGCAGATCTGGAATTTGACCCTAAAACTGGCTGTATCAAAGCCCTGATTATCTACGGTCCCGGAAAATTCTGGGGATTATTTGGGAAAGATTGCGAATGCGTCATCCCCTGGTGTGATATTAAGCAGATCGGCCCGGATATTATTCTGGTGGAGCTGCCTCCGGAAAAGGCCCGGTGTACCTAAGCACCGGACCTTCCAAGTCACTACCCATTAATTTTTAAATATCCCTTCATGCTTTTCAGGGCATTTTTTTCCAGACGGCTTACCTGTGCCTGGGAGATGCCGATCTCCTCCGCTACCTCCATCTGGGTTTTGCCCTGAAAAAACCGCAGATCAATAATATGCCGTTCCCGATCCGGCAGCTTTTTCATGGCCTCACTTAAGGACAGCTCCTCGATCCAGTACTCCTCCTTATTTTTCTTGTCACTGATCTGGTCCATCACATAGAGGGTATCCCCGCCCTCTGTGTACACCGGCTCATAGAGGCTTACAGGACTTTGAATGGCGTCCAGGGCAAAAACAATCTCTTCCTTGGATATGCCCACCTCCTGGGCGATTTCCGTGAGCGTAGGCTCCCGCAGATTCTTTCTCAGAAGCCCTTCCTTGGCATAGATCGCCTTGTAGGCTGTGTCTCTGAGAGAACGGCTCACCCGAATAGAATTGTTATCCCGAAGATAGCGCCGGATTTCCCCGATAATCATGGGCACCGCGTAGGTGGAGAATTTCACCTCCAGATCCGGATTAAAATTGTCAATGGCTTTCATCAGGCCAATGCAGCCGATCTGAAACAGATCATCCACATTTTCATTGCTGCTGGAAAAGCGCTTGATCACGCTTAAGACTAATCGGAGATTTCCCTTAATATACAGCTCCCGGGCCTCTTTATCTCCCTGGGTAATGCGCTGAAACAGGGCCTCCTTCTCCTCATTATTCAGAAGCGGCAGCTTCGCTGTGTTTACGCCGCAGATTTCCACCTTATTTAAAGCCATGGTAAGAACCCTCCTGATGTCATTTCTCATTAAAATGATTCTCAGAAGGTTTTCCGAATATGCGGCTTGGCAGAAAATTTTAGAAAGTTTTAGTCCTTGACAATTTTTCTTTTTTGTGAATCATCCAGGATCGCCTTGTATCCTGTCCGATTTTTGTTTATAATAGGGGAAGATCTTTGAAGACAGGAGCGCCCTTATCTATGAAAATATTAGCAATCGCTGACCAGGAATCCTCTTACCTGTGGGATTACTTTACTCCGGAAAAACTAAAGGACATTGATTTGATTCTGTCCTGTGGGGATTTAAGCCCCCTCTATCTGTCCTTTCTGGCCACCTTTTTCCATGGCCCCGTGCTGTATGTCCATGGGAATCACGACGGCTGCTACAAGGAAACCCCTCCCGGAGGCTGTATCTGCATAGAAAACCGCATTGTTGAGTATCAGGGCGTCCGCATCCTGGGCCTGGGAGGATCCATGCGTTACAAATCCGGCCCCCACCAGTATTCCCAGCAGGGCATGAATCGTCGTATCCGCCGCCTGGGTTTACAGCTGTTCAAGCACAAGGGCTTTGATATTCTGCTGACGCATGCTCCCGCCTACCAGATCAGCGATGCACAGGATCTGCCTCATCGGGGTTTCAGGGGCTTTGTTCGCCTTTTGGACAGGTTCTCCCCCCATTATATGGTCCATGGACATGTGCATCTCACCTATGGGTACAACATTAAGAGAAGCGTCCAGTACAAAAATACCACGGTTATCAATGCCTATGAGCGATTTATTTTTGAGATTTGAAACAGAGAGCTACTGTTTCTACTTAGAATGACAGATAATGAATGAACATCCCCACAGAGTCCCCCAACCAGCCGGTCAGGCTTTCCGCAGGGATATTTTTCCCATTCTTTTCTTCTACAACAGTGCCAAAGACAAGGCAGGCACAAAGGTCACAAGCAAAACCACAACAAACAACACAAACAAATATGGCCATACAGAGCCCAAAATATCTGTCATGGTAATTTTGCCAATCTGGCAGGACAGAAACAGATTCACTCCCACAGGAGGCGTACACAGGCCCACAGCCAGATTCACCACCATAATAATGCCAAAGTGAACCAGATTCACATCATATTGCGTGGCAATGGGCGCCAGCAAAGGAGCCAGTATCATAATGGCCGGCCCTGCATCCATAAACATGCCTGCCACAAGCAACAGCAAATTAACCAACAGCAAAAATACATATTTATTGTCCGAGATGGAGGTAAAGAACAGCGCCACGTCCCGGGTAATATTCAGCCTTCCCAAAAGCCAGGCAAATACCCCTGCACAGGCAATGAGAAACATCAGTATGGCTGTGGTGGCGGCTGATTCCGTGAGTGCTTTCATCAGGGTCTTTCCATCCAGCTTTTTGTAGACAAATTTTCCAATGAGAAAAGCGTAGGCCACAGCCACAGCCGCGGCTTCCGTGGGCGTAAAAAGTCCTCCATAAATGCCTCCCAGCACTAGCACAGGCATGAGAAGGGCCAGCAGCGCCTTTTTAAAAGCTTTCCAGCGCTGTCCCCAGCTACGCCTCTGAACTCCCTTGTAGCCCTTTTTGTGACAGATCAGAAAGGACAGCAGAATCAGGCACAGGGCCATAAAAATGCCGGGAAGTATCCCTGCCTTAAACAGGTCTCCAATGGAGGTCTCCGTGGCTACTCCGTATAGCACCATGGGAATGGAGGGCGGAATGATCACCCCCAGCTGTCCGCTACAACACTGTACAGCAGATGCATAATTTCTGTTGTAGCCTTGGGCTATCATGGCAGGAATGAGAATGCCTCCGATGGCAGCAATGGTGGCCGAGCTGGAACCGGAAATGGCGGCGAAAAAGGCGGAAGTCACAATGACCACAATGGTCAGTCCCCCGGTAACATGGCCCAGCATACTCTCAATAAAACTAACCAACCTGTCTGAAATCCCACCCGCCTCCATCAGCGCTCCAGCCAGCACAAAGAAGGGCACGGCCATAAGGGGAAAGGAGTCCACGGTGGTAAACAGCCTCTGAGGCAAAATCACCAGGGAAATATGGGTGGTAAGCTCCAAAAATATGGTGGAGGTAACGGCTAGGCTCACTGCAATGGGAATGCCCGCAAACATCAAAACAAAGAGTAACACCAATAGCCATGCACTCATACGGATTCCTCCCCTCTAATCTCCCGAAAAATAATCTCCAAGCAATTTAAAATGGCAAACAAGCTTCCAGTGGGAATGGCCATATAAACGGTCCACATAGGAATCTGCATAGCCGCAGACACCTGGGATCGGGTGGTGAAAATCCAGGATAGACTGTTCTTGATCACCAGGATAAAAAAGAAAACCAAAAACAGATAAACCCCTATCTCCCAGATTTTCCGCACCTTTCCCTGATAGCGATCCACCAGGAGATTTACAATCATATGTCCTTTATAGGAAAAGGCATAGGCCGCTCCCCAAAACACCACGTATTCCATGAGATAACGAGTCAATTCCTCGGACCAGGGAAGTGCCATTTTCAGCATGCGAAAAATCACCTGGGCAATAATGGTCATGGACATCAGTGCTAAGAAAAGGGCAATGGCCACCTTTAAAAATCCGTTTATCCCCTTCACCAATTTTGAATACTGTTTCATAACGCTCTCCCCGCCATATGAAGATTTCTCAGTTCTCGCATGCTCGAATTCTGTCGATTATGTCCTGGTAATCCTTCCCCAGCTCCTCATAAACGCCCTGGGTGGCGTCCAGGAAAGACTGTCGGTCCACCTCCTCGTTCCTCACAATCTCCACCCCTTGGGTTTCGGCAAATTCCAGCTGCTTCTCGTCTGCGGTCTTTAAATATTCCCGCTGCTCATCCCGGGCCCACCGGGCTGCCTCCATAAGCACCTGCTGAACCTCCGGGGCATATCCGTTGAATTGATCCATATTCATGGCCAGAATAGCCGGTGCATACAGATGGTTGGACATGGTCAGATATTTCTGGGTCTCATAGAACTTCGCCGGAATCAGCCAGGTAATGGCGCCCTCCACAGCATCCACCACCCCCTGCTGCAAAGAGGTATAGATTTCCGCCGTGCTGATGGGAGTGGGATCTGCCCCCAGCGCCTCAAAGGTGGCCATATGTACTTTATTTTCCATCGTGCGAATCTTGATGCCCTGCATATCCGCCGCGCAGGTTACGGGATGCACACTGTTAAAAATTTGACGAATTCCATTCTCCGCCCAGACAATTACCTGGATTCCATTTCCGCCAATTTTCTCTGCATACTCCTCCCCGATCTCTCCGTCGAACACCTTTTTTGCATGGTCGTAATCCTTAAACAGGAAGGGAAAGTCAAAGGCATACACCTCCGGCACAAAGTTTCCCAGAGGCCCTGTGGAGGTAAAGCAAAGATCCAATACTCCCAGCTGTACCGCCTCCAGCATTTCTCTCTCCCCGCCCAGCTCTGACGCAGGATGGATATTAATCTTGATGTTTCCTCCGCTTAGCTCCTCCACCTTCTCCTGAAAGCGCACCGTAAAGAAATGCATGTGGTTCTCCTCCGACGCGGCTCCTGAATGTCCCAGCTCCAGCTCCATTTCCGGAAGAGCGGAAATATCCACTTCCCCTTCTGTACCACTGTTCTCTGGCGTCTCCTCCTCCGGTGCCTCTGTCCTTGCAGGCGTTTCTCTGGACGGCTCCTTGGTTTCAGAAGCGCCACAGCCTGTGAGCAGCATGGTTCCCACCAGTGCCCCTGTTAAAAGTAAAGCCAACAACCGTTTCATACGTTTCTCCTTTCTTTTTGAAACCTCTTATTTTCTCCGCCTGGGTAATCCTGCGGAAAAAGCTTCTACGCATCCCAAAACTCAAATTCTATTCGCTTATATACAGGGCGTCCTCCCTTTATAGTGGCCATGGGAAGGAACAGATGATTTCCCTTCACCTGATTTCCGTAGCAGTCCTGATAGGTGATAGGGTGCTCCTTGATCTGCAATATGGCAATATCCGCCTCTGCTCCCGGCTGCAAGGTGCCGATGCGTCCCCCAAGTCCCATATAAGCCGCCGGCGTGGCCGTGCAGGCCCGGATCACCTCCATAAGAGGAATCCCCCCATCCAGACAATAGGACATCACATACAAGAGATGAAAGAGCAAATGCCGGTATACACTGGTGGAAACCGTATCTGTGCTGATAATGTCCGGAAGAAACCCCTGCTCCACCGCTTTATTAAATACTCGGAAGTCATAGTTATACCTTCCTGCCGCCAGATCAAAAAGTACTCCCTGCTCCCGGGCCTTAAGGGCTGCCTTCTCAACCCTTCCCTCCTGATCCAACAGAGTATACCCCTGCCCCTGGTAAGCATGGCAGAGAATATCACCCTTTTCCAGAAGCTTAAGAATCTCCCCATATGGCATCTGAGAATCCGTAACATGAACACATAAGGGACAGCCCAGCTCCTTCGCAATTTCCTTTGCCACCCTAAGGGGCCTTGTGCCCTGCCCTTTGGTAAAGCCTCTTCCCAGACGCAGCTTTAACCCCAGCATATGCTCCGGATAATATTGGGCAAACAGCCTGCGGATTTTCTCCCGATCATATAAGTCCGGATCGGAGTTCTCCGTGTGGACCTCTGTGGTCACGCCGATGGCTGACACATGCAAAAAGGCCTTTACCCGGGTCTCGCAGTTTGGGATCACATAGCGCACAAAGCCATCAAAAGCCGCAGTTCCCGTGGACCCTGCATCCACGGCCGTGGTGATCCCGTTGGGAAGGGTCATCAAATCACAATGAATTCCCGCATCTCCCAGGCCATAGGCAATATGGGTATGAAAATCAATGAGCCCCGGGATCACCAGACATCCCTTTGCATCCATCACCTCACATTCCGGGGGAATACTTCCCTCATAGGCCACGATTTTGGAATCCTTAATAAGGATGCATCCCAGCTCTTCCCGCCCACAGCTTGGGTCCAGAATATGTGCGTTTTTCACCAAAATATAAGACACGGTCTCCCCTCCTTTTCTTCCAGTGCAGACAGCAGGCCAGGTCAAATGGGTCCTGGGAGCCTCCTGCATGAAATTTTATCCATTCCTCCGCAAAATGTTTATTATAGCACAATTTTATTTTTAAATAGTTCATTTATGCACATTTTCATATTAGCAAATTTTCGTCATACTGTCAATAAAAAAAGATTCATTTCCCTTATTTCTATATATCTTTAATAAAACCACAAAAAAATACGATTGAAGCTTCCTAAAAAGCGTTCAATCGTATTGATTGATAATCCCTTTTTATACTATAACTAACAAATTTCCACCAGACGCAGATCTCCATTTTGCAGGGTGTCTGCCAGACGTTTTTCTGCAATCTCCACACTGGATCCGCTGATCACGCTCATCACCAACTCAATATTGGCCATAATCCCCAGATAGCTGTTAAAGAAGCTGACCCCATTGCTAAAGGTCAAAAGCACATGAGTGGCTCCCTTACAGATGCTCTCCGTAATCTTATCCGTCATCACCACAAGCTTACAACCACTTTTCTTGATCAGATCCAAAGCCATGTAGGTATACTCGGAGCGCCTGGGAAAGCTTACCACCACCGCGCAGTCCCGTTCTGTAAGATCCGCCAACTCCCTGGAATTCATACTCCCATCTGTGAGGGTGATCACATTGCCCCGGCAATATTTCAATAGCCTGGAAAAGTAATCAATCACCCCTCCAGCCATGTGAAAGCCCACCAGATATACCCTCTCCGCCTTCATAATTGCCTCGGATATCTGAATATACTTCTCATACCCGTTTCTGGAAAAGGAATCCCGAAGCTCCTTTACCTGATTGGCGCTACAGCTCTCCAAAATCTCATATACATCGTAATCTCTGGTGCCCTTTAAAAGCTCAATATAGGGCCTGTCGTCTATGACCCGCTTAGCCTGGTCCAGCACCTCCGCCTGAATGTCCTTTTTAAACTGGTTGAAATTTTCATACCCCAGCTTGGCCGTGGCCCGCATTACGGTAGTCCTGCTTACCTTGACGGCATTTGCAACCTCCAGAATCGTATAATAGCAGGCCTCTTCTTTATTATTGATAATATGGTTTAAAACATTGCGCTCACTTTTTGTCAGATCCGCATGGCAGATTCTTTCATCAATTCCCATACTGTTTCATAAGATTCCTTTCATCTGTCATTCCTGATCCCATAACCACAGCCTCGCCAAGGGGAATCCTACATCCCCAAATCCTTCATCAGCCTGTCAACCCTACTTTGCTCCTCCTTTGAGGCCGCTACCAGAGGCGGATAGCTGTATTCACTGGGAATCACGCCCTTTTTGTGCATAGCATACTTGACAGCCGTCACAAAGGGACTGCAAATCTCAAAAAATTCCATCATCCGATTCACATATTTCTGGGTCTCCATCACCGCCTGAAAATTTCCGTCCTCAAAGTCCCGGGCCCACCGGGCAAACACCTCCGGCGCCAAGTTGGGAAGGCCTCCAATGCTGCCAGCTCCTCCGGACATAAGATTGTGGATGAAAAACTCGTCAAAGCCGCTATACACCTCAAATTCTGGAAATTCGTCCGTCATCATCTGAATCAGCCTGCGGGTATGACCCATGTCCGGCACCGTGTCCTTGTAACCAGCAATATTGTCATACTTCCGACGCAGTCTGAGGGCAATCTCCGGCTTCAAATCATATCCCGTACAACCGGGGAAATTGTACAGATACACCTTTCCCTTTACCTTGGGCACAATGGCATCATAGTAAGCCTCTATGCTGGCATCAGAAAGCTTAAAATAGTAGGGGCTGATAATCATAACCCCATCCGCCCCCTGCTCCAGGGCATAGTTGGAAAGCTCCACCGATTCCTCCGGCCGCATACGGCTGGTGCCTACAAACACCTGCATCCGGTGCTTTACCGTCTCCACAGCAAATTTGGCCGCCTCTTTGGCCTGTTCCATAGTCATGCTAAAAAATTCTCCCGTGCTCCCCAGCACCACCATGCCGTCGCTGCCCCCTGCAATCAGGTGCTCATAGACGCCTCGGTTGGCCTCAAAATCCAGATTTCCCCTTTCATCAAACATGGTGATCACTGCCACATAAAACTTTGCCATTATTCTCTCCCCTTTCGGATCTTATCCCATTTTGCTCAAAAATTTTTCTTACCAAAGGTTCTATTCCAGCTGGATTATGGCCCCCTTGTCCGCCGAGGAAGCCGCCTTGGCATACAAGCGCAGATATCCTCTGGGGATTTCCTTTTGGGGAAGCTTCCAGCTCTTAAACCGCTCTTCTATCTCCTCCGGGGATATGTGAAGCTCCAGCTTTCCCTCTATGACATCGATAAGGATCTCATCTCCATCTTCCACAATGGCTAAGGGGCCGCCTTCTGCTGCTTCCGGGGAAATATGTCCCACAAAGCAGCCGTTGTTGGTGCCGGAAAATCGTCCGTCCGTAATCAGTGCTGCCTTTTTGGAAAGTCCCATGCCGTACATATATTTCATGGCCTTAAACATCTCTCGCATGCCTGGGCCGCCTTTGGGCCCCTCATAGCGGATAACCACCACATCTCCTTCTCGGATCTCTCCCGCCAGAATGGCCTTTTCCGCTGCCTCCTCACTGTTATAGCAGCGGGCCTTTCCCACAAACCGGTGAAGGGCTGGATCAATAGCTCCCGGCTTGCTGATAGCTGTGTGAGGCGCCAGATTTCCCTCCAGCACCGCGATACCTCCTGTAGCCGAAAAGGGTTCCTGTACGGTCTTGATTATCTCCGGGTTCTCCGGATATGCGTAGGTATAGTCTCTAAGGTTTTCCCCCAGTGTCTTTCCTGTACAGGTCAAAACCTCCGTATCCAGAAGGGTTCCCAGCCGCTCCATCACCCGGGGGATGCCTCCGGCCCGGTAAAAGGCCTCCATGTCCCACTTGGCAGCAGGATTCACTTTGGCTATCTGAGGAGTACACTTATTCAGCTTCTCAAATTCCCGCACCACCTCCATGGGAAGCTCCGCCTCGTTGGCCACCGCGCTTAAGTGCAGCACTGCATTGGTGGAGCCACAGATGGCCATGGCCACCTTAATGCCGTTTTGAATAGCAGCCGGAGTTAAAATCTGCCGGGCTGTGATCTGCTTTTTGGTCAGCTCCACCACCGCACGCCCGGACAGGAACGCGCTGCGCAATCGCTCCGCGTAGCTGGCTGGTATGAGAGCGCTTCCTGGAAGGCTCATTCCCAGGGCCTCTGCCACACAGCACATGGTATTGGCTGTCCCCAAAAAGGAACAGGAGCCACAGCCCGGGCAGGCTGTATCCTCCAGACGGGCATATGCTTCCTGGGAAATTTTTCCAGAACAGTACATCCCTTTAGCCTCGTCAATAGAGGTCAAATCCGATTTTCGCCCGTCAAACTCAATGCCTCCGGCCATAGGACCTCCTGTCACCACAATCGCCGGAATATCCAGCCGGGCAGCAGCCATCAGCATGGCCGGCACAATCTTATCACAGGAGGCCAAAAGTACCACCGCATCCAGCCGGTGCGCCTGTACCTCAATTTCCACGGAATTGCAAATAATCTCCCGGGAGGGCAGTATGTAATTCATACCGATATGCCCCTGGGCCACCCCGTCACAGGCAGCGATCACGCCAAATTCCACTGCCGTACCCCCGGCACTGTAGATTCCCTTCTTTACAAACTCACTGACCTGCTTCAAATTAAAATGTCCTGGCACCAGGGTATTCCAGGTGCTTGCGATTCCCACCAGGGGCTTGTCATCCAACTCAAAATCCGTATACCCCATGGCCTTAAATAGGGAGCGGTAAAAGGGTGCATCCTCCCCCGCCATAATCTCACTGCTTCGATATGCCATTGCTTTCTCCTATCATTTTTTATATCATTATAAATCCCGGGGAATCTTCTGTCAACAAAGAGGCCCCTCTGGCTCTCCTCTATGTATATGATAAAGATTAGGGGAATCAAGGTACAAAGACAAAAAAAGAAAGCGCAATCCCTGTGAGTTTGCGCTTTGCATATTTATAGGACAATCCCTGAAGATAACGACAGACTCTGCTTCCTCGTATGACTCTATTGCAGGCCACCCTTAAACAGTCAAATCGATGGATACTCCCTCCATAGAAGGCATTGCTCCTCCCAGATCCGCGGCTCTCAAAGAGACATCTCCAGGTACACTGACAGCTCCCACATGTAGGCCCGCAGCTCCTCCAGGTACACTGACGGCTCCCCCAGGAAGACCCTCCATGCCCGGTGTCAGAGCTTCAGCCAAAGTGGACATATTCTCGTTGGCCTCTGATTTCCCATCCGCAGCCAATTCCTTTTTGGCATAATTCCGCTCTTCCCTGCGGCGTTTGCTTTTCTTTGCCTGCAGCTCCTTGCGAAGCTCTTCTTCCTTTTTCTCCTGGAGCTTTTTTTCCGCCTTCTTCCGACGCCGCTCCAGTTGTTCCTCCTTGCCCAGGTGCTGAAGCTTTTTCTGAATCCGTTTCATCAGCTTCTCCATGCGCTTAATCATCTGGGCGATCTTCTTTTTCTCCTTGTCATCACAGGCAATGGAGGACATTTTCAGATTTACCAGGGCCCGCATAGCCTTGGAGGATACTTGCTGCACATCCATTCGGGTCTCTGCCCTGGCCAGCATAGCCGCCAGCTGCCCCACAGACTCATCGGGAGAGGTGGACTTCATCTGAAAACCTCCGCCGGCCTCCTTTGTTTCCTTCTCCCTGGCCAGAGACTCCATTAGCCTGTGGAGAGCCTTTTCATCCTCACTCTCTTCCCGGACTATTCCTTTATTTGGGGACTCTTCCTCCGCCTTTCCTACATACTGCTCCCCATCATTTCTGTGTCCCGTCCATCCTATAGGCTGTTCCTTGGAACCTCCCTGTCCCGTCTGTCCTATAGACTGTCCCTTAGAGCTTTCCTCTCCTGCCTGCTGGGCTTTTGCACCCTCCAGAACATTCTGCCCAGACGTGTATTGCGAAATACCCTTTGGGTATAATCCGGCGGCCTCCTGCCAACCAGTTCCTGTAACTCTCATGATTTCCCCCCTGTCTGAGTAATCTGTGCCGCTGTCCCGGCCCTGCGCTCCTTTACTTTACATATCGGCAGTTTTCTCATTATTTTAATAGCAAACAGACCCATACAGAAGGAATTTTCAGAAAAAAGGAATTATTCGTACTTCAGAATCTCCTTTTTCAGCCGCCGGATAATTTTCTTTTCCAGACGGGAAATGTAAGACTGGGAAATTCCCAGAAGATCGGCCACCTCTTTCTGGGTCATCTCCATCCCTAGAGGATGTTTTAACCCAAAGCGAAGCTCCACTATGGTCTGTTCCCGCTCCGACAGCTTGCAGATGGCCTTTTTTAAGAGTTTCCGCTCCATTTCATTTTCTATATCCTTGTAGATCACATCCTCATCTGTCCCCAGAATATCTGAGAGCAGCAGCTCATTTCCATCCCAGTCCACATTCAAAGGCTCGTCAATGGATACCTCCATTTTCGTCTTATTGTTTCTCCTAAGATACATGAGAATTTCGTTTTCAATACACCGGGAGGCATAGGTGGCAAGCTTAATGTTTTTGCTGCTGTTAAAGGTATTGATGGCCTTGATCAAACCAATGGTCCCGATGGAAATCAGATCCTCCACACCCACGCCGGGAATGTCAAACTAATTCGCTAGGTACACCACCAGGCGTGCGTTATGTTCTAACCGAATCGATTGTGCCTCGGCCTCAT
>JAAWAC010000011.1 GCA_022791975.1 Lachnospiraceae bacterium | reverse complement strand
AGGGCTACGATTTCGCTATCCCTTCTTCTCGCCTGTACCTCACGATACAAACCTTGGGAATCGCTATAAAGTTCGTCGGTAGCTACGCCTATGTGGACTTTCACCACAGAACACAGGCATGCCCGTCATACAAGCAAAAACCCCGAAAAATCTATGTTTTTCGGGGTTTTCTGAGAGGCGACAACCAGATTTGAACTGGTGATCAGGGAGTTGCAGTCCCACGCCTTACCGCTTGGCTATGTCGCCATATACTTATTATATTATAGCAAATTATTTTACATTCGTCAATATAAAAATGACTCCTACGGGAATCGAACCCGTGTTACCGCCGTGAAAGGGCGATGTCTTAACCGCTTGACCAAGGAGCCCTCTTGTTCTATGCCCCTTTGGGCCTAACCTCAACGAAAGATATAATACCATACTTTGGCAGATTTGGCAAGAGCTAAATTTACAATTCTAAAGAACCACTGTCTTTTGTCTACCATGGAAATTTCTCGCAGGCAAAGCTCCAGCCCTCTACCCCCATTTATGGATGTTGCTCCAAAAAGCAGCCCTCCTCATGGGAATAAATCACCCCAATGGCCTGGAGGTACGCATACACAATCGTGGTTCCCACAAACTTCATGCCTCGCTTTTTCAAGTCTTTCGATACCTTGTCAGAAAGATCCGAGTGGGCTAGCCCCCTTTCATAGACTATCTTCCCCTTTGTCCAGTGCCAGATATAGTGGGAAAAACTCCCAAATTCCTGCTGAATCTTGCCAAACACACTGGCATTTGTCACCGCCGCCTGAATCTTTCGCCGATTACGAATAATATTGGTGTTTTCCATCAGTCTTTCCACATCTGCTTCCTTATATGCACAGACTTTTTCCAAATGAAAATTATCAAAGGCCTTCCGAAAGGATTCCCGCTTGTTTAGCACACACTCCCAGGAAAGGCCAGCCTGAAAGGATTCCAGCACCAGCATTTCAAAAAGCTTGTGGTCATCATAAAGGGGAACACCCCACTCCTTATCGTGATACTGGATATACTTGTCGTTTTTCGGATTTGCCCACTGACATCTTGTCTTCCCATCTGCCCATTCCATTACCAGAACTCTCCTCCCGCCTGTCTGCCAGGCCCTCTTCTCAAAGTGCTGTCCCCTTTCCAGGAACAAAGAAATGTTTCATTTCCACGCCTTCCAGGGTCAGCAACGCAATCTTTTTCTCCAGCCCCCCAGCATAACCCGTCAGACTCCCGTTAGCCCCCACCACCCGGTGACAGGGAATAATAATAGAAACAGGATTGTGGCTCACCGCGCCTCCCACAGCTTGGGCAGACATTTTGCTCAGTCCCAAAATGGGTGCCACCTTTTGTGCTATCTCCTTGTAGGTAGTCACCTCCCCATAAGGAATGTCACAGAGCAGCTTCCAGACAGCCTTTCGAAACTCACTTCCGGAGGGCGCAAGCTTAAGCTGGCTGACAGGTGGCTTCTCCCCCTGGAAATAATTATCCAGCCACTGTGTGGTCTCACGAAGAATCACGGAATCTTTACTCTCCCTTATCTCCTCCTTCTCTGATCCCAAAAAATATTTCTGCCCTTCTATCCAAAGTCCTGCAAGTGCACCCTCTCTTTCCCCAAGCAAAAGACGGCCCACAGGAGAATCATAGCTCATGGTATATAGCATTGCTTTTTGTCCCCCTTAGTAGTTCTTTTCCCAGTGTCATTCCACCCCAAACAGCTCCTCCAGACTATACACCCGCACCTCAGCCTTATCCTCCACATTCCTGTAGGCAGGCCACATAATTCCCACTGTGGAATACACAAGTGTCAGAATGATCCACAGGCACGCCAGCCTTTCCAGGCTCCTCCTCCATTTTGCTCCCCTGTCTGGCCATCTGTCTGCCAGCCTTTGGCCCCAATATCCCAATCCCCAAGTCACATAATACATAAAGGGAACCAGCATAGGCATACTGTAGCGCCCCTGAGGCTGATAATCATTGGAATAAGAATACCAGATATTCAGGGCATTGGGAAGCACTATGGCAATCACAAGGCCCAGATGCAGCATTATCCTGGACACATCCACAGGCTCTTTTCTTTTCTCAGCTTTTCTCTTATCCGCTTTTTCCCGGCTCCCTGGACCAAATTTCCTGCCCATTCCCCGGACGCCAAAAGCAAGAACACCCATTCCCCCTATTAAAAACAATCCTCCATATCCTGCAAAGATCCAGGCCCGGTGTGCCTCTGTAAGGGGCGCTAAAATCCCCACAAAGCCCTTAAACACCAGAAAAGTCCAGTCTGATCGAAACAGCATATCTGTCAGAGACATTCCCATGTTAATGCAATTTCGCCTTCCGGAGGGTTTAAAGAGATCCATCGCATACAACTCCGCACATTCCTCCTGCGTCCGCAGTCCCAGAAAATCTCCCTCATACAAAACATAATTTCGTACAAACCACCAGCCTGTCAAAGCCAGAACAAGTCCTAAAATCAGAAAGCCTTTGTAAAAAAATTCCTTCCCGCATCTCTCCCCATTTCTGGCCCTCTCCAGAAAGCAGCCTGCAAAAACCAAAGCAGCCGTGAGTAAAAATCCATAGGCATTATAATAAGAAAGCACACAAACAGAAAGGCTCACTCCCAGCCAGATACAGGTCCGAATCGAGAAGGCATCCTTCATGCCCCTTCCCAGGTAATACAAAATCATGGCAGAGGCCATGAGAGCTGTAGAATCACAATTCAAATAGGTAAACAAAAGGCTAGACTGGGGCAGGCAGACATTCAAAAGCAAAAACAGCCCCCGCAGGCTTTTTCGCTCAAACAGAAGGCTCCCAAGAGCCCACACATACCAGAAAAAGACCACCCCGCTGAGCACACTGACTAGCCGCCCGGCAAACAATAAAGTAAAGGCATCCTCCGTAAAAATCATAGCAAACCCAATAAACAGTGCCTCTACCATCTGTGGCAGAATAGGGCGAAAGGCATAGGTAAAGCCCCAGGTATAATCCATGATTTCCTTCTGATAGCCTGTAGGCAGCTTGCCATATTTTAATATAAACTGTGCGATTTGTAGGCGCATATTTTCATCTGGGCCTTCGTTCAGGGGCAAAAGAAAAGCCCAGAAAAGCCATATACCCAGCACAAAAGTAAAAAAAAGCGCTTCTATCCCTATATCTCTTCTTAACTGTTTCACATATACCATCCTCCGGAAAATGAAGCTGCTGGAATTATAACAGTAATTGGAAGAAAGTACAAGACAAATTTCTCACAGAAATAAATGCCCAAACCTCCATGCTCCATCTGCTCATTCATACCGCAAAACCATGCCATCCACCTGCTCCAGAGAAACCAGCGCCAGCCTTCTTCTGGTATCCGCGCAGAGGTTCCCACCCTCGTCGCTGTCATCTGACAATTCTTTTTTGTACTCTCCGGACCAGCTTACCAGGAAATCCGACAAAAGCAGATGATTCATGCCATGAAGCTGCCAATATTTTATCACAGCCATGGTCTGTACCTGAAAAAATGCTGGTCCCACTATCTTCCCGCCGTCGGTCAACTCATAGACATAATTCGTGATATACAGATTATAATCCTTTAAATAACCTATCCTCTGGTAGTGATCCATGACTGCTGCTGCCTTTTTGTGCAACAGGCAGGCATCATCACGTATATGGGTGATCTCTCTTATAGTTGAAAACTGAATGAAATTTCCCCGCTTTCTCCTTTTGCTTATGGCGATTCGCCGTATCAGATAATGGCACAGCAGGGCATTATCCAAAGATGGACTAAAACGATAGGTGCGTTTTCTAAGTCCTTCCAGCTCTGCATATTCCCGTTCATTCAGAAGTTCCTTTATTTTCGGCTCATATTTTAAATCCTGGGGCAAATATTTCACATAATAATCAAAGGCATGCCTGCTACCCTCGTCCAAAGCTTCCCGTCCCCCTTCCCTGCGGTCACAGGCGACTTTCCAATCCTTTTTCCAAAGGGTGGATCTTCCGATCTTTGCCACATGGAACAGAGATACGGGCACTTTAATAATCTGACCATTCTTTTCTTCCGCGTATCGAAAGAGAGGTGGTATGGCAGAATACCCGTAACCCTTTTGCCCTTTCGGTTTATCCCGCAGAGGAAGGAAGCACTGCCTTTCTATCGTAAAATTACATTGCTGGTCAAAAACGGACAGGGTCATAGAACGCATTTTGTCTATGCTATTTTGAATCTCCTTTCGAAATGTGCCCTTCTCCTGAGAAGAATAGTGGGGATTTCGACCCGTCAGAATTTCCCAGATAGTCTGTACATATACCGTCCTCTCTTGAGATATTTCAATGGAATATATGGCATCCAGGACACACATGTCAAAATAAGACAGCTTTTCATCACCCCAAATCGTGAACATCAGTTCTTTTTTATCCAACCCACAGTCCGGGTCCTTCTCCGATAAATAGGGTTGGTTTAGCTGATATTTGTTGGGATGATCCCGCAGCAGATTTGCCATATAAGTATTATTGATATGCAATTCATTTACTTCGTTCATAAGCTTCCGCAACTCTTTATGGTACGCGTCCGGTTTCTGCTGTTCCTGTCCGAAGCTGGAACTAAGAAATCGGCAGGCCGCGGCGCCCCCAATGAGATGTTCCTCCAGAAAGCCTTCCCTTTGGACATCCGAAATCTGATAATGCTGGACGATATATTTGTAAAAAGCATCCAGCTCCCGGATAGCTTGCTCTATGGAAAACTTGTTATCCAGATATCGGATAATAAAATTCTGGGCCGCGTGGGGATATTGAAGGGCATACTCGCAGTATGTTCTCATATAACAGAGCCTGTAGTAGGACCAAAAATAAATGTGTTCCCGCATCCCGCGGGAAAACTGAGGAGAAATCGGCAGGCAGCGAAAATCAGATGCCCCTTTTTCTGACAGAACCCATTGGATCGTGTATTGCAGAGTCCCTTTTTCTTTTTGAGGACCACCCGCATACAGAAGATAGCACTTGGCCTTGGGCACCCTTTTTGTGTCCCGCCCGGCCCGTCCCACTTCCTGGTAATAATCCTCCAGGCTTCTGGGCATATCATAGTGAATCACCAGGGAGATATCATTTTTATCGATCCCCATACCAAAGGCCTTGGTGGCAATCAGAATATTTTTGCAAGGCTCTGATGCAGAACGGGATTTTCGCTCTGGGTTCTTCTCCTCATCATAGCTCTTCAAAAACCCATTTTTGTTCTCTCTCTTTTCTTTCTCTGGCATTTGGGCATGATATTTCACCAGGCGATCCCTCAGCAACTCCTTTTCCCTCAGGATATCGTAAAGCTCGTTTACCCCAGTCACCGTGGTTCGATAGATAATGCATACCTTTGTGGGATTTTCCGTAAGGATCTCCATAAGCCTATCTTTCCTTGTTTTCAAGGGAACCGGCTGCGTATTTTCGGCTTCTTTCCCCCTGTCATAGTCCGAGCATCTCTCCACACAGAGCAAAAGATTGTTGCGTCTCTCCACATAAAACCGTTCCTCGTACTTTCTCTTGTCATATTCTTCTAGGATCACAGGAAAACCCAGGAGGTTTTTAATCTCCGCCCTGTCCTTCGGCGTAGCCGTGGCTGTAAAGGCGCTTATAATGGGGCGCACCGGCCTTTGGCGGATAAAACCAGCGATATGCAGATAGCTTTCCCGAAAGTCAAACCCCCACTGGGACATACAGTGCACCTCATCAATCACCACATGGGGAATCTTTAGTCCATTCCCTTCGGCCTCCTTAAGTGCCCGCAAAAATCTCTGATCGCACAGTCTTTCCGGGGATACATATAAAAGCTTGTACTGGATTTGACGTTTCTCCTCCCCCTCCTTTTGAGGATTTTGTATTTCAGAAAACATGGCACGTAAGGACAGGCCATCCATACCGGGATAAATCGCCTTAAACCAGAGATTTTCATAGTAATTGACCTGTCTGCGATTTTCCTGAGCAGAATGGTAACGGGGATAATGCCCTTCATTAAAATTATGCACCTGATTTTCCATCAGCGCAATGAGAGGCGTGATCACCAGCGTAATTCCAGGAAAGAACACTGATGGGGCCTGAAAGCAGAGGGATTTGCCGCTACCGGTGGGAAGAACCACAAAGGTATCCTTTCCGGAAAGGATCGAACGCATAATTTCCTCCTGACGGCCCCTCAGCCTAAAACGAGGAGGAAACATGCTCCGGATTTTCATTATCCTCTCATCATTTAAATGGGGGGAATCCTCCCTCTTGCCGTCCGGCCCTATAGAAGAATACCGGATTTCCCCGTTCATCTTATATTTTACATAGGGTGAAAAGCGCTTCATACCTCTCCTATTTCATATAAATATTGATTTTAAGCTATTTATTTAATTTAAGTACAATATATAGAATTATTATTTGAATATCCCTTTTTATTTTATCCCTAAAGTATATTATTTGCAACTATCTGTTCTCGATAAATTGTTGCATACAATTTTTTCTATTGTTTTCCGGTAAGTATATGACGAAAAGATAAAAGAATTAGGCCCTCTGCGAGGCCCCAGCCGAAATAATAGAAAAAAACACCATGCAGGAATCGGAATGGACTGTGTCCATTTTGATTCCATAGCGCTGAAAGAAACATCTTCGGAGTGTACCCTTGTATTCCGAGTACTAAAGCCACAGACACTAGAAAGGAGTAGCCATCATGAATAACGAGACAAACCAACTTTTTACCGCCGAATACATAAAGGGAGACTGCTGCTATGCCACCGTTACCAGCCGTGACCGCAGAGGTTCCTACCTGGAGTTAGACAACGGCCAGAGAGCCTTCGCCCGCGACGTAGGAAACCTTCAAAACGGCACCAAAATCCTCTGTACCATTACGCGCCCCGCCGTTGAGGGGAAACGTGCCATCGCCAGACTGGACAGTATCTGTAGCCTTTATGAAGCCTGCGCATAGGACATCCCCTCTCCCATACCCTGGCAAACAGGGCCATCCCAACTGCCAGGGTATGAAACAAGTAGAAACCAATTTTAAAGCTGTCACTTACAGCAGAAAGGATAAGAATATGAACCGATATGATTATTACACACGCTGTGTAAATTTCGACGAACAGGAATGGCTCATCGAGGAGCTCTACTACCCTGAACAGGAAGAATATTCCAGCTACGACCCATATGAATCCTCTTCCAGCCAAGAATACACCGAAGATTATGACGATTACTATTTTTGCAGCCCCTACGACGAGGACGAAGAAGAGGATGAAGACTGGGCAGTGAACGAAGACGAAAACTGGACAGCGAACGAAGACGAAAACTGGGTAGAGGACGAAGACTGGGCAGAGGACGAAAGCTGGCATGAAGACCAGGAAGACGGCCAGGACAAGAACGACTGGGACAAAGACGACAGCAAGACGGCCATCCAAGCCCAACAGAAAGGAGAAGAGCTGGCATGATACAGACCAATACACAGTATATGTCCGACCCGGCGCGTGCCGAACGTGTCGTTCGCCGTTTTATGAACATTACCCTCCGGGAGATGAAGCAAATGCAGATTAGAGATTATACCAGTTACCTCACAAATAAGCTCATCCTCACGGAAGGATTGTCGGAAAAAAAGCTCCAAAACATGTCCTACTTGGAGCTGGCCTGCCTGATTGCCAACGTGGGAGGCAAACCCCAGTACGATGGATATAGCCATGATAGCTGGGCCCAGCAGATGGTGTATTATCAGTGTCTCGCCAGTATTCTGAGAGATGGACGCAGGCGCTCCATACCCGTCCGGCTGTTCATGGCCCTCCCACTGCACGCCTTCCATGCCTGTCTGGACCGCATTTGTAGCACTGACCTATTGTCATTACAATCTTTCAAGGCTTGCTGTTGTTACAAAGACAGCGATACCATTGGAGACTTTCTGAACGAGAAAATCAAGGTGCTGAACAAGGCATGGCAACCAGTCATGTCCCTGACTGCTTATGAAGACATCATAAAAACCGCTTACAAGGACCTGGGGATTCTCCTCGTGGACAGTTTTCATGCAGCCTTCTCACAGCAACTTTGTACGACGGATATCTGTAGCAAATATTCCTTTTCCTTTGAAGAGGAAGGAAGTATCCACCCGATGTTTTATTCCGCCAACGATGAGAACGAGCTTCCCCTGTAAGCCGGGCGATAACTAGGAAACACCCCACGGGTGTACCACCATGCCCTGATAATACGGGCGATAGCAAGGAAAGGAATAAATAAAATATGGCGTATATGACTAACGACCCCTGTGTCATCCTGGAATCCGCCAGAGGCTTCGAGACCCTGTATCTGCGGGATAAACTCTTAAGCGACAGCCGGGAAATCTTTCTCACCCAGGAGGTTCATGCCCAATCCTGTAATAGCCTGATTACCCAACTAATGTATCTAAACCGAACCGATCCAGACCAGGAGATTACACTGTACATCAATAGCCCCGGCGGACTGGTGGCGGACGGACTGGCGGTGTACGATGTGATACGTCTTCTCGACGCCCCGGTCAGAACTGTCTGCCTGGGGACCTGTGCCAGCATGGGAGCCATCCTCTTTCTGGCAGGCAAGAAACGGGACATTATGGAGCATGGACGAATCATGGTGCATGACCCGGCTTTCGGCGGCAATCATGAAATTGGCGGGAAAAAGCTCCATCAGATTCAATCCGAGTTAGACGATTTAAACCGCTGCCGCGAGGCCCTGGCCCGGATTATTTCAGAGCGAACCGGCAAATCCCTCCCCGAAATCTATGGCATCACAGCCAACGATACCTATTTCAGCGCACAGGAAGCCGTGGAATTCGGCCTGGCCACGCGCATTTTAAAGAAAGGCGGTACAATATGAATACAACCCCACGCTATGGCAGCCGGATTCTCGCAGCAGGTATCCAAGTATCCAACGACACCCGCATAAGTGGCTGCAACAACAACGACATAATCTGCGGAAATTCCGGTTCCGGCAAGACAGGAGGATACGTCATCCCCAACATACAGAACATCGACAGTTCCCTGGTGGTATCCGATACCAAAAGACAGCTGGAACGCCGTTTCCGGTCCCGGTTGACAGCCCAGGGGTATCAAGTGCATACTCTTGACCTGGTCAATCCCATGCACTCCTGCGGATACAATCCCATGGCTGTCATCCGCCAATATCCCGATGGCAGCTACCGTGAACAGGATATATTGACCCTGGCCCGCCTCCTCTGCCCCATGACTCACTCCAATGAACCCATATGGGATTTATCCGCCGCCAGCTATATTGCCTTCCTTATCGCCTACTGCCTCGCCACAGAGCCCCCGGAAAACAGAAACCTCATCCGCGTGGGGGAGCTGCACCGGCAGTTTGCAAGGCCAGACGGCGACATACAGTTTCTGGAATGGATTTCGGACCATCCCGAATCCTTCGCAGCCAAAAAGTATCATGAAATCGCAGCCAACCGGCCGGCCGACAAGATGTTTGGCAGCATCGTCGGATTTGTGAATGTCTCCCTGGAACCCTACTCCTTTAAAGAAGCAAACTACCTCTTCGCCAGCACCCAGCCCTTCGATATACGGGAACTGGGACGAACCAAAACCGTCCTGTTTCTCAACGTCAGCGATACCGATCGCACCTACGACCGCCTGGCCAACATCTTCTATGCCCAGGCACTCCAGGTACTGTGTGCCGAAGCCGATTCCCACGAAGACGGAAAGCTCCCCGTTCCTGTGCGCCTCATTATGGATGATTTCGCATCCAGCGCGGTCATCCCCGATTTTGACAAAATCATTTCCGTCATCCGGTCAAGAGATATCTATGTGAGCCTTATCATCCAGTCTCTGTCCCAGCTTGAGAGCATGTACACCCCCGCCGTGAGCCGCACCATCCTCAATAACTGCGACCACATCCTGTATCTGGGCAGCCAGGACGTGGACACAGCTACTTACATCGCCGCCAGGGCTGTAAGGACACCGGAAGCCATCCTGTGTATGCCACGCCACAAAGCCTACCTCATCACCTCTGGCGAAAAAGCACGCCTGGTAGATAAAATCGCCCCCTATAGCACCATAAACTACTAACACCCTAACAGCCAGAAAGGAAAACTTATGAACAAGACGATGATAACCCCCCTGAGCTCAAGAAACCTTCTCGAACCCACTGCTTTCACTGGGACCCAGCTGCTGCTGAATGATTTGGAGCACGCAACTGGCGACGTGTACACCTCTACGCTTCACGGCCCAGAACACACAAGGGCCCCGCCTGCATTTGCACCTTCTTTGAGCAAGCGCTGAACGAAGCCATGTGGGAACTCCAGCCCTTAGAATTCCTGCACTATCCCCGGCTCCTCCACCTGCCACCCCTTTGCTCCCTACCTACCCAAAAGATATTCCTCTCCATGCACATAAACAGGCACTCCCCACAGACAATGGAAGATCTGGCTAAAATCATTGGCCTTGCATACGGCGCCAGAACCTGCTCCCCAAAATCTGCTCTCGCCCGAGGATTACCAAACCACCTGCGTAATCATATGGACCCAGGACAGACAAGGTTTGCCGCCGGTCAAAAGCGCTTCCCCAAAGCTTGAAAAAAATACACCCATATGCTAAACTACTGATGTGAAGTCATTTGATGAAATCTAAATGTGTTGTCACACGAATTACCATTACATACAAAATCCCTGTGAAAAACAGATATATATGGAGGTGCTTTATGGCATTTTGGGAAAGTATGAAAGTCTGGCAAATGGGCCGGTTGTTGCAAGAGCGAACGGCAAATCCTGCAACATGTGAAATCTGGCTGCGCTGGAAAAACAGGATTCAGGAAATCCTCCCCCGTCAGTACACAACTTCCGATCAGCTAAACGACCAGCCAAAAGTACCAGCAGCATATTTTCTGGCCTTTGTTGCAGTGCTCTGCGAAAAAGAACAAAAGGTTCCTCATCTAGAAATAGATCAGATTGACCACGCATATCTAGCAGACATTTTTGACAGCTCAAGCGACTGGATGAAAAGTATCATCTGGGTTTTACCTTACAGCGAGTCTTCACGGGAAGAACGAAGAGCAGCATGCTGGTCCCGCATATTGAATTACACGGAAGAGTTTTTAAATGCCGGAATCCATGCAGAAACCATCCTGATTGAGCTGCTGCATCATATACAGGAAATCAACGCAGAGGCCGCCGACGCACATGAAGAAAGAATTTTCCCCCAGGAAAGCATAGATAATTTCACCCATATTATGGATGAATTTGACGAATCCTGGCAGCAGTTGGCCTCCGTCTACGCTGCTCCGAATCCCACAGTCGAGATGCTCTGTTCCCTGATCCAGAACGGTATAAGACAGATCATCCTCACCGGCGCGCCAGGTACAGGCAAGACCTACGCCGCCACCAAAGCAGCAAGAAAGCTGAATCCCTGCTTCCCGATCCAAATCGCCCAGTTTCACCCCTCCTATGATTACACAGACTTCGTAGAAGGCCTCCGGCCCGTACAGATAAAAGGAGAGACAAAAAGCACCTTTGTCCGCCTGGACGGCAGCTTCAAGGCCTTTTGCCGCCGTGTGGTAGAAGAAAACAGGAAGCACGCATCCCAAGACGCCCCGTCCGAGCGCCTGTATTTCTTTCTTATTGATGAGATCAACCGGGCAAACTTGTCCCAAGTATTCGGAGAACTGATGTTCTGTCTAGAGTCCGACAAACGGGACCAACCAGTGCAGACACAATATCGAAACCTTCCCACCTACCGGATTGACGAGAATCAAAAAGCAGAAGTCATAGAAACAGAACAGGATGTTTTCTCTGACGGATTTTTCATCCCCAAAAATGTGGTCATTCTCGGCACCATGAACGACATCGACCGTTCGGTGGAAAGCATGGACTTCGCCCTGCGGCGGCGCTTTATCTGGCACGAAGTGAGAGTGGATCACATGCTTCTGAAAACAGCCTTTCATAGCGGAAATTTCGGCCGACTCCTTCAGGAAAACGCCGAGAAGGCGGCTGAACTGGTAACCAGGCTGAATACGGTGATCGAAAACAGCGCCTCCTTTGGACTCAACCGGCACTATGATATCTCCCAGGGACAGTTTAACCTCCCCTGCCCGGAGACAAAAACCCTGGAGGAGCTGCTGCTGTTTGTATGGAAGCACCGCATTGAGCCGCTTCTGCGGGAGTATGTCCGGGGAGAGGCACAGGAGGAGGTGGAGATGTTTATCCAAAAATGTGCCCGGGCCCTGGAGATCACGGATGAAGACCGCACTGACAGCGCGGCCGGGAGACAGACAGACGGCACAGTTCAGGAAGAGGATTGAGTATGCTGGTACTTTATGACCATAGCCCGGCCAGAAGCTGCCAAGCGCTCTGCCAGGGCATACAGGAGCGGATCTTTGACGGAGACTGCCATATTGTGGATTTACTGGGCGAAAATGAGAATCTTGGGACCCCAGAAATCTTTTGGCAAAAGGATGGAATATGGAGGACCCGGCAGTACATCGGCCTATTTGAGTATCAGGGGAGGCAAGTGACGATCACCTCTCGGTTCGACAAAAAGAATCCCCAGCCCTTTTTTCTCTGGTATCTCATCGAAAACTATCTGGGGGAGTCTGCCATCTCTCTGGAAGAAATAGGAAGCACCCTTCAGAAAAGCTTTTTTGACAAGCTTCTAGCTCTCCGGCTGACTGTTACGCTTCAACAGGCCTGGAAAAGGGGTGGGTTGCGAGCCTACCAAAGCTTTTGCCGCAACGACAGTAAGCTCAGGGGTGTCATAGACATTGCCCGCCATATCCGTGAAAACCTGGATCTGGATAACGGACGTATGGCCTACCGGACCCAGTCCTACAGCCTTAACAACCACTGGAATATTCTGTTTCTGCACGCTGACGCATGGGCCCGCAGGCGTTTCCCCGACCTGATGCGCCGCCTGGAACGGCGTTTGCCCGAGTATTCAGCGGCCCGACGTACCCTGACCCTGGCAGCGCCAGGTTGGGAGGATGCCAGGGTGAGCCGGATACTGGATCACACAAAAAAGGACATCATTAACCCCATCTACCGGGACTGGGAGCCGGTACGGCTCGCCGCCCGAGCTCTGCTGCGGCGAGTGGGTGCGGCCCCAGCCCAAAGGGGTGATTTTGCTGCCACGGGCGTGTTTCTGGACATCGATCGGCTGTGGGAGCGTCTGCTGGAAGACAAACTGTTCTGCGAAGCAAAAAAGCCCTTCACCCAGCAGTCTCGGTTTGTGTTGAACGGACACATGCAGATGCGCCCCGATTTCTACTTCCCCTACCGACACACCGTACTGGACGCCAAGAATCGCCCCGCTTGGGAAAGGACCCTACCGGCCACCGGCCAGATTGTCAGGACCGGCGGCCCTGGCCGCCTGAAAAAGGGCAGCCCGGAAGGCAAATGGAGCAATCTTCTGCTCTCTCCGGACGACCTCCGGGACAATGTATACCAGGTTCTCAGCTATATGCTGGCCCTGAATTGCTCCCAGGGCGGAGTCATTTTCCCCTCCCACACCAGACAGGAGCCGGTCTGCGATCCTATCGGCCCGCCTGGCTTAGATTTCTGGCGCATTCCAGTCCACATCCCCCAGGCAGAACAATACCTTGATTTTAGGAATTTCATTGAGAAAGAATTCCTCCATCTGCGCAGTCGGGCCCCAGTCCGCCAAATTGTAACCTGACAATATCTCCCATCTAGCGACGGGCGGTTACCCATCCCGGATAACCGCCCGTTTCTCCAAACCCAAAATCCCACAGCACCTTTCCTCTCTGTGGTTTCTGCAAGGCCCAGTTGCTATTGTTCTGACAGCCCATTCCCCAAAACCTGACCTATCTTATTATTCTTTGTTTAAAAGTTCCAGATATAAGTCGCAAATCTCTTCCAAATGCTCCACCACAAAATGCTGACCTGCCTGATTGACGGAAAAATAGTCTTTGGGGTTCGTACAGAGCCCCATAGCTCTTCCGGCATCCGTGGGAGAAGAAACTTTTTTTGTGCCCGCCCTTTTGCTCTGGATATACCCTTCTCTGCGCAGCCAAATCCATATCACTCCCCTGGGAAGCTTACAGGATCCTTCTCCCAAAGAAGACAGAACTCGATTGATCTTACTTTCCATTTCATACAGAGTTTGCTCCTTCTGATCCAACCGGATTGTGGCCAGCACTTCCTGTACCCCTGTCAGCTTCTGCGGTACACGCCCCAGACGGTACGCATCCCCGGACGCCAGATCCCGGATCATCTGTTCTATGTTATCCATTATAAACTTCTGGGCAGAGAGCGGGAAGAGAACTGTACGCCTATAATTCATGCTCAATCCCAACTGCCCTCCCTCAAAAGTGGGCTCGGTTCCCTTACGACCGTTCTCACTGAACTTGTCTTCCAGCAGTCCCTTCCACTTCAGCCAGGAGAAAACCTGGAGCACACTGGGTTTTCTGGGAAGATTCACGGGAAACTGGCTATTGATATGCCGCAGCAGCGCCGTGAGCGTATCCGGTTTTTCCAGATAGGAGAACCCGGCATGCCATTCCGATGTCAGACAATTTAAAAATGGCTCCCACTGTCTTTGCTCTAAGGCCATAATTTTGTCCATATTTCCCTGCAAAAAATCCTGGCACTTTTCGCTGCACAGGAAGACAAGAGCACCACCTTCCTGCTGTTTCACTTCCAGAAGCCCGATTGCCTTTCCCTTTAATGTGATAAAAGGGATATCCTTTTGAGAACTGTGGGCCGATGTCTCTCCCAGCTCCAGATACCCCTCCTGGGTCATCCACTCAGTAGCCGCCTTATATAAAAACGGGCGCCATCCTGTAAATCCCAGAGAATAGACAATTTTTGCCATCCTAGTTCTCATGGTCTCTGCTTCCCCAACCGCCTCTTCCTTCACGGCGGCTTCTACTTCCCAGGTCCGTGCCGCCTCTTTCTGCCGATCCAGCTCCTGCTCCAGTGCCTGGGAGACATACCGGAAGCATTTGACCAGCTGTTCCCGGCGCAACACACTTTTTTGGGGGAGCTCTTCTCCGCTGGCCGGGTCCACGCCTCGGGCCAGATTGTCCATAAATATTTTGACTTGACAAAGAACCTGCTCTTCTTTCATATGATTTACCTGCTTTCGTAAATTCGGACAGCCTGTCCTTCTGGAAGCTTACTCACTATAGTATATATTATCAAACAAAGTCTGTCCATCTGCCAAGGACCACCTTTGTGGAGAAAATATGCCCAGACTAATGATCTTCGTCATAAGGCAATATCAACCAGGCTCCCATCTCCGTAACACGATAATATTTGTTATTTTCTGTATCAACTTTTATAATGGGAATCACCCCACTGTCCAAAACAGTTCCATCTATGTAATAATGACTCTCTCCATCAAAATAAATATCATGAAATCTTGGATCCCCTGATATGACTGCCGTCCCAATATGTCCTGCGACAATCTTTATGTCACTATAAAATCTACCTGTCTGGGCTGGATATTTCTCCGTAAATGTAAAATCGTCGGTACCCCACTCCCATAAATCCTCCGCCTCTTCATCAATTCCGGCATGGACAAATATTGTATTTCCTTCTGTATAATATCTTGGAAGACTTTGCATCCACATAAGATATCTGTCATCTTCCTCCTCATATGCAGCGTCATCCCCAGTTCCGCCAATGGGCCATCTGCCATCACATACCATATCCTCATGATTTCCAAGAAGCGCAATTACTTTATCATTGCCATATTTCCTCTGTAGCTTCATGATTTTATTGAGAACCCCATAACTATCCGGTCCATGTACATAATCACCTAAAAGAACAAGTTTGTTAGCACCAGAAAAATCTACCAGCGAAAGCGCATATTCAAAAGCACCAAGACATCCATGTATGTCACTCATGGCGTAAATCATCACCTTTTCTCCTCCTTTTAAAACAATCTTTCTTATTTTTTATGATTATAAGCAGTATACCTCCCTAATTCTCAAGCAAACAAAAACCTGTAAACAATCATGTCTACAGGTTTTGCCTTAAGCTATTCTCTTAGCTCCCCGAGTAGGGCTCGAACCTACAACCCCGCGGTTAACAGCCGCGTGCTCTACCATTGAGCTATCGAGGATTAGTTCCTTTTTCTTTGCTTTCTCTTGTGCCTTCAAAACTATATACTGAATTATCTATTAAGACATATCTCCTATGACGTGCGCTTGCTCCTGACTTCTTAGAGTCCGCTTCGCTTTTACTTATGGAAGTTCGAGTTCTCTTCGCTCACTCGAACGACCAAAAGCTCTAAGCT